>NZ_LQXG01000012.1:0-507923 GCF_001924955.1 Maricaulis sp. W15 | reverse complement strand
CTAAACGCTGGGTACGCGCGAAGGGGCCAAACCCGCTCACGGCTTGCCAAGGCAGCCAGGGACCTAACGGCCTCCTTCGCGCAACCATCCTACATCATCGCAAAACACAGGGACCTATGTGCCGGTGACCAGCTAGGTCCCTGACTTTCGCCCCACCTTCGCGGGGCGTCCATCAGGGATGACAACAACTGGGTGAGCGCGATGCGAAAAAATCGGCGCCTCGCGCGGAGCCGACCATAAATCACTTGTCAGCCAGCGGGCCGTATCCGGTTCTTGAGGTCAAGGGCGCCAAAGGCGCTAGCAGCGGATCGGCTTGGCGATCGAGTGAGCAATGATGGCGTAGACCAAGCTTGCCGCGAAACATATGCCGACAATCCATGGCAAGGGCGCGGCGAATTCGTCGGGAATCTTGTCGGATAGCAAGATGACCATCATGGTCATTCCGGCCAGCCATACCGATGCAAACGAACAGATCAGCGGGATGAATGGCCAGACCGCCATGCGTTGGGCGAAGTTGCATTCAGGGCAATGCGGGATCGGGTCACGACCAGTGAAGTGATAATAGTCCCCAATGTGAGATATCGGCTCACCGGCCGGACCAAGCTGTCGCCGCTTATCCTGGAGTTCGGCGACGTAGGCATCGAATACATGCCCGCAACCGAGACATTTCATCCGTCCCCAGCCCATCCGTGTTTACCCCGCCAACTTCATCGCCGCCCGCTTCGCGAAATACGTCACCACACCCGCCGCGCCGGCGCGCTTGAAGGCCAGCAGGCTTTCCATCATCACGCGGTCGCCATCGATCCAGCCATTGGCGGCGGCGGCTTCGATCATCGCGTACTCGCCGGAGACCTGGAAGGCATAGACCGGGACGGGGAAGGCGTCGGAGAGGGCGCGGACGATGTCGAGATAGGGCAGGCCGGGCTTGACCATGACCATGTCGGCGCCCTCGGCGATGTCGAGTTCGACCTCGCGCAGGCATTCATCGCGATTGGACGGGTCCATCTGATAGGTCTGCTTGTCGCCCTTCAGGGCAGCGGCCGAGCCGATCGCCTCGCGATAGGGGCCATAAAAACCCGAAGCATATTTGGCGGCATAGGAGAGGATCATCGTGTCGTGATGGCCTTCACCTTCCAGTGCTTCGCGGATGGCGCCGATGCGGCCATCCATCATGTCCGACGGGGCGACCACATCGCAGCCGGCATCGGCCTGGACCAGGGCCTGTTCGATCAGGCGTTCGACGGTCTCGTCATTGGCGATCCGGTCGCCCTGCAAAATGCCGTCATGACCGTGCGTGGTGAAAGGATCGAGCGCGACATCGCAGATCACGCCGAGATCGGGAGCGGCATCCTTGATGGTACGGATGGCATTGGGCACGAGACCGTCCGGGTTCAGGGCCTCGCTGCCAGCATCGTCCTTCTTTGACGGATCGATATGCGGGAAGATCGCCATGGCCGGGATGCCCAGGGCCTGCGCTTCCTTGGCGGCCTTCGCCAGTGCAGCGAGGGACAGGCGTTCCACGCCCGGCATGGCGGCAACAGGCTCGACCGGATCGGCGGTATCCGACACCACGACCGACCAGATCAGATCATTCACCGACAGGGAATTTTCGCGCACAAGGCGGCGTGACCAGTCGGCCTGGCGGGTGCGGCGAAGGCGGGTATTGGGATACATGTCGGCCTCTGGTCTTCTTCGTCTGCAATGACATATCAATCTTGCCGCCGCGGCAAACCCGCGTTACGGCTCCGGCCAAAGCCGTCGGACAAGATTTGTCTGCCAAACAACTGAATAGCAACAGGAGTGCTGCTGTGGATTTCGCTCTCACAGAAGATCAGACCCTGATCCGCGACATGGCGAGAAAATTCGCCGAAGACCGTTTGAAGCCCAATGCGGCCAAATGGGACGAGGAAAAATACTTCCCCGTGGAAGTGATGCGCGAAGCCGCCGAGCTCGGTTTCGCCGGTATTTATACGCGCGAGGATGTCGGTGGATCCGCCCTGTCGCGTCTTGATGCCGCGATCATCTTTGAGGAGCTGTCGCGCGGCTGCGTGCCGACGGCAGCCTTCCTGTCGATCCACAATATGTGTGCCTGGATGATCGACAGCTGGGGCAATGAGGAGCAGCGCCAGCGTTTCCTGCCCGGCATGATGACGATGGAGAAGATCGCGTCTTACTGCCTGACCGAGCCGGGTGCCGGCTCCGACGCGGCCCAGCTGCGCACCAAGGCCGTGCGCGATGGCGATCATTATGTGCTCAATGGTTCGAAGGCCTTCATCTCGGGCGCCGGCACGTCGGATTATTATGTCGTCATGTGCCGCACCGGCGGAGACGGTCCCAAGGGCATCTCCACCATCGTGGTCGAGAAGGACGCGCCGGGCCTCTCCTTTGGAGCGAACGAGCGGAAGATGGGCTGGAATGCCCAGCCGACCCGCGTTGTCACCTTCGAGGATTGCCGCGTGCCCGCCGCCAATCTTCTGGCGGAAGAGGGGATGGGCTTCACCCTGGCGATGAAGGGCCTCAATGGCGGCCGCATCAATATCGGGGCCTGCTCTCTGGGCGGGGCGACCGAGGCTTTCGAGCTGGCGAAAGACTATGTCGGCACGCGCAAGCAGTTCGGCCGCGAGATCGGGCAATTCCAGGTCACCCAGTTCAAGCTGGCCGACATGGCGACCGAGCTCGAAGCCTCTCGCATGATGCTTTATCGTGGCGCCGCGGCGATCGATGCCGGTGACCCGTCGGCTGCCAAATATTGCGCGATGGCCAAGCGGTTTGCGACCGACACCTGTTTCGACGTCGCCAACCAGGCCCTGCAGCTGCATGGCGGTTATGGCTATCTCCAGGACTATCCGCTCGAACGCATCGTCCGCGATCTCCGCGTCCACCAGATCCTGGAAGGTACGAATGAGATCATGCGGGTGATCATTGCCAAGGATGTGATGAGGTAGGGAAACGCTGTTCGGGAAGCCAGTTTCGCGTTATGATCTGACCATAATGTTGGTCAGGAGAAAATCATGATCGAAGTCGGTGTCCTGGAAGCCAAGACGCGTCTCTCCGCCCTGCTCGAGATGATCGAACAGGGTGAGGGGCCGATCGCGATCACCCGATACGGCAAGCGGATTGCGGTCCTTGCCAAGGATGTCAGCTATGACGAGCCGCCGCGCCTGTCCGGTACGGAATTGGCAGCGCGCTTGAAGGCTTTTCGCGAGCGCCAATCATCAGCGCCGCAACTGGACGGTCTTGGCTGGGACGAAATCAAGGACGAGAATCGGAAGTGACGCCGCTTGTCGTTGACGCATCAGCGGCCATCGCCTGGTTGGTGCGCTCGCAATCAGGGCCGGTGAGTGAAGCCTTTATCGGCAAGCTGGACGTTTACGAGTTGATCGCGCCGGATGTCTTTGCCTGGGAGATGGCCAACCTCTTGCGCCGCTTCGCGTTGGCAGGCGTGCTGGACCTGGACGAGGGTCTGGGTGAGTTGTCGGCTCTAGATATTCGTCATGCGCCATCGCGACCGGCCCAGCGCATATATGAGCTTGCACCTGTCGCCTTTGCGCTGAAGCTCAGCGTGTATGATACGGCCTATCTCGCCTTGGCGGTCGAAGCCGATGCGGAACTGGTCTCACGCGACAGAGCCCTGTTGACGGCGGCGCGGGCACACGCCATCCCGTGTCACGACTTGAGTGAGTAGAGCGGAGCCAACATGACCGACGAACCCGAAATCATCGCCCGCAAGATCGGCCAGATCGGCCGGATCACGCTCAATCGTCCCAAGGCGCTCAATGCGCTGACCCATGGCATGTGCCTCGCCATGATCGAGGCGCTGCAGGCCTGGCGGAATGACGATGAGGTTCAGGCCATCGTCGTTGACGGGGCTGGCGAGAAGGGGTTTTGCGCTGGCGGGGATATTCTCCAGTTGCACAATTCCGGCAGGGCGGGCGACGACAAGGCTTGGCTGTTCTGGCGCGATGAGTACCAGCTCAACACGCTGATCCATCATTATCCCAAACCCTATGTCGCCCTGATTGACGGCATCACCATGGGCGGCGGTGTGGGGGTGTCGGTGCATGGCTCGCACCGGGTTGCCGGCGACCGGACGATGCTGGCCATGCCGGAAACCGGGATCGGCTTTCACCCGGATGTCGGCGGCGCCTATTTCCTGCCGCGCCTCGCTGGCGAGATCGGCATCTGGATGGGGTTGACCGGCGCCCGTCTGAAAGCTCCCGATTGTGTCGCCGCGGGCCTCGCCACGCATTACTGCCCGTCCGGCCAGTTCGATGCGCTGGTCTCGGCTCTGGAGGCCGCCGACCTGACCGGCGAGGATGCGCTGGAAGTCCTGCTTGAGGAATATTCCGGCGATCCGGGTGACAGTGACCTCTCGGTGACGCGCGGCCTGATCGATGCGGCCTTTGCCGGTGATAGCGTCGAAGAGATTCTCGCCCGCATCGAGGCGGCCGGTGACCCCTGGTCGGCCAAACAGGCGAAAATCCTTGCCACCAAATCACCGACCGCGCTCAAACTGACCCTGGCCTGCCTGCGCAAGGGCGCTGATCTCTCCTTCGGGGATGTGATGTGCCAGGACTTGCGGGTGTCCAGCTGGTGCCTGACCGGGACCGATTTCTACGAGGGTGTTCGCGCCGTGATCATCGACAAGGATCAGGCACCGAAATGGGCGCCGGCCGCAGATGACAGCGCGATCGAAAAGGCGTTCGCACCGCTTGATGCGGCCCATGAGATGAGCTTTCTCGACGAGGCCTGACGGTCACGACACGCAGACCACCAAGAAGACACCACAAAGAACACCACCATCCACCGGGAGACACAAAATGGCCCGCATCGCCTTTATCGGACTTGGAAACATGGGCTCCGGCATGGCCGCCAACCTGGTCAAGGCCGGCCATGAGGTCCACGCTTTCGACCTCAGCGCCGACGCAGTTGCCCACGCCGTGGAGCAGGGCGCCAAAGCCGCCGGTTCGGCGGTGGATGCGGTCACCGGCTCTGATGCCGTGGTCACCATGCTGCCCGCGGGCAAGCATGTCCGCGGTGTCTATGAAGGCCAGATTTTCGGCGCAGCCGCGCCGGGCACGCTTTTCCTCGATTGCTCGACCATTGATGTCGACAGTGCGCGCCATGTCGGCGGGCTCGCGGTGGAGAAGGGGTTCCGCTTTGTCGATGCGCCGGTTTCCGGCGGCGTCGCAGCGGCACAGGCTGGCACGCTGACCTTCATGGTCGGTGGTTCCGAGAGTGACTTCGCGGCGGCCGAACCGATCCTCGATGCGATGGGCAAGGCAGTGATCCGCGCCGGCGATGTCGGTGCCGGCCAAGCCGCCAAGATCTGCAACAACATGCTGCTGGCGATTACCATGATCGGCACCTGCGAGGCGTTTGCCCTGGCCGAGAAACTGGGTCTGGACCAACAGAATTTCTTCGACATTGCCTCCAAGGCGTCCGGCCAGTCCTGGTCGATGACCTCCTATTGCCCGGTGCCGGGCCCGATCCCGACCACACCGGCGAATAACGGCTACAAGCCGGGCTTTGCGACAGCGATGATGCTGAAAGATCTCAAGCTGGCCCAGGACGCCGCGCAAAGCGCCGGCGCAACCACGCCGCTGGGTGCCCAGGCCGAAGCGCTCTACGCCATGTTCGACAATCTTGGCGGCGGTTCGGCCGACTTTTCCGGTATCTACAAACTGCTCGATGGCAGCTGGCAGAACAGGTGATTCGCATTTGAGCGTGCCCGTTAAGGGGATTTTTGCGCTTTCACATTACTGTCTCCACTGAACGTAAAAAACGATC
This sequence comes from Maricaulis sp. W15, assembly GCF_001924955.1. Taxonomy (NCBI): domain Bacteria; kingdom Pseudomonadati; phylum Pseudomonadota; class Alphaproteobacteria; order Maricaulales; family Maricaulaceae; genus Maricaulis; species Maricaulis sp. W15. Next base: position 502,133 of record NZ_LQXG01000012.1, on the reverse strand, counting down.
ATCAAAGATCGGGTGGAGTGTGTGTGATGGCGATGGCAGAAAGCGTGGCTCCGGAAGCGGCGCCGAGTTCCGATTATCTTGAGCTTCTTCAACTGGTGGAACGTCTCCATCGGCAATTGCTCGATGTGGTCAAGGATGAGCTGGACCGCGAAGGGCTGGATGATCTGAACAGTGTGCAGGCTCTGTTGCTGTTCAACATCGGTGACCAGGAATTGACCGCCGGCGAATTGCGCACACGCGGCCATTATCTTGGCTCGAATGTCTCCTACAATCTCAAAAAGCTCGTTGATGCCGGCTATATCCGCCATGAGCGCTCGGCAGTTGATCGGCGCTCGGTGCGGGTCAGCCTGACCGAGAGCGGCTTTGCCGTGTGCGGTCATCTCAACAAGCTTTTCGATCGCCAGGGCACGGCGCTGAACCCGGTCGGCGGGGTCGATGTCGACCAGCTGCCCGGAATGAACACCGCGCTCGCCCGTATCGAGCGCTTCTGGGCCGATCATATCCGCTTCAGGATGTAACGCGCGGCCGGTCTGCCTGCGTCACACTAGGTCTTCTGCAACACGAGGAAGGTGCATTCCGGACCGGCATGCACCTTTTTCTGTTTGCGGTATTTGCGCCCGGTCTGCATCGGTCGATCGCCCGGCATTTTGTGGTAAAATCGACGCCATGCCGCGGGCCAAGTCGTGATGATCAACGGCTTGCGGGCAGATATTCAGGGATGTTGCGTGGCCAAGCACCGTATTTTCACCACAAGTTTCGCTTCCGTTTATCCGCACTATGTTGCCAAGGCGGAGAAGAAGGGGCGGACGAAGGCGGAGGTGGACGCCATCATTGGCTGGTTGACCGGTTATAGTGATACCGAACTCGATGCCCGGATTGCCGATAAGACGGATTTCGAGACTTTCTTCGGTTCGGCGCCCCGCCTCAATCCGGATCGTGCGTTGATCAAGGGGGTTGTGTGCGGCGTTCGCGTCGAAGAGGTCGAGGATCCGACGATGCGCGAGATACGCTATCTCGACAAGTTGGTGGACGAGTTGGCGCGCGGCAAGGCGATGGCGAAGATTCTCCGTTCGCAATAGCGCTCAACCGAAGCCTGGCTGTGGCGATCGTCCTGTGAATCCCACCCGACGGATTTGTGCAGTTGGTGTTTGGGGCATGCAAGCCCCGAATATTATACGGGTATAGCTCGCATCACTGCAGGTTATTGTGATATTTCATGGGGGTGCGGCTGTCTGTCCTGTCGCCCTGGCACGGCAATGCGGTTAGACAGTCTGCGAGATCACGACTTGATCGGGCACGCACCATGAAAGGCCCCGAGATGAATTATGAACGCGCCTTTGAAGATGCTGTCCGCCGCGTCAAGGCCGAAGGGCGCTATCGCGTCTTCGCCGACCTGCTGCGTCGCAAGGGCGAGTTTCCGGTAGCGCGCTGGCGCTCGGAAGACGGCAAGGTGCGGGACGTCACGGTCTGGTGCTCGAATGATTATCTCGGCATGGGGCAATTGCCCTGCGTCGTCGAGTCGATGAAAAAAGCGATCGATGATGTCGGGTCCGGCGCTGGCGGGACGCGCAATATTTCCGGCACCACGCATTACCATGTCGAACTGGAGCGCTCGCTCGCCGACCTGCACCAGAAGGATGCGGCGCTGCTGTTCACCTCGGGCTATATTGCCAATGAGGCGACGCTGGCGACGCTGGGCAAGATCCTGCCGGGCCTGATCATGTTCTCCGATGAACTCAATCACGCCTCGATGATCGAAGGCGTGAAGGGCGCGCGCTGTGAAAAGCGGATCTGGCGCCATAATGACATCGCCCATCTTGAGGAATTGCTGGCCGCAGCGCCGCCGGACGCGCCGAAAGTCATCGCGTTTGAATCCGTCTACTCGATGGACGGTGATATCGGTCCGATCGAAGCTGTTTGTGACCTGGCCGCGAAATATGGCGCGCTGACCTATCTCGATGAAGTGCATGCCGTCGGGCTCTACGGTCTGCGCGGCGCCGGCATCGCCGAGCGCGAAGGGCTGATGGACCGGATCGACATTGTCGAAGGCACGCTCGGCAAGGCTTTCGGTGTGATGGGTGGGTATATCGCAGCCGACGGGGCCATCGTCGACGCCATCCGCTCGCTGGCGCCGGGTTTCATCTTCACCACAGCGCTGCCGCCCGCATTGGCCGCCGGCGCCAGGGCTAGCGTCGAATATCTCAAGGCCGCGCACCATCTGCGCGAACATCATCAGGAGCGTGCCGCGACGCTCAAGGCCAAGCTCAGTGATGCCGGTTATCCGGTGATGCCCTCGGTGACCCATATCGTACCGGTCAAGGTCGGTGATCCGGTCTTGTGTAAGCGCATGTCCGACATGCTGCTTGAGGATCACGGCATCTACGTGCAGCCGATCAATTATCCGACGGTACCGCGCGGAACCGAGCGCTTACGGCTGACACCGACACCGCTGCACAGCGATGAAATGTTTGACCAACTCATTGCCGCTCTCGATGATGTCTGGGAACGGGCTTGCGAACAGACCGGGGTGGCCCGGGCCTGACAGGCAGCGCCCGCATGCCGAGGTAGCAAGATGGCCGGCGACATATTCGTCGAAATCCAGCGTGTGGGGAATGCGTTGCGCGTTGCGGCGATCGACGCCACGACGGCTGAAGAAGTTGTCTTTCAGGTGCCGTCAAACACGCCGCGGGCCAGTATCGACGATCTGGCCCGGGCCAAGCTGGCCTGGAAACTCAAGCGCGCCTCCGCCAACGAAAAACGGCCGGACACAAGGCCCGGCCGTCGTGGAATCGAAGTCTAGACGCGGTCGGCTTAGCCGTCTTTCTTGCCGCGGCCCAGACCGATATCCTTGGCAAACTGCGAGCGCTTGCGCGAATAGGCTGGTGCGACCATCGGGTAATCCGAGGGCAGGCCCCATTTCCGGCGATAATCATCCGGCGACATGTTGTATTGCGAGCGCAGATAGCGCTTGAGCATTTTCAGTTTCTTGCCGTCTTCCAGACAGACAATGTAGTCGTCGGCGACAGACTTGGACACGGCAACGGCCGGTTTGGTCTTCGGCTCCGGCTTCACTTCGGATTCCGAAACTTCCTTCATGGTTGCGTGGACAGACCGGATCAGGTCAGGAACATTATCTGCCGGCATGGAGTTGTGCGAGAGATAAGATGCGACGACATCGGTCGTCATTCGCAGCAATTCTTCCTTGTCGACGTCAGGGAGCATGTCTTCGGCCATCGGGGCAACCTTTCAAACGTTGTCTTGCTTTTGTCACAAGTGGTGACTTCATTCATTATTGCAATGGGTGATCGGTATTATGAGTTGATGTTCAGTTCAAGCGTGTGAGTATGAATATCTTTCATGCGCGATACCACACATAACACTGCGTAAGTAAACTGGCTGACCTGGGCTGGTGGGCAGCAGACCTGTCATACCGTCAATTGCCCGCTTGCCCCGTCGGGAGCAGCACCTTATCACACGGGTCAAATATGATGAGGATGTGTCATGCCCGATACCCAGGTCGAAGCCGGTAGTGAAAGCCCGTTTTTCACGCGCTCCATCGTCGAGAGTGATCGTGAGATCGCGCACGCCATTCATGAGGAAATCCAGCGCCAGCAGAGCCAGGTCGAGCTGATTGCGTCGGAGAATATCGTGTCGCGAGCCGTGCTCGAGGCACAAGGCTCGCCGCTGACCAACAAATACGCGGAGGGTTATCCTGGTCGTCGTTATTATGGCGGCTGCGAGCATGTCGATGTGGTCGAGACGCTGGCCATCGAGCGCGCCAAGGCGCTGTTCGGCGCCCAGTACGCCAATGTCCAGCCCAATTCCGGCAGCCAGGCCAACCAGGGCGTTTTCCTCGCCCTGCTTCAGCCGGGTGATACCATTCTCGGCATGTCGCTGGACGCGGGTGGACACCTCACCCACGGCGCCCGCCCGAACATGTCCGGCAAATGGTTCAAGGCCGAGAGCTATGGCGTGCGCGAGAGCGATGCGCGCATCGACTATGACGCGGTACGCGCCAAGGCGCAGGAGGTCCGGCCACAGCTGATCATTGCCGGAGGCTCGGCTTATCCGCGCGAGATCGATTTTGCTGAATTCCGCAAGATCGCCGATGAGGTTGGCGCCTGGTTCATGGTCGATATGGCGCATGTGGCCGGTCTGGTCGCTGGTGGCGTCTATCCCAATCCGATGCCGCATGCCCATGTCTGTACCACGACGACCCACAAGACCTTGCGCGGCCCGCGTGGCGGCATGATCCTTACCAATGACGCCGATCTCGGCAAGAAGTTCAATTCGGCCATTTTCCCGGGCCTGCAGGGTGGCCCGCTGATGCATGTCATCGCCGGCAAGGCCGTGGCCTTCGGTGAAGCGCTGCAGCCGGAATTCAAGGATTATGTCAAACAGGTCGTCGCCAATTGCCAAGCGCTGGCCAAGGCCATCACCGATGGCGGATATGCGATCGTGTCGGGCGGCACCGACAGTCATCTCGCACTTGTTGACCTGCGCCCCAAGGGTCTGAAGGGCAATATTGCCGAGCAGGCGCTCGAGCGTGCCTACATCACCTGCAACAAGAACGGCGTTCCTTTCGATCCGGAGAAGCCGACCGTCACCTCCGGCTTGCGCGTCGGCTCGCCTGCCGCGACCACGCGAGGCTTCGGTGAAGCCGAATTTACCTTGGTTGGCGAGTTGATGGTGAAGGTCCTCGACTCCTTGGTTGATGCGCCCGACGGCAATGCCGAAATCGAGGCTGAAGTGCGCGAGGCGGTGAAGGCGCTCACGGCACGCTTCCCCATCTATCCCGAACTGGCCTAAGATACGCGCATGCGTTGTCCTTTTTGCGGTCATCCTGACACCCAGGTCAAAGATTCCCGTCCTGCCGAGGACGGGAATGCCATCCGGCGTCGGCGGCAATGCCCGTCCTGCGCGGCCCGTTTCACCACGTTCGAGCGCGTGCAGCTGCGCGAGCTGACGGTGATGAAGAAGTCGGGACGCCGGGTGCCGTTTGATCGTGAAAAGCTCAATCGCTCGATCCAGCTGGCGATGCAGAAGCGCAATATCGAACCGGACCGGATCGACCAGATGATTTCCGGCATCGTGCGCCGCCTCGAATCGACCGGCGAGACCGATGTCACCTCGGATCGCGTCGGTGAACTGGTGATGGAAGGCCTGAAAAACCTCGATGCTGTGGCCTATGTCCGCTACGCCTCGGTCTACAAGGACTTCCACAAGGTTGAGGATTTCCGCGAATTCATCACCGATGAAGCGCTCACCGCTCATTTCGGCGAACCTGACGACGACGGCGGGGCATGACCGGCACCGAGCGACCGCGGGTCACGCTCAAGCTTGCCACCTCGCTCGACGGCATGATTGCGCTGGGCAATGGCGCGTCCAAATGGATCACCGGTCCCGAAAGCCGTGCCGTGGTGCACCGGATGCGGGCGGCGCATGATGCCATTCTCACCGGTATCGGCACCATACTGGCCGATAACCCGCAATTGACGGCTCGGCCCGAAGGCGGCTGCGAGCGCCAGCCGGATGTCATCATCATGGACTCAACCGGGCGGACACCGGGCGATGCCGCCGTGTTCAAGGGCGGCGACCGGTCGGTGACCTTGATCCCGCACCGTGATGTTGCTCGCGCCATCACCGGCCATGAGCGTGTGATGGTCGAGGCGGGTGGCAAGATAGCCGCCGCCATGATCAAGGCGAACCTGGTTGATTGCATCGAATGGTTCCGCGCTCCGATCGTTCTCGGCGGTGACGGATTGCCTGTGATGGCAGCGCTGGGCCTTGAGACACTCGACAAAGCCCCCATTTTCAGGCGGACCGGTGTCGTCGAGCGCGGCGCCGACCTGCAGGAAACATATGAACGGATCCGCTGATGTTCACCGGGATTGTCACCGCCAAGGGCCGCATCCGCGCGATCAGTGGTCAAAATGTGCGACGCTTTGAAATCGAGGCACCGTACGACGCCGACACGATCGCGCTCGGTGCGTCGATCGCCCATGCCGGCGCCTGCCTGACCGTGGTCGACAAGGGCGCGAGCGGCGAGGGCTGCTGGTTTGCGGTCGAAATTTCCCCGGAGACGCTTCGGCTGACCACGCTCGGTGGTTGGCGCGAGGGCGACCCGGTCAATCTCGAACGCGCCCTGGCGATGGGCGAGGAGCTGGGCGGGCACCTGGTTACCGGCCATGTCGATGGTGTCGGCGAACTTGTCGAGCGGCGCGATGAGGGCGAGTGGATCGTGCTGACCGTGCGGCCCCCGGCCGAACTCAACCGTTTCATCGCCCGCAAGGGTTCGATCACCGTTGACGGCGTGTCGCTGACCGTCAATGACGTGACCGCTGACAGCTTTGATCTGATGATCATTCCCCACACCGCCGAGGTCACGACGCTGGGCGCGCTGCAAATTGGCGCACACGTCAATCTTGAGGTTGACCTCATGGCGCGCTACGCCGCCCGCCTGAGCGAATTCTCGCCGGCCTGATATTTGGAGACGCGCGTGAGCGACATCCCACTTTCCCCCATCGAGGACGTCATCGAGGATGCGCGCAATGGGCGCATGTTCATCCTGGTCGATGCCGAGGACCGCGAGAATGAGGGCGACCTGGTCATCCCCGCGAAGTTCGCCACGCCGGACGCGGTCAACTTCATGGCCAAGCATGGCCGCGGCCTGATCTGCCTGGCGATGAGCCAGGAGCGGGTCGAACAGCTCGATCTCAAATTGATGTCCAGCGACAATCGCTCGCGCCACCAGACCGCCTTCACCACCTCGATCGAAGCGCGTGAGGGCGTCACCACCGGCATTTCCGCACATGACCGGGCCCGTACCATCGAAGTTGCGACCGACCCGTCCAAGGGCGCCGACGATATCGCCACGCCGGGCCATGTCTTCCCGCTGGTTGCCCGTGATGGCGGCGTGCTGGTCCGCGCCGGCCACACCGAGGCCTCGGTTGATGTCGCGCGTCTGGCCGGTGCCGGTTCGGCCGGTGTGATCTGCGAGATCATGAATGAGGACGGGTCGATGGCGCGCCTGCCGGACCTCGTCGCCTTTGCCCAGTTGCACGGTCTTAAGATCGGCACGATTGCCGACCTGATTGCCTATCGTCGCAAGAATGACCGCTTCATCGAGCGCCGGATCGAAAGCGAGTTCACCAGTCAATTTGGCGGTCCGTTCAAACTGATCGTCTTCCGCAACACCCTGGACGGCGCCGAGCATGTGGCGCTGGTCAAGGGTGAACCGAATGCGTCGGAACCCACGATGGTGCGCATGCACAAGGTCAGTTTCGTCGACGATGTCCTGCATGAGAGCGGTCCACGCGGGGAACTGATCGAGGCCGGGATCCGCGCCATCGCTGAGGCCAAGGGACCGGCAGTGATGGTCTTTATCCGCGAGACGTCGCACACCGCCATCATCGAGCGCCTTGGCGCCCATCCCAGCCTGCCGCAGGGCGAGCGTGAAGCGCGGCGTCTGCGCGAATATGGTGTCGGCGCCCAGATCCTGCTCGATCTCGGCGTGCGCGACATGGTGCTTTTGTCAACCAAGCCGCAGACGATTGTGGGCTTGGAAGGATATGGTCTGTCCATCCGCGAAGAGCGGCATTTTCCGGAGGGTGACGCATGAGCGCGCCGAAATATCTCATCATTGCGGGCACCTTCTACCGTGATATCGCCGATGCCCTGATCAAGGGCGCCGTTGAAGCCATCGAAGCCAAGGGCTTGGCCTTTGACATCGTGGAAGTGCCGGGCGCGCTGGAAATCCCAGGCACCATCGCCCAGGCCGAAAAGGCCGGGGCCGGCTATGACGGCTATGTTGCTTTGGGATGTGTCATTCGTGGCGAAACCTCTCATTACGACTATGTCTGCGGCGAATCCGCGCGGGGAATCATGGATTTGAACCTGCGTGCCATTCCCGTCGGAAATGGTATCCTGACGGTCGAGAACCGCGCCCAGGCCTTGAAGCGGGCGGTCGACAAGAATAAAGGCGCGGACGCAGCCAATGCAGCGATGATGTTGATCGAGCTGCGCAATCGCTTCAGGAGCGCGTGAGCATGGCCACTGCCAGCAAGGAAACCCCGTCGGAAAGCCGCGCCCGTCTGCGCCGGGCGGCCCGTCTGTCCGCCGTTCAGGCGCTCTACCAGATGGAAATCGGCGGGCTGGGTGCCAGTGCTGTCATCCGCGAGTTTCGCGACCATCGTTTCGGCGCCGACCATGAAGGTCCGGAATATGTTGAGGCGGATGAGGATTTCTTCGAGAGCCTGGTGGCCGGCGTGGTCGAGCGCCAGGCCGAGGTCGATCCGGCGATGGATGCGCTGCTGGCCGACAAATGGCGCCTGGAACGTCTCGATGCGACCGTGCGTGCGATCCTGCGTGTCGGCGGGTTTGAACTCCTGTACCGCAAGGATGTCCCGGCCCGCGTTGTGATCGACGAATATATTGAGGTCGCCAATGCCTTCTTCGAGGGCTCGGAACCCAAATTCATCAATGCAGCCTTTGATCGCTGCGCCCGCGGCGCCCGTCCGGACGAATTCTAGGCGATGGCCGGGGACGGCGAGTTCGACTTCATCCGACAGCGGCTGCAGCCGCTGACAGAAGGCGATCCCGCCGCTCTCGACCTGGCCGACGACGCCGCCTTGCTGACACCCGGAGCGGGCGAGGATCTGGTGCTGGCCTGCGACACACTGGTTGCCGGCGTGCATTTCCTCGAGACCGACACGCCGCAAGTCGTCGCCAGCCGGGCGCTGCGGACCAACCTGTCAGACCTGGCCGCCATGGGCGCTGTTCCGCGGGCCTATCTGTCGGCCATCGCCTGGCCGCGCGATCTGGATGCCGATTGGCGCGCCGCGTTCACGGCTGCCTTGCACCGTGAGCAGGCGGGGTTCGGTCTCACCCTGATCGGCGGCGACACCACATCGACACCGGGCCCCCTGACGATCAGCCTCACCCTGGTCGGAACCGTGCCGGCCGGAACCGCGCTGCGTCGCAACGGCGCGCGTATTGGCGATGATGTCTGGATCTCCGGCGTGGTTGGCGATGCCGGTCTTGGCCTGAAGGCGGCCGGTGGGGCAGGGGGCGACCTCGCCGCTTGTCGCGCCGCCTATGAGGCGCCAGAGCCGCGCTTGGCGCTCGGGGAGGCGCTGCGCGGTTTCGCCAGTGCAGCAATTGACGTCTCTGACGGGTTGCTGGCCGATGCCGGTCATGTCGCGACGGCGAGCCGCTGTGCGATCCGGATTGATGTCGATGCCGTGCCGCATTCGCCCACCGCGCACGCTTGGCTGCGCGACGGTGGACAGGTCGAAACGCTTTTGACCTCGGGTGATGATTATGAACTCCTGTTTACCGCATCGTCGGACGACAGCGCTGCGCTGACAGCGCTGGGCGGTCGGCTTGGTCTGTCGTTGACCCGGATTGGTGCGGTGCGTGATGGGGCCGGCGTCGTGGCCGAAACCGCCGACGGGCGCCGCCTTGAGCCGCAAACGGCCGGGTTTACGCATTTTTGAGGCAAGTCTGCCAGTCTCCTGTCGTGATTGAGAGGCTGTCATGCGTTCCGTCTTTGCATTCCTGTTTGCTGCCCTTCTGGTGTCGGCTTCGCCAGTGCCGGGCTTTGCCTTGGCGTCGCCGCCGGCGGATTCCGGAAATGACTCCGAAGGCGGCCAGCGTGGCAACCGCATCCTGACGCTCTTCAATCTTGCCGGGTCCGACGACGAAGAGGACGAAGTCGAGGAAGAGGACGAGGATGATCCGCGTTCCTTCACCATGCCGACCGTGGTCGCGCCCTTGTCGCGCGAAGGCCGGCTGACCGGCTTTGCCTACGTGCAGATCCGGGTCCGGATCGCTGACGGGCAGAATATCTGGTCCATCCGCGACGACGCGCATTACGCGCTCGATGCTGCCGTCCGGGCGGCCTATCGCAATTCCGTGTCCAATGTCGAAGGCTCCGGCCTCGACGTGACGCGGGCGGTGGCCGTGTGGCAGGCGGCGTTGGCCGAGCATTACGGACCGCGGGCAATCGAGCGCGTCGAGATTCGCAATGCCGATACCCGGCTCTTTCGTCGATAATTCTATATTGCGCTGCAGCAAGTCAATGTTTTGACTTGTTAAAGAGTGCGTGTTGCACCGCTCTAATGCTTTGGGCATAGTCCCCCCAACAATAAGAACAAAAGCGGGGAGATGTCTAAGGTCGGCGTGGGCACACGCGCATGACTCCCTGCATTCATTCCGAGACCACAACGAAGTGAACAAACGGGGCTGGAATCCATGAACATGCTTTTGTTGGCCATTGCGGCAGCTGTTCTCGCCATCATCTACGGGGTCGTGCAGACCCAGCGTTTGATGGCGGCGAGTGCAGGCACTGAGAAGATGCAGGAAATCGCATCGGCCATTCAGGAAGGCGCGAACGCCTACCTCAAACGTCAATACACCACCATCGGCATCGTCGGCGTCGCCGTCTGCGTCCTGATCGCCGTCTTCCTTGGTTGGCAGGTCGCGCTGGGCTTCGCCATTGGCGCCGTCCTGTCGGGCGCTGCCGGTTTTATCGGCATGCTGGTCTCGGTCCGCGCGAATGTGCGCACCACCCAGGCTGCCAGCACGAGCCTGGCTGCAGGCCTGGCCGTCGCGTTCCGCTCCGGTGCGGTGACCGGCATGTTGGTCGCCGGTTTGGCCCTGCTGGGTGTCGCTGGCTATTACTGGATTCTGACCGGTCCGATGGGCTTCGTGCTCGGCAGTGAAGAGAATGGCCGGGTCATCATCGACTCCTTGGTCGCGCTCGGCTTCGGCGCGTCGCTGATCTCGATTTTCGCCCGTCTCGGCGGCGGTATCTTCACCAAGGGTGCGGATGTCGGTGGCGACATGGTCGGCAAGATTGAAGCGGGTATTCCCGAAGACGATCCGCGCAACGCCGCCACCATTGCCGATAATGTCGGTGACAATGTCGGTGATTGCGCCGGCATGGCGGCTGACCTGTTCGAGACCTATGCCGTGACCGTGGTTGCCACCATGGTGCTCGCCGCCATCTTCTTCACCGGCGGACTGGCCACCACAATGGTGCTCTATCCGCTGATGATCGCGGCGGCTTGTATCGTCACCTCCATCATCGGCACCTTCTTTGTCAGCCTGGGCAAGGGCACCAATGTGATGGGGGCGCTCTACAAGGGCCTCATCGTTGCCGGTGTCTTGTCCATCGGTGCGCTTTATTTCGTGACCGATTTCACGATCGGCATGGGCGATATCGCCGAGGTCAATGGCAAGATGATCACCGGCATGAACCTGTTCTATTCCGGGATCATCGGCCTGGTCGTCACGGCGGCCATTATCTGGGTCACTGAATACTACACCGGCACCGAGTACCGGCCGGTCAAATCGGTCGCCCTGGCGTCTGAGTCCGGGCACGGCACGAATGTCATCCAGGGCCTCGCGGTTTCGTTGGAATCGACGGCGCTGCCGGCCCTGATCATCATTGGCGGCATCCTCGGCACCTACATGCTGGCGGGCCTGTTCGGCATTGCCATCTCGGTGACAACCATGCTGGCGCTCGCTGGCTTGATCGTGGCTCTCGATGCCTTCGGCCCGGTCACCGATAATGCCGGCGGTATCGCTGAAATGGCCGGGCTCGATGAAAGCGTCCGCAACACGACCGACACGCTGGACGCCGTGGGCAACACGACCAAGGCGGTCACCAAGGGCTATGCGATCGGTTCCGCCGGTCTCGGCGCCTTGGTCCTGTTTGCGGCCTATACGACCGATGTTGAACACCTGCTTGGCATCCAGCCGGACTTCTCGCTCGAGAATCCGTATGTGATCGTCGGCCTGCTGTTCGGCGGGCTGCTGCCTTACCTGTTCGGTGGCATGTCGATGATGGCGGTGGGCCGTGCGGCCACGGCCGTGGTCGCCGAAGTGCGCCGCCAGTTCAAGGAAATCCCGGGCATCATGGAGTACAAGGCAAAGCCGGATTATGGCCGCGCCGTGGACATCCTGACCAAGGCAGCGATCCGCGAGATGATCGTGCCATCGCTTCTGCCCGTCCTGTCGCCGATCGTGCTCTACTTTGCCATCAATGCCATCGCCGGTCAGGCGCAGGCACTGGCGGCAGTCGGCGCGATGCTTCTGGGTGTCATCGTCAATGGCCTGTTTGTCGCGGTCTCCATGACTGTCGGCGGCGGCGCTTGGGACAATGCCAAGAAGTATATCGAAGACGGCCATCATGGCGGCAAGGGCTCGGAAGCCCACAAGGCCTCCGTGACCGGCGATACCGTTGGTGATCCCTACAAGGACACCGCCGGCCCGGCTGTGAACCCGATGATCAAGATCACCAATATCGTGGCCTTGCTGCTGCTGGCCTTCCTGGCCCACTAGTCAGGCAGGATCATCGAGACGATCTGGGAGCTCCGGCCAGCGGCCGGAGCTCCTTCTTTTTGCCAGGGTCTCGCAGCGCGATTTCCAGGTTTCCTCGGCGTCGGAATAGGCGGCCTGACAGGCCCGCCAGACCGGATGCGCTTCGCTCTCCCCAATCCCCTGGATAACCGATCCATGGCCTGGGAACGGGAGTGATGATGGGGTGGGCGAAAAGGGGGGCGGACAAGTGTTCTCGATTTTTTTATGTGGCGCGCTTTCCCTCTCCCTTGGGAGAGGGTCAGGGTGAGGGGCAAGTCCCGGTGGGCGGAGGCGTTTCCCCCCTCATCCGCGTTGTGCGCACCTTACTCCCAGGGAGACGGCAAGTGGGCGGGAGCGGGGTCGGCACGTCGACGTCGCGCTCGGCGCGGGGCAATCGTTCGGCGGTGGCGATGGATCGTCGAGCGGCGATGATTGGCGGGGTCAGGTCAGCTAGCCTTGCTTCATGGCTGCGGCACCGGAACCCGCCGCGATAGCAAGGAGACAGGTCTTCCATGACGCATATTTTGACGATTGCCCTGGCGGCGGGGCTGGCCGCATGTTCCGCGAATACCGGTTCAACTCCGGCTGTGATGGCGCACGATCACGCGGTAGACGCGATAGCGCGTGAATGGGTCGAAGCGCATGACTTCAATGGCGTCATCATGTCGAGCGCGCCAGGGCACCCAGCCTATCAACTGGTCGTTGGCGTGGCGGACCCGGATACCGCGCGGCCGCTGACAGCGGATACGGCATTCCAGACCGGCTCGGTCGAGAAGTATTTCGCGGCAATCGTGGTTTTCGCCCTGATGGATGAGGGGGTGCTGGACATTGACACCCCGATCTCGGCCTATCTTCCCGATTACCGGAGCGATACCGGCGACCAGCTGACCCTGCGCCATATCCTGAGCAATCAGTCAGGCCTTCCCAATGACATTCTCCAGGCGTTCCGACGGGCTGCCAATGGCGAGATGGAGGCGGTCGAAGCGATCCGTGTCCCTGATGCTGTTTCGCTCTACGCCAGCGGTGATCTCGGCTTCGAGCCGGGGGCGCAATTCGACTATGTCCTGTCGAATTGGCTTTTGGTTCAACACCTTCTGGAGGAAGTGACAGGCCTGCCTTACCCGCAATTGCGGGCGCGCTTTGTCTTCGATCCGGCGCAAATGCGCCAGAGTGGCGGCTATCTCAACGACCTGTTCAATACCGACCCGCGGGTAGATGATGTCGCGATCGGATTCGACCCGGGCGACCCGGCGGGGCAGGGCGATTATTGGTCGCCGAGCTTTTTTCGCGGCAGCTATACGACCGCGGCGGACATGATCGCACTGGAGCGGGCGCTTGCCGATGGGCGTGTGTTGAGCGCGGCGCGCCTGGAGTTGTTCCGGACGGTGCAGGCGCCACAGCAAGCCTATGCTTTTGGCGGCCGCTATCGGGACTGGGAGCTGTGTGGCGAGCCCCGCCCTGTCTCTACCCAGTCGGGCTCCAACGGGGCTTCCAACATGACGTCGGCCTTCGATATCCAGTCAGGTTACGCCGTGGCCATCATGACCAATGTGGATGAAAGCCAGGGTGAAATGTTCGCCCTGTCAGCGCGATTGATGGAAACCATGATGGGATGTGGTGAATAATCCCGAGCGCTGCCGGCGAACGTCCTTGGATGACAAACGCCGCTGAGGCCGGCCTGTGTCCGGGCCTTCAGCAAAGAAAAGCCCCGACCGGATGGTCGGGGCTTTTTTTCTGGATGCGACGCTGTCGTGCCGATCGTCTTACTGGTCCCGACGCGGGCCGCCGGCGCCGCCGGGCAGGTTCTGTTCGCCACCGAATTGTTCCGTCGGGAGCCGTCCGACATTGCCGAGCAGCTGCTCGAGGAAGGTCAGCTCCCGGCCACGGGTCGGGGTTTCGCGACCGGCATAGGCGACGACGCGGCCGTCTTCCAGGCCATATTCAGAGACTTCGCTGACCACGCCCTCAGCGTCGAAGGTGACGGCAATGATGCGGCGATCGCGCGTGGCGGGCCGCAGATAGGCGAGGCTCTCGCGTGTCGCGGAGATGTAATACCAGGTATTGTCTTCAAATGTGCCACGGGTCGACGGGTTGCCAAGGCGCGACAATACGGAGCTTTCCGTGTCCTCGGCGACCACGATATTGGGCTCTTCCTGCGTCGTGTAGCGATAGCCGTGCGAGCGGAGGACCGGATTGCAGGCCGAGGCGCCGATCGCGCAAGCGGCAATCAGGACTGTAAGGCTAACGCGACGCTTCATCAGGAACTCCTGTGACATGGGATCAGCCCCGCGCGACGTGATGACGCGTGCGGCCCTGTCTTGACCTAACCAAGGGCGAGCTTAGCTTCAAGCGCCAATTCTTGGGAGTGCGGATCGCATGTTGAACCGTCTTTTCGATCGCAAGCCGGAAAAACGCCGGGCCGAGGCGCTGTATCGTGATGTCGTGACAGCGGCGCGGGCGCCGCATCTCTATGCCGGGCTTGGCGTGCCGGACACGGTGGAGGGGCGGTTCGAGATGATCATCCTGCATTGCGCCCTGGTCGTATTGACCCTGAAGCCGGTCGACAGCGACCCGGCCCGCGGCCTCAGCCAGGCGCTGTTTGACACCATGTTTGATGATTTCGACGCCGCCATGCGCGAAATGGGAGTCGGGGATTCGGGCGTCGGCAAGAAGATCCGCTTCATGGCGCAGGGGTTTTATGGCCGTGCCGAAGCCCTTCGCGATGCCATCGACAGTCCCGATCCCGGCCAATTGCAGGCCGTGCTGGCGCGGAATGTGTTCAATGCCGGGCCGGATGATCCGCGTGCGCCCGCCCTTGCCCTATACGTCAACTCGGCGGTCGAGGCGCTGAACGGCCAGGGCGGGCAAGCGCTTCTTGATGGCGCGGCGCCCGATTTCCCGCAATCCTGATCGCCGCCTTGCTGCCTTGCATTGCTTCGGTCATGGTCTAAGTTCCGCGAGCTTTTTGGCGCATGGCGCCTCTGCGAGGGACTGAGCACCGCTACTCATGACAGGTATCCCCACGATTTCGGTCGACGCCATGGGCGGCGATCTCGGACCGGAGGCGGTCGTCGAGGGCATCGGACACGCGCTCAAGCGCTGGCCGGACCGCAAGGCAACCTACCTCCTTCACGGCGACGAGGCCTTGCTGGCCCCCTTGCTGGCCAAACATCCCAAGGTCGCCGCCGTGTGCGAGCTGCGCCACACCGACACGCTGGTCCAGATGACTGACAAGCCCAGCGAAGCCGTGCGCCGGGCGCGCGGCTCGTCGATGTGGAACGCGATCCAGAGCGTCAAGGCGGGTGAGGCGGGCGCCATCGTGTCGTCGGGCAATACCGGCGCATTGATGGCGATCAGCAAGGTCATCCTGCGCATGAAGAAGGGCGTCCACCGCCCGGCGATCTCGGCCAACTGGCCGACCCCGAAGGGCCACACCGTGGTGCTCGATGTGGGGGCCAATGTTCAATGCAATGCGACCCAGCTGGTCGAGTTTGCCATTATGGGCGAGGCCTATCATCGTGCCGTGTTCGGCGGCGAGGCGCCCAGTGTCGGCCTGTTGAATGTCGGTCAGGAAGAACTCAAGGGCAATGACACCGTCCGTGAGGCCGATCAGCTGATCCGCAAGGCCAATCTGGACATCGCCTATCAGGGCTTCATCGAGGGCAATGACATTTCCGCCGGCGGTATCGATGTCGTCGTCACCGACGGTTTCACAGGCAATATTGCGCTGAAAACGGCTGAAGGCACGGCCCGCCTGGTGGCCGGCTGGGTGCGTGATGCGCTGACCAGTTCGCTGCTGGCCAAGCTGGCGGCCGGCCTGTTGTCGCTGGGCGCGCTTGAACGCCTGCGTCAGCGCATGGATCCGCGCTATATCAATGGCGGCGTGCTGCTGGGTCTCAAGGGCATCGTGGTAAAGTCCCATGGCGGTGCCGATGGCGAGGGCTTTGCCTCGGCACTCGGCCTTGCCTATGTCATGGCGCAGAGCGATTTCATGGCCCAGATTCGCGCCAATCTCGACAAGTTTGCCAGTTTCGAAGAACAGGAAGTCGCAGCCGCGTCATGACTGAATTGAGTTCGCGTATCGCCGGTATCGGCTCGCATCTGCCCGAACGGATTCTCACCAATGATGAGATCTCGGCGATGGTGGATACCAGCGACAGCTGGATCCGCGAGCGCACAGGGATCCGCCAGCGCCATATTGCGGGCGAGGGGGTGACCACTTGTGATCTGGCCGAACGGGCAGCCCGGCGTGCGCTGGACGATGCCGGCCTGGCCGCTGAAGAGCTGGACCTGATCGTGGTCGCCACCACGACGCCGGATTTCACCTTCCCCTCGGTTGGCACCATGTTGCAG
This sequence comes from Maricaulis sp. W15, assembly GCF_001924955.1. Classification (NCBI taxonomy): domain Bacteria; kingdom Pseudomonadati; phylum Pseudomonadota; class Alphaproteobacteria; order Maricaulales; family Maricaulaceae; genus Maricaulis; species Maricaulis sp. W15. The sequence continues at coordinate 485,414 of NZ_LQXG01000012.1, read as the reverse complement.
GCGCGCCTCGGGGCGACCAAGGGCGCCGCGTTTGACGTCCAGGCCGTGTGCACCGGCTTTGTCTATGCCCTTGCCATGGCTGACAACATGATTGCCCGCGGTCAGGCGAAAACGGCGCTGGTCGTCGGCGCCGAGACCATGTCGCGCATCCTCGACTGGACCGACCGTTCGACCTGCGTCCTGTTCGGTGACGGCGCCGGTGCCATGGTGTTGCAGGCCGACGAGACCGCCAGCGGGCCCGAGCGGTCCGGCATTCTGGGCACCTATCTGCGCTCGGACGGGCGTTTCAAGGATTTGCTGCACGTCGATGGCGGTCCGTCCTCGACGGGCACGGTCGGGCATTTGCGCATGGTCGGCAATCAGGTCTTCCGGCACGCCATCACCAATATTGCAGAGTCGATGACCACGATTGCGGGCCGGTCAGGCGTCACGATCGAGGAGGTTGACTGGTTCGTGCCGCACCAGGCCAATCAGCGCATTCTCGAGGGTGTCGCGCGCAAGTTGTCGATCCCGACCGAGAAGGTGATTTCCACCGTTGCCGACCATGGCAACACGTCGGCAGCCTCGGTCCCGCTGGCTTTTGACCGCGCTGTGCAGGACGGTCGGATCAAGCGGGGCGACCTGGTTTTGATGGAAGCATTGGGCGGCGGATTTACCTGGGGCGCAGCCCTGGCCCGGTTCTGATCGACATTTTCCAGAGTTTCTCGCACCTATCCAAGACCTTGGCGTTGACCTGACCCGGTTTCGGGGCGTAGCCTGATATCGTCTTTGTGGGGATAGCCATGGCAGATAAAACCTTGACGCGTGCCGATCTGGCGGAAGCAGTCTACCGGGAGGTCGGCCTGTCTCGCCAGGAGTCGGCCGATTTGGTCCAGTCGGTATTGGGTATGGTTTCGGACACGCTGGCGAAAGGTGAGTCCGTGAAACTCTCCTCCTTCGGCTCGTTCCTGCTGAGGGACAAGCGTGGACGTGTGGGGCGTAATCCGAAGACCGGGGTGGAAGTGCCGATTGAGGCACGCCGCGTTCTGGTGTTCAAACCGTCACAAGTACTCAAGGAGCGCGTCGACTCGGCTCTGTCCAAGGATTAGGGCGGACCCGCAGACTGACGCGAACAGCGCATGTCGGTCACGAACAAGTCTGCAGACGCATTTCGAACCATCAGCGAAGCCGCTGAGGAATTGGATATTCCCGCGCATGTGCTGCGCTTTTGGGAAAGCAAATTCGCCCAGATCAGCCCGCTAAAACGGGCCGGTGGCCGCCGTTTCTACCGGCCGCAAGACCTGCAATTGCTGCGCGGCGTGAAGCGTCTTCTCTATGAGGACGGCTACACGATCAAGGGGGCCCGCAAATATTTCAAGGATCATGGTGTTGCTGCCGTGATGGAAATGGGTGACCCGTCCGGCAGCCAGCCGCGTGACGCGCTGGCAATCGATGCCGCGGACCGTGAAACACCGACCGTGCGGACGCCGGCCAAACCGCGTCCGGCCGATGGTGCGCAACGCCAGCTCGACGATATCCTCGCCGACCTGGAAAACGCCCAGGCCAAGCTGAAAGCGGCGCTGGAACCGTGACCCTGGGTGCCCGGGCGTCGTCACCGCAGATGGTGCTGACAGGCCTGTTGCCCAGCGGCAAACCTCCCCCTATAAGCGACTTCCCCATCGGACGGGCCTGCCTGTCCAGCAAGTGAGTGTCGGAGCGTGGCGCAGCCCGGTTAGCGCACCGGTCTGGGGGACCGGGGGTCGCGAGTTCGAATCTCGCCGCTCCGACCATTTGCTTGCGATGTTCTCGACAATTCTGACCCTGTTGCGGGTATCAACCCTCCTTCTCCTTGGGGAGAAGGTGGCCCGAAGGGCCGGATGAGGGGGATTCGCTCTGCGGTCACTGGGATTTACCCCTCACCCTGACCCTCTCCCCAGGGAGAGGGAAGGCAGGTGGCAGACGCGCGCGACTGCCTTTACACCCCCGCCATAGCGGCTTTCATCACATCCTTCATTGCCATCTCCGGATCTGCCAGCGCCGCCGGGTCCGGCTTGGCGCGTTTCAGGATCATCATCTTGGCGGCCATGAAGCTTTGCGGGTCATTGATGCAGTCGGCGGCAATGAGGACGCCATTGGCGAGGTGGAAGAAGCTGCGCGGGGTTTCACCGTCGCCGGCGCGGGTGATGGTGGTGTCGTGCTGGCCGATCAGGCCGGCGGTCTGGAGTTTGAGGTCATACTGGTCGGACCAGAACCAGGGCACTTCCGGTTTCGGTGCGGCCGCGCCGCAGATCGCCGCGGCCGCGTGCTTGGCCTGGTCGAGGGCATTGGGCACGCTTTCCAGGCGCAGTCGGGTGCCGGTGAGCCAGTTGTGCTGTTCGGCGCAATCGCCGATGGCGAAAATGGCCGGGTCATCGGTGCGGCACTCGGCGTCGACGCAGATACCATTGGCGGTGGCGAGACCGCTGGCAGCGGCCAATTCCTGATTGGGGATGACGCCGATGCCGACAAGGACACTGTTGCAGGCAATCGTCTCTCCGCTGGTCAATTCGACCGCCTGCACGTGCTTGCCGCGTGAGAACAGGCCGGATTTGGCCTTGAGCGCTGCGACCTGGCTGTCCAGCCGCACCGAGACGCCGCGCGTGTCATGGGCGATGCGATAAAATTCCGAAACTTCGGGGACGGCGACGCGGGCCAGCAACCGGTCCATCGCTTCGATCACGATCGGTTCGGCGCCGCGCTTCTGGGCCACGGAGGCCGCTTCCAGGCCGATGTAACCGCCACCGATGATGGCGATGCGCTTGCCGGGTGCGAAATCGGCTTTCAGGGCGTCGACATCGGCGATGGTGCGCAGATAGCGCACACCGTCGAGATCCGCGCCCGGGACGGGCAGGCGGCGGACCCGCGATCCGGTCGCCAGGACGAGATGGGTGTAGGTCTCGCTCGACCCGTCGGCAAAGCGCACGATGCGGGCATCGCGGTCGATTTCGGTCGCTTCGCTGCCCAGGTGCAGCTCGACATTCTGCTCTGCCCAGGTTTCCGGCGGCTGCAGCCACAGCCGGCTTTCATCGATCTCGCCGGACAGATAGGTCTTGGACAAGGGCGGGCGTTGATAGGGCGGATGGGGCTCATCGCCCGCCAGCACGATACGACCGGCAAAGCCGCCGCGCCGCAGCGACGCGGCACACTGGCCGCCTGCCTGGCCGGCGCCGAGAATGACGACTGTCTCGTCGGAATTGCTCACGCGCATCTCTCCCCAATTCGCGAACCGCTTGCGACATGATGGCGCGTCCGGTCCAGTCCTGCGAGTGCAATATCATCATGTCGGGGTCCGGCGGTGAGGCACAAGGCTTGTGCTGCGGCGTGGATGGGGTAGGTAGCCCGCCCGGGAGATTGCATGTCGTATCATTCCAGCACCACAAGCCGCGCCGTCTCGCTCTGGCTGCTCGTCGTTGCCGCGCTCGTCTGCGCCATGATCATTATCGGCGGCACCACGCGCCTGACCGATAGCGGCCTGTCGATCACCGAGTGGAAGCCGATCTCCGGCGCCATTCCGCCGCTCAGCCAAGCGGATTGGGAACGCGAGTTTTCCCTCTATCAGCAGACGACAGAGTTCCAGGTCCAGAATTCGGCGATGACGCTGGCCGAGTTCGAATTCATCTTCTGGTGGGAGTGGGGCCATCGCCAGCTCGGCCGCCTGATCGGCCTGGTCTATTTCGTGCCCTTCGTCTTCTTCTGGCTGCGCGGCCATCTCAGCGCCCGCCTCAAGCCGCGCCTGTTCGGGCTTTTCCTGCTTGGCGGCGCCCAAGGCGCGATCGGCTGGTGGATGGTGGCGAGCGGATTGTCCGACCGGCTCGATGTCAGCCAATACCGGCTGGCGACCCATCTCGGCATGGCCTTCATCATATTGGGCGCGTCGATCTGGCTGTCGCTGGAAGCGCGCTTCGGCCCGCCGCCGCTGCGCCGGGGACGACTGGCCGGTGTGACCACCGGTCTGCTGGCGCTGATCTTCGTACAGGTCTTGCTGGGGGCGTTCGTGGCCGGCCTCGATGCCGGACGCATCTACAACACCTGGCCACTGATGAATGGCGAGCTGATCCCGTCTGACTATCTCGGCGGCATGTCATTCTTGCCGGCGATTTTCGAGAGCCATGCCGCCGTCCAGATGCACCATCGCTGGATGGCTTATCTGGTGGCGCTGTGCGTATTCGCGCATGCCGTCCTGATCTGGCGTGAGCCGCGGGTGTCGCTGAAACCCTTCATGATCATCCTGCCGGCCCTGGTGATCGGCCAGATGGCTTTGGGCATTGCGGCCCTGGTATCGGTCGTGCCGCTGCACCTGTCGCTGGCCCACCAGGCGGGGGCGATCCTGTTGTTCAGCGCCACGGTCTGGGCGGCCTGGACGGCGCGGCGGGCGGTCTGAGAGACGCCCTCGTCAGGCTAGAGACCGGCCCGGCGCGCGCGCTGCCAGTAGATGATCGCGATCAGGCTCACGGTGATCGGGATCATGAGTCCGTATTCATCGGTCCACAGGGCGGTTGAGGCATTCTCCACCGTCAAGGGCGTGAAGATTTTCTGGATGTAGATATTGTGGGCGCCGTGAAACATGATGGCAGGCCAAACCGACCCGCTCTTGAACGTGTAGTAGGTCATGATGACGCTCATCGCGATGATCATCACGGTGAAGCACGCCAGCTGAAACAGGGGGTTGCCGCCGCCATAGGCAATGATGACCGGGTAGTGCCAGACGGCCCAGATGCCGCCGCTGATCAGGCATGTGGCATTGAATGAGAAGATCTTGCGCAACTCCCACACAAAGAAGCCGCGCCAGCCGATTTCCTCACCGGCGATCGTGCCCAATGATTTGACGAATTGTACGACGGCCATCAGCACGCCCATCAAGCCGATCACGACGAAGGCCGGAGCTTCCGGCAGTCCGAGTGACTGCCCCCATTCGGTAATGGTTTCGGCATTGCCAAACCCGCCCAGCCCGGTCAGCCACACAAGCCCGTAGGCGATCGATACGTAGAGAACCGGGATCAGGTAACCGGCCCGATTGGCGCCGTGCTTGCCCCATTTCCAGGGCAGTGACGCGATCGTCCGGCGGCGGAGTTTGAGTGTCAGGAAGGCGGACAGGGCCGGCATCATCATGAGGGTGCCGACATAGAGCGAGGTCGGAATGAGCGCGACTATGGCGTAGTGGGCAAGGGCGCTCAGGACTGTGAGAATGCCGATAAATACCAGCAGGGTGATGACAGTCGTGCGTTTGTCAGCCTGGGTTACGGTCATGATGTGCGGCTTTCCTTTACGTGTGAGGCCGTCGGGTGTAATTTATGCACATAATTGTACAATTAATTGTATAAAGGCAAGCCATGCGTGACAGCAATATCATGGACACACACCGGCTGAGCGGCGCTTTCGTGTCGAACAAGCTTCTGCGGCTGGTTGAAACCCTCGCCGATCAGGGTGAGGTCTTGTTGCAGACAGCCGGCATCGTCATTCCGCCGCGCGCCATTTCCACCGTGCTGATGATCGGCGAAGTGCCCGACGTCACCGCAGCGGATATCGCAACCGCGCTGGACCAGCCGCACCAGGTTGCGACCCAACGGGTGGCGCTCCTCATCAAGCTGGGACTTGTGTCCAAGCGGCCTCACTCATCGGACAGTCGCCGCAAGGTTCTGGAATTCACTGCGCTGGGCAGGACCCAGTATGATCTGATGATGATCATGCTGGAGAAAATTCGCGCGGCCATGGACGCGCTGTTTGACGAGTTGGGCGTCGATCTGGCGGCCAAGGCCGTGGAAGCGGTCCGATCGCTGAAGGCGACGCCGTTGGTCGACCGGGTTTCCTGACCGGGCCATGGCCATGCAAACAGGGCCATGCAAAATGAGCCGCTTGCGCGGCTCACCTTGATGTCTGATCGAATTTCAACCCGTTGCTAGTCTTGCGCCACAACGGCCCGGATCAGGGCATCGCGCGAGACGACTTTGAGCCGGCCGGCACCCTCATCGAACACGACCATTAGCCCGTTGGCGTAGGCGGTGTAGCCGAAATCCGCATCGGTGACGGCGAGGGCGGCGGGTGTCTGGATGCCGGGGGTTGAGAGCCCGTCGACAATGTCGAGCGAGGCGCCCCGCACCAGTGTTTCCGCGTCAAAGCTTTCCACTGTCTCGCCACTGCCACTGGTCGCGAGCACGCGCTGGGTGCCGTTGAAGTCGCCGAGCGTGAGATTGGCAGCCCGGAAGGGATCCTCGGCCAGGATCGTGCCGTCACCGGACAGGCGGGCAATGCCGCCGACCGGGCTGGCCGTGTAGATGTCGCCGTCCAGGGTCGCGCACTGGCGTGCCGGCGCGGGCAGCGGGAAATCACGGACGCGTTCGACGCTGAGTTGGTCGCTGCCGGCATCGCGGACACGCCAAATCTCGGCATGGGCACCGGTGCCCAGAATGACCAGCTCGACAAAGCCGACGCCCTCACGCATCAGGCACAGCCCGGCGACGCCGTCGACCGGCTCGATGGCGCCAAGCGGCAGGTCGAGAACCTGGGCACCGTCGCGCACCACGGCATAGCCCCGGACGGCATTGGCGTCGCTGACCGATCCGAAAATGAGCGGCAGGGCTTCACCGCGCAGCTCGAAGGCCGGCGCAACAGCCAGACCGGTAAGGCGTTCACCGGCATGGCGGGTCTTGAGGAGCCCGTCGAGATCGAAAATGTCGATCCCGCCGGCGCCGGGTGCAGACAGCACAAAGCCCAAGGAAGGGGCGTTCGGATCGGGCAGGAAACCGACCGGGCCGCCGCCACCCTCAACAGCGGTGAAGGCCGCAGTGACAAGCACCTCGACCGGGCCGGTTTCCTCAATCTCCGCCGTCTCGCCTTCCGGCGCTTCCGCGTTCGGACCGCAGGCGGCGAGTGCCAGCAGCGAAGCGCCTAGAGCGAAGGCGCGGGCCAGGGACCGCGAACCGCGAAGGTTTGTCCGGGATAGCGCTGAACGTTGAAAAACAGGGTCGAACCGTCGGGACTGAAACATGGACCGCAAATCTCGCTTTTTTGACCTTCCGGCCCGGAGGCCGCATTGCGTCCAATCGTATACACCTCGCCATCGGGCGTCACGCCGCGGATGTACTGGTCCTGCGGCCCATCCTCGACGACGATCAGATCGCCCCAGGGCGCGACGCAGAGATTGTCGCAGCGCTCCATCACGGCATCGTCATGGCTCTCGAAGAAAAGTTGGAGACGACCGGCCTCGGCTGTTTCGTCCGCTTCGCCTTCGGCCGGGCTGGGCTGATAGCGCCAGATCTGGCCGAGACGCTCCGGGCCGCCGTCGGTGCAGGTGAAATAGCACTCATTATCGCCCCACCAGATGCCTTCGCCGCGGGTGAATTTGGCGGCGCCGGCGGCGATCCCGCGCAGGGCCAGGTCGGCATTGGGCGCCTCGACATCGTCGAGATCGATCCACTCGACGTCCAGCCATTCGCCCTGCGCGATGTCGGCACCGTTCCAATTGCGGGTATCCAAGCCCGGACGGCCACGCACGGCGAGACCCTGCAGCCGGCCGCCTTGCGCCAGCTCTCCCGGCACATTGGCCAGAAAGCGGTAGAACAGGCACGCATCATACCGGTCCTCGGTGAGGTAGGCGATCAGCGTCCGCGGATCGATGGCAACGGCCTCGTGGCGGAAACGGCCCATTGCCTTGAGGGGGACCGGTTCGACCAGGCCGGTCGCGTCCGCAGGAACCTCGAACACATAACCATGTTCGACACCGGCTTCCGGTCCGGCATTGGTTTCGTTTTCTTCGCACGTCAGCCAGGTGCCCCATGGTGTCTGGCCGCCGGCGCAATTATTGATGGTGCCGACCAGGGACAGGTATTCGTCTTCGACGGCGAGGGTTTCCGGATTGAGGACGACATGGCTGGTGCCGCCAATATGCGGATTGCCGTCGGCGTCCCAGTCATGCACCAGCGAGCGATCAATCAATTCGAGCCCGGCATTGTCGACGCCAAACGGGCTCTTGTCGGTCTCACCGACACGCAATTCGTGATTGCGCACCAGGACCAGGCGCCCGTCGGTCCGCTGGAAACAGGCCATGCCATCAAAATCGCCGGGCACGATGAGGCCGTCGCTCATCGGCTGGCCGGCCGAGGAGATCACGTCATAGGTGAAGCCGCGGGGCAGATCGAACAGGCCGTCCGGATCGACCTGCAGGTCACCAAAGCCTTCGACCTGGTTGAAGTAGCCCTGTTCGGCCGGATAGCGACGCTGGCAGGCCGACAGGGCAGCCAGGCCGGAAAAGGCGAGGGTGGTGGCAGCGCTGTTGCGCAGGAAATGGCGTCGGGACAGGGACATGATGCTCTCCAGGGCGTGCGTGATCACCTTGTAACTACAACGACTTCGCGACGGATGCATGACGCCGCTGCAGCATGCGGTATTATTTAACCGCATCCCTAGGTGTATAAAATTACAGCTAAAATCGGACACCTGCTTGACCGAGTGGAAAATCCCCCCTAAACGGCGCGCTCGAATTCAACCTGATCCAATCAGGCCTGAGGCAGGATTATTATGAAAACCATCTCCGTTAAGCCGGCGGATGTCGTTAAAAAGTGGGTCGTGATCGACGCAGAAGGTGCCGTTGTCGGTCGCCTCGCTGCTTATGTCGCCACCCGCCTGCGCGGCAAGCACCGTCCGGACTACACCCCCCATGTCGACATGGGCGACAACATCATCATCGTGAACGCCGAGAAGGTCGTCTTCACCGGCACCAAGCGCGATGACAAACGCTATTATCACCACACCGGTCACCCGGGTGGGATCAAGGAAACCAGCCCGGCGAAACTGCTGGACGGCCGTTTCCCGGAACGCGTTGTCGAGAAAGCCGTGCTGCGCATGCTGCCGAAAGACAGCCCGCTGGCGCGTCAGCAGTTCTCGAACCTGCGCGTTTACGCCGGTCCCGACCACAAGCACGAGGCGCAACAGCCGGAAGTGGTCGATTTCAAGTCCATGAACTCCAAGAATACGCGAGGCTGATATGTCTGAAGAAGCCCGCTCGCTCGAAGACCTCAAAGACGTCATCAAGGAAGCCGATGCCGGCACCGTGGTGGCTGACGAGTCCGTTCCGGCTGAGCCCAAAATCGATGAGCACGGCCGTTCCTATGCCACCGGCAAGCGCAAGAACGCGGTCGCCCGCGTCTGGATCAAGCGCGGCAATGGCAAGATCACGGTCAATGGCCGTGACCAGGAAGCCTATTTCGCCCGTCCGGTCCTGCGCATGCTGCTCCAGCAGCCGCTGCAGGCCGCCGAGCGCGTTGACGAGTTCGACATTGTCGCCACCGTCGTCGGTGGTGGCCTGTCCGGCCAGGCCGGTGCTGTGCGTCACGGCATCTCCAAAGCCCTCCAGCTGTTCGAGCCGGGCCTGCGCCCGGTCCTGAAGGCCGGTGGCTTCCTGACCCGCGACAGTCGTGTCGTCGAGCGTAAGAAGTACGGCAAGGCCAAGGCTCGCCGCTCCTTCCAGTTCTCCAAGCGCTAAGCTTTCCGAACAACGCCGAGTACAAGACGGGCGGTGCCAATGGCGCCGCCCGTTTTCTTTTTGTCTCAGCTTCGGCGGCGCGACCGCGCCTGTTTTGCCAGCCCGTCCGCGATCGCATCGAAGACCAGTCGGATACGGCGGCTGGTATTGAGCTCGCGATGGGTGACCAGCCAGGTCTGGACGGGGATGGGCGGCAGCGCCGGCCACAGCTCCTCCAGCTCCGAATGCTGCTCGATCCAGTCGCGCGTCATCGGCGTCACGCCCAGGCCCTGCATCGCCAGCGCATGGTGAACGGTGCTGCTGCCGCAACTGATGGGAAAATTGTCAGGCGTGAGGCTGAGTCCGATCGCGTTGAGGGCCTCGATCACCCGTTCATTCTGCTCGAACCCGATGAAATCCATGCGATTGATGTCGTCGATTGAGGTCGGTCGTCCGACCCGGTCGAGATAGTCGGGATGGGCGTAGAGATGGCCGGTCGTTTCGCCAACCAGTCGCGCGATCAGGTCGGGCTGTTCGGGTCTTGCGTGACGGATCGCAATGTCGGCCTCACGCTTTTGCAGGTCGTGCAACTCGTTCGAGGCGATGATCTCCAGCCGGATACCGGGTGCCGTCTCGCGGATGTGCCGGATGATCGGCGGCAGGTAGTAGGAGGCCATGATATTGGTCGCCGTCACGGTCACCAGCCCTTCAATCGTGCTGGACTGGCCGGAGGCGGTCAGGGATATCCGTTGCGCGGCTTCGCCCATGGAGCGGACATGTTCGACCAATTCCATGGCGGCGCCGGTCGGCACGGTGGCGCGCCGATTGCGCTCGAATAGCGTGACGCCCAGGTCCGATTCCAGCGCCGCGATCTGTCGGCTCAGCGTGGGTTGGGTTTGCCCCAGGGCGCGGGCAGCGCCGGAGAACGACCCTTCCTCGATTGTGGCGAGGAAGGCGCGGATCTGATTCCAGTCGAAGGCGATAGCGGACCAATTCATGGGTTTTCGTATATCAGAAACCCGTTTTGCGGCAATTCATATCCGGTCTGCGTATGCCTAAATATCAGCCGAGGCGATCACGACGGGTGGTCGTGGCCGGGAGAGACAGAACATGACGCAAGCGCACCGCTGGTGGGACAAGATCGCCGAGAAATACTCGACCCAACCCATCGCGGACATCCCCGGCTGGGAACACAAGCTGGACCGGATCCGCAGCCATCTGACCCCGGACACCCGCATGCTGGAGTTCGGTTGCGGCACCGGCGGAAATGCCCGCCGTCTGGCACCCCATGCCGGGTCGATCCTGGCGACCGACCTGTCGGGCGAAATGTTGCGTATTGCCAAGGCCCGGGGGGACGAAAAGGGCTTGACCAATATCAGCTATGAGCGCGGCGATTTTCTAGAGCTCGACCTTCCGGCAGGTCAATTCGACATGGTCCTGGGGATGAGCATCCTGCACCTGCTCGACGACCGTCATGCGGCAATGGCCAAGGCGCGACAGCTGTTGAAGCCGGGCGGTCTTTTCATTACCAGCACGGCCTGCCTGCTGGACGGTTTCTGGTTCATGGTCCCCATCCTGCCGATCGGGCGAATGCTGGGCGCCTTTCCGCCGGTGAAGGCGTTTGGCGCCAAGACGCTGAAGCGCGAGATTGCCGATGCCGGCTTTGAGATCGAGTATGAATGGCGCGCCAAGCCGTCGGCGGCGCTCTTCATTGTCGCCCGCAAACCGGCTGGTTGACCGTTTTCACACGCAGGATTGCAGGACACACAGATGAGCCAACAGGACGCATCGGCCAGTGATGCCGTGGATGAAGCGCGCGGGTCCGGCTTTGCCGCCGAGCTGGAACGAGATCAGGCCCATCGCGAAAAGGCCAAGACGGTGCAGCCCTTGCGCCGCTTGCTGCCCTATATCACGCGCTATCCGGGATTGTTGGCAGCGTTTTCGGCCTTTCTGGTCCTCGCCTCCGGCCTGACCCTCGTCTTGCCGGCCGCCTTCCGCCTCGTGGTGGATTGCGGTTTCGCCGGCGATGTCCGGCCGGCGAGTTGCGGGACTCTGGGCGATGGCGGCGGTCTGGGCGTGTATTTCATGGCCGGCATGGCCGTCGCCGTCCTGCTCGGGCTCGCCAGCGCCTTTCGTTTCTACTTCATCAGCCGGCTCGGCGAGCGTGTGGTGGCGGATCTGCGCCGGGATGTCTTTGCCCACCTCCTGTCGCTCGATCCCGGCTTCTATGCCCGCACCCGGACGGGCGAGGTCCTGTCCCGCCTGACCACGGATACAACCCTGATCCAGACCGTGGTCGGCTCGTCGATCTCGGTCGCCCTGCGCACCGTTGCGACGACGACCGGGGCGCTGGTCCTGATGGTGGTGGTGAGCTGGCAGCTGGCGCTGCTGGTGCTGGCACTCGGCCCGCTCATGCTGGGACCGATCCTGCTCTTCGGGCGCCGCATCCAGCGCCTGTCCCGGGTCAGTCAGGACAATCTGGCCGACGCATCGGCGCGGGCCGGGGAGACCCTGCAGGCAATTGAAACCGTGCAGGCCTTCACCCGCGAAACCGAGGAGTCCACCCGTTTTGCAGATGCGGTGGAGATGACGTTCGGCGCTTCGATGCGCCGGATCGTCGTGCGCTCGATCATGACGGCCCTGATCTTCTCGGTCATTCTCACCGGCCTGATCGCGGTGTTGTGGTTCGGGGCGGTCCAGGTCCAGTCCGGCGCGATCACGCCGGGCGCGATGACCCAATTCGTCATGTATGCCTTCGTTGCGGTCAGCGGCGTTGCGATGCTGACGGAAACCTATACCGAGATGATGCGGGCGGCCGGTGCGACGGAACGCCTGATGGAATTGCTGGCGGCGCGGTCGACCCTGCCGGTGCGCGAGCCGGCCCTGCCGCTGGCCCAACCGGTACGCGGCGCCATCGGGTTTGACGCGGTCTCCTTTGCCTATCCACCGCGACCGCAGGACCCGGCGCTGCGTGATGTGTCCTTTTCCGTCGAGCCGGGCGAGACCGTCGCCATTGTCGGCCCGTCCGGTGCCGGCAAGAGCACATTGTTCCAGCTCTTGCTGCGCCTGTACGACCCACAGTCCGGGGAGGTCCGTCTTGACGGGGTCGATATCCGCGACCTCGATCCGCGCGCCGTGCGGCAGGAAATGGCAATCGTGCAGCAGAATGCGCCGCTTTTCTCCGGAAGCGTCGCCGACAATATCCGCTTTGGTCGCCCCGGTGCGTCTGATGCGGATGTCCGCGCTGCGGCGCAGGCCGCCAATGCTGACGGTTTCATCGCGGCCCTGCCGCAGGGCTATGACACGGCACTGGGCGAACGGGCGGCGACTCTGTCGGGCGGCCAGCGGCAACGCCTGGCCATTGCCCGGGCCATCCTGCGCGACGCGCCGGTGCTGCTGCTCGACGAGGCGACCAGCGCCCTCGATTCGGAAAGCGAGCAATTGATCCAGTCTGCCGTCGAACGCCTGTCCCAAGGACGCACCACGCTGGTCATCGCCCACCGCCTGGCCACGGTCCGCTCGGCGGACCGGATCATCGTGCTGGAAGATGGGTTGGTCGTCGATACAGGCCAGCATGAGGCTTTGCTGGCGCGCGGCGGCCTCTATGCCCGCTATGTCGAACTTCAGTTCGGCCAGGACGGCGCCACCGCCGATCGCTAGTCGGCCTTCGGCGTGGTCTTTCCGGGCTTTCTGGCGCTGGTTTTCCGGGCTGCGGGTTTGCGCGCGGCAGGTTTCTTTGCGGTCGTTTTCTTGGCCGTGGCCTTCGCAGACGCCTGTTTTTTCGGCGCCGGTTTGCGGGCCGCGGATTTAGTGGCGGGCCGAATATCTGCCGTGGAATCAGGACTGGGCGGTGTCGCCGCTTGGCCCTTGGGTGCATCGCTGCGCACCAGGACATTACGGCCTGGCGCCTCGCGGATGGGTTTCAGCTTGCCATCGCCGGGCGTGCGGGCCGGGACGTCGTCGCCGGAACGCTCGAACAGCCAGTCGCGCCAATCGCCCCACCAGGAGCCGGGATGTTCGGTGGCCCCATCAATCCATGCCTCGACCGTCTCGGGCAGGGCCTCATTGGTCCAGTATTGGTATTTCTTCGCGTCCGGGTGGTTGATGACGCCGGCGATGTGACCGGATCCCGCCATCATGAAGCGGGCTTCGCCGCCATAGAGCCGCGCCGCGCGATAGACGGACGGGTAGGGGGCGATGTGGTCGTCGCGTGAGGCCTGGATATAGACCGGTGTCTTGACCGCGCCGAGATCGAGCTTGTGTCCGCCCAGCTCCAGCTCGCCCTTGGCCAGACGGTTATTCTTGTAGAAATTGTCGAGATACCAGAGGTGCAGCGCCTTGGGCATGCGGGTCTGGTCGGCATTCCAGAACAGGAGGTCAAAGGCCTGAGGCTGGCGCCCGAGCAGGTAATTGTTGACCACGAAGGACCAGACCAGATCGTTCGAGCGCAGCAGGTTGAATGTGTCGGCCATGGAACGGCCATCGAGCACGCCGCCCTGGCTATCCATGATGCGCTCGATCTCCTTCATCCAGACGTCGTCAATGAAAAGCAGGAGATCACCCGCCTTTTCAAAATCGGATTGGGCGGCAAAGAAGGTGGCTGAGCCGATGCGGTCGGCCTGGCCTTCCGCTTCCAGCCACGCCAGGGCCGAGGACAACAGCGTGCCGGCGACGCAATAGCCGACCGCATTGACCGAGGTCTCTCCGGTTGTCGCCTCAATCGCGTGCAGTGCCGCGAACAGGCCTTCATGCATGTAGTCGTTGAAGGTCTTGTCCTTCAGCTCGGGACCGGGATTGACCCACGAAATCAGGAAGACGGTGAAACCCTGGTCGACCAGCCAGCGGATCATCGAGTTCTTCTCGCGCAGATCCATGATGTAGAATTTGTTGATCCAGGGCGGCGCGATCAGCAGTGGGCGCTGCTTCACGGTCTCGGTGGTCGGCGTGTACTGGATCAGCTCCATCAGCGCGTTTTCGAACACCACTTCGCCCGGCGCCGTCGCCATGTCGCGGCCGACCTGGAAACCGTCCATATCGGTCTGTTTGAGTGCCAACCGCCCGTCGCCTCCGGCCAGATCGTCGAGCAGGTTTTGCAGGCCGCGGGTCAGGTTCTCGCCCTGGCTCTGCATGGTCTCGCGCAGGACATCGGGATTGGTGAGGGCGAAATTGGTCGGCGACAGGGCGTCGGTCATTTGCCGCGTCAGGAATTCGACCTTGCGCTTGGTGCGATCATCAATGCCCTCGACACTGCCCACCAGGCCCATCAAGAAATGCTGGTTGAGGAGATAGGATTGTTTGATCGCGTCAAAGACCGGGTTTTCCGACCAGTCGGACGAGCGCCAGCGCTTGTCGCCGGCTTCCGGCTCGATCGCGGGCTTGGTCTCGGCCTCGCCAGCCATCACGCGCTTGCTGGTATTCGACCACAGATCGATATAGCCCTTCATCAGATCGGCCTGGGCGCGCATCATCAGGTCGGGCTGGGCGATGATCTGTTTCCAGACTTCCTGGAATTCCGGCGCCGAATGAAACGGGTCAGCGTTGGGCAGGACGGGGTCACCCTCAAGCGCCTTGCGCATAACATCGGACATCAGATGCTGCGATTTCAGCGAGGCCTGCATGAGATTGCGGGAGAGATGGTCGAGGGTCTCGAGTTCTTTCTCCGTCAACTCGCTCCAACCCGCCGCACCGGATCCGGCCTTGCCTTTGCCCGACTTGTCGCTCATGGCAGTCCCTTGTTATCAACGGGTGACTCAGACCCTTATCAGCGTATAGAAAGCGCGACGCGCGTCCAGCGCGAGGAGATCCCATGCAACATGTCCTGATCGCCGTGTCCATCACGCTGCTTGTCGGGGGCTGTGCAGTCGTCGACAGGCCGACGGAGAATGCCGGCAATCCGGATTGGGTTGAGGATCGCCTGGACCAGGCCGGGGATGGACGGCAGGCACCGGCGGTGGTACCGGTAACATCCATTCCCGCGGCGCAAACCAGCGCCATGGATGCCGAGGCTCGCCGGCTGCTTGCAGCACGCGCGGCCATGGCGGCCGAGGCCGAGCGCCGGGAAGCGGAAAACCGGCGTGGATCTCCAGAAGAATTCACGTCCGAAGGGCAGGCACGCACGCAGCCGCCCCAGCAATGAACAGGAAGTCTCCGACCGGACCCGATCCGGACGGTGTTTTGAGGAAGACGAGATGAGCGATACGCATGCCTTGACCAATCTGGCCTTCCAGGCCGTCCGAGCGGCTGAAAGCGCCGCTGTCGCCGCATCCGGCTGGATCGGTCGCGGTGAGAAGGAGCTGGCTGACCAGGCCGCCGTCGACGCTTTGCGTACCGGTCTCAACGCCATGCCGATGAAGGGCCGCATCGTGATCGGCGAGGGCGAGCGCGACGAGGCGCCGATGCTGTATATCGGCGAGGAAGTCGGCACCGGTGAAGGTCCGGAGATCGATATCGCCCTCGACCCGCTCGAAGGCACCTCCCTGACCGCCAAGGGTCAGGCCAATGCGCTGGTTCTGGTTTCCTTCGCGCTGCGCGGTGGTCTCCTGTATGCGCCGGACACCTATATGGACAAGATCGCAGTCGGGCCGGGCCTGCCTGCGGGCGTGGTCGATCTTGATGCGACGCCGGGCGACAATGTCCGCAATCTGGCCAAGGCCAAGGGCGTCGACGTCTCCGAGATCACCGTCTGCATCCTCGAACGCGAACGTCACCAGTATATCATCGATGGTGTGAAAGAGGCCGGTGGCCGTATCCGACTCATTCCCGATGGCGATGTGGCCGGTGGCATGGGCACGGCCGGTCTCGGCGCCGGTGTCGACATGTATATCGGCCAGGGCGGGGCACCGGAAGGCGTGCTGCTCGCTTCCGCGCTGCGCTGCATTGGTGGCCAGATGCAGGCCCGCCTGGTGTTCCGTAATGATGACGAACGCGCCCGTGCCGCCCGCACCGGTGTGACCGATCTCGACCGCAAATATGATGTTGCCGAGCTGGCGGCCAGCCATTGTCTCTTCGTCGCCGCCGGCGTCACCGATGGTGATCTGGTCGATGGTGTCCGCTTTGAGGGCGGTTCGGTGCACACGCATACGCTTTTGCTCGACTCAGCCGATCATTCGGTCCGCCGTATCCGGTCAGCCCGACCGGCGGCCTGATCGATGGTGTGATGCTTGACGACAATCCGACACTGACAAACGGCTCGCCTCCACTCCTGGGGGTGAGCCGTTCGCTTTCCGGCAAGCGCTGGCGGCTGCGTGAGACCGATGAGAGCGCCGTGGTCACCATTGCCCGCCAACAAGGTGTTCCGGATGCCCTGGCCCGTGTGATCGCGGCGCGCGGCATCACGGCGGAGGCAGCAGCCGGTTTTTTGACACCGCGTTTGCGGGACAGCTTTCCCGATCCGTCCGATTTCGCCGACATGGACAAGGCCGCAAGCCTGGTCTGGGACGCCATCGAGGCGCAGCGTCCGATGGCGGTATTCGCCGATTATGACGTCGATGGCGCGACCTCGGCGGCACAGTTGATCCGCTATTTCCGCCATTTTGACCGCACGGCGGATATCTATGTTCCGGATCGCATCGAGGAAGGCTATGGCCCTTCCGGTGCGGCGTTCGAGACCTTGCAGGCACGCGGCGCCGAACTGGTCATCACGGTCGATTGCGGTGCGGCCGCTCATGCGGCGCTGGAGCATGCGGCGGGAATCGGACTCGACGTCATTGTCATCGACCACCATCTGATGGACGCGGCGATGCCGCCGGCGGCGGCACTGGTCAATCCCAATCGATCCGACGACAAATCCGGGTGTGGCCATCTCGCCGCAGCGGGGGTGACCTTCATCTTCCTGGCCGCGCTCAATCGCGAGGGCAGGCGGCGTGGCACGATCACACCGAACAATGAACCCGACCTGCTCGATTGGATCGACCTGGCGGCCCTGGGCACGATTTGTGACGTCGTTCCGCTGACCGGGGTCAATCGCGCCATCACGGCGCAGGGCCTCAAGGCCATGGGGCGCTGGTCGCATCTCGGCCTGCGCTGCCTGGCCGAGGCGTCAGGTGTCGAGGGCGAGGCCAATACCTATCATGCCGGCTTTCTGATCGGTCCGCGCATCAATGCCGGCGGCCGTGTTGGCAAGTCCGATCTCGGGGCCACGCTCTTGACCACCGAAGATGAAGCGCTCGCCCGGCGGATCGCCGGGGAGCTTGATGCGCTGAATGCCGAGCGCCGCAGCATCGAAGCCGATGTGCAGGAAGCGGCATTGGCGCAATTGGAGGGCCAGGCCAGTGAGCGCGCCATCCTGGTCGCGGCCGGCGAGGGTTGGCATCCCGGCGTGATCGGCGTGGTCGCCGGGCGTCTGAAAGAGAAATTCGACAAGCCGGTCATCGTGATCGGGCTGGATCGCGCGGCCTCACCGCCGATCGGCAAGGGGTCCGGGCGCTCAGTGCCCGGGGTCAATCTCGGCGGCGCCATTGCCGCCGCGCGCGATGCCGGCCTGTTGCTGTCGGGCGGCGGTCACGCCATGGCTGGCGGGTTGAGCATCGACCCGGACCGGATTACCGAGCTGGTCGCCTATCTTGACGACAGGCTGGCGCCGGAACTCGCCGCAGCGGCAGATGAGATGGCATTGCGGGCCGATGGCGTTCTGACTGCTGGCGGGATCACGACGGAACTGGCGCAATTGCTCGAACGGGCGGCGCCCTTCGGCCAGGGCAATGCCGAACCGCGCTTTGTGCTGCCGCGCATGCGGGTCAGCTTCGCCAAACGGGTCGGCACCGATCATGTCCGGTTTACGCTGGGTGATCTCGACGGGCGGCGGGTTGATGGCATTTGTTTTCGCTGCGCCGAAACCCCGATTGGCGAGGCCCTGCTGGCCGCCGGGCCGGGCTTGTTCCATGCCTTCGGTCGTCTTAAGCTGGACACTTGGCAGGGTCGGGAACGGGTGCAGCTGCACTTGGAGGACCTCGCGACTGCAGCGGAATGAGATTTTACAGAAATCCCGCTTGCAAGGTCGCTCAGGCTTTTCTATACGACGGCCCTCACATCGCTGCGGTCCCTTCGTCTATCGGTTAGGACGCCAGGTTTTCAACCTGGAAAGAGGGGTTCGATTCCCCTAGGGACTGCCACGATGTTCCTCCCCATACAGAGCGATCCGACCCTGAACCCGGTCGCAAGTCCGGCGCCGGTTTGCCTTGGTGCAGGGTGCGGGCTATAGGCCCACACCGAACAGTGAGCGGAGAGTGGGGCATGGCCCATCTGTCGACCAAATCCTATGGCAATGAGCGCGGACTGTCCTGCTGTTCGCGGCAATGGGCGGCGGACAGTCATTGCGCACTCCTGCACGGTTACTCCTTCGGATTCCATTTCGTCTTCGCCGCTGAACAGCTCGACAAGCGCGGCTGGGTGCTCGATTTCGGCAGGGGTGGTTTCGGGCCGATCAAGGATTGGCTTCATGAGATGTTCGACCACACGCTTCTTGTCGCCGAGGACGATCCGGAACGGCCCGTCCTGGAAGCGCTGGGCGAGCGCGGCCTGGCGCGCGTGCGCATCGTGCAGGGCACCAGCTGCGAGCGGATGGCGGAACTTGCCTTCCACAAGGCCTCCGAGATCGTCCGCGCGGCGACCGGCGGGCGTTGCTGGGTCGAGTCGGTGGAATGTTCTGAGCACGCGTCCAATTCGGCCATCTACCGGTCGTCGGCGGCCATGGCACAGCTTGCCGAGGCGGAACGGCTGCAGGCCGAACTCTCCGGCGACTGATTCGTTTTCACCGGATTTGCCACCACCGGCTGACCGTCGAACAGGCAAATCCATGCGCACACGAACCGGTTTTTGTCGAATGTGAACGCTGTTAGCTGCTCAAGAAATTCGCTTTAAACGCGAATTTTGCAGATTACCAAACTGTCATGAAAACCGCATCAGATAGCGGTCGAAATTTGTCTATACCTCAACATGTTGTGGTAATCTTGCTGCGACTGGCTCTCACTATCAAGATTTAGCGGAAGTTTCAAGCAACCAATCGTCGCTTTCATCTTCTCTTAACATGTCATTTTGTGTGACAATCCTTCGCTTGAGGGTTGTTTTAGCGAGTGACAAGATGGTTTTGGCTCACGAAGTCTTTGAAGACACAGAGATGCTTGAGCTCGAAGGCCGGGTAAAATGGTATGATCCAGCTCGGGGCTACGGGTTCATTGATGCAAGTGACGGGCAGGGGGACATCCTCCTTCATGCCAGTTGCCTTCGACGGTTCGGCCAAGGGCCGGCCCTGCCCAACGCGAAAATTCTCTGCAAGGCTGTTCAAGGCGACAAGGGTCGGCAGGCGGTCGAGTTGATGGCGATGACGGGTGGCGATGCCGAGGCGGAATCCCGCCCACGCCGTTTCCATCCCTATGCCGTGGTCAACACGCCGTTTTGTGAGGCCGTTGTGAAATGGTTCGACGCCTTGCGCGGCTATGGCTTCGTGACCTGCGATGATGTCGAGGGTGATGTCTTCCTGCATGCGGCCACACTGCGGCGGGCGGGTCTGGACGATATCCAGCCGGGTGACCGGCTCGAAGTGCGTTGCGTGGAAGGTCCCAAGGGGGCGCTGGCGGCGGAAATCAAGGTCGCCGGCCTGTCGTGAACAAGCGCGGACCGGGGCAGAAGGCCCGGTCCTGTTTGCCCGGCTCTGCCTGACGCTGCCCCTGCTTGTGATTGAGCGTTGCGCACGAACCGGTGCGCCGCTAGCTTCGGCGCATGCGAAACCTGATCCTTTCCGGCCTTCTGGCTCTTGGTCTTGCTGACGCCGCCTCGGCGCAGCAGACCGACCCGCAAACCAATCAAGATCCGACCGCCCGGGATGCGAGCATCGAATTCGGTGGTCCCGATCCTGTGCGCATCGTGACCGCGCGCGGCGATGAGTATGAGATCATGGCAGAAATTGCCGCGACGCCGGCCCAGATGGAGCGCGGGCTGATGTGGCGCGAGGCGGTCGAGCCGGGCACCGGCATGCTGTTCCACTACGAACCGGCACAGCCGGCTTCGATGTGGATGCGCCATACCCTGGTTGACCTCGACATTGTCTATATCGACCCGGCCGGCGTGGTCGTGAAGATCATCGCCTACGCGCAAGCCGAATCGCTGCGCAGCCTGTCGTCGGATGCGACCGTGGCCGGTGTGCTGGAATTGGGAGCCGGTCAGGCGATCGAGATGGGATTACGTCCCGGCGATATCGTGCATCATCCCTTTTTTGACACGGTTGAGGTCGAGGCGGCTGCGTTGGACGACGCGCCTGCTGCAGAGGAAAGCGCCGACGAGGCGCAGTAGGCTTGCCTTAATCGGGCGGCGCTTACATAAGGGCATCAAGTCGGGGCGTGGCGCAGTCTGGTAGCGCATTCGCTTTGGGAGCGAAGGGTCGCAAGTTCGAATCTTGCCGCCCCGACCATTTGCCGTTGACGTGATCAGCCCTGTGCTCCGGGCCGGTCGAGGGTTTGATTGGGAGAGGCGAATGTTCGCGAAGATCTACCGTCCCGCACGCAATGCCATGCAATCAGGTCGCGGCAAGACCAAGAGATGGGTCCTGGAATTCTCGCCGGAAATGGCCAAGCGCCCGGATCCGCTGATGGGCTGGACGTCTTCGTCCGACATGCGCGGTCAGATCAAACTCAATTTCGACAGCCAGGATGACGCGGTGGCCTATGCCAAACGTCAGGGCATTCCCTTCCAGGTCGTCGAACCGCAAGAGCCCAAGCGCTACGCCAAATCCTATTCCGACAATTTCTCGGCGACCCGCAAACAGCCTTGGTCGCACTAGCGCCTGCGCGCCTGATTTCAGCTTCCGTAGCTCAACCGGATAGAGCGCCCGCCTTCTAAGCGGATGGTTGCAGGTTCGAGTCCTGCCGGAAGCGCCAGCCTTTCTTTTTGTTCCCGTTCCGCACGACCCGAGCCCGTCATCGATTCCGGTGCCGGGGTCGATGCTCACATGGAACGCGCTCAGGGCTGTGGTCTGGGCGCTTGATTGATCTTTGATCTCGCGGCAGTTCGCTGCGCGAACGCCACCGAGGGGCGGGCTGACCGCCCGGCGCTTGGACGCACTTGCGAACCCTGCGGGTTCGAATTGGCGGCGCGCCCGATCAATATCGCGGTCAGCCGGGATCCGCCGCTAGCCAGGCGTGTCCGCGGACTCGCGGCGATAGGCAAACATGTGGGCGACATAATCCGCCTTGCCCAGCTCGACGCCCTGTTGGCGCAGGATCGCGTAGGCCATCGTGATGTGGAAGTAGAATTGCGGCAGGGCCCAATCCCGCACATAGGTCGCACCGTCGAAATCGAAGGCCAGGCCGATCGGCAGCTCGAGAGCGAGCGGGCGGTCGCCACCTGCGTCCATTTCCTCTGGGACAAAGGAGTCCAGGGCCGCCAGAGCCTCGTCGATCCGTTGCAGTGCGTCGGCCATGGTTCCCGGCCTGTCGCCGCCCTGCCGGCCTTCCTCGAGCAGAATATCGAGCTCTGCGGGAAAGTCCTGGTGACACAGACGGTGACCGCCCTCGTGGGCCTGCAGGCAGGCAAAGCGGATCTGTGTCGTCAACGGAAACATGTCCGGCGCCAGGCGTGCAGCCATCAGCGCGTCGGGGTTGTCGACCTGGTCACGCGCCTTTTCGAGCCAAGCGGCGAGGCCCTTGAGCATTTGCGTGTAGGTGCGAAGCAAAATTCCGCTGGGTGTCATCGTCATGGATTGGGATCTGTTGTTAATGGCGAGGTGGATCGGTTGCGATAACCGGCTTTCAGGTCGCTGCCTTAAATCCGCGTTCCAGATCCGCGATCAAATCTTCCGGTGCTTCCAGGCCGATCGACAGGCGGATCAGCGCGCCGTCATGCTTATGTTCGGTCTTGCTGCGCTTCAATTGCGGGTCGCAATGGATGGCGAGGCTTTCATAGCCGCCCCAGGAAAAGCCCATGCCGAACACCTCCAGCGCGTCGAGGAAGCGTTCTGATGTGGCAATGTCCCAGCCGGGGACCTCAAAGGCGAACAGGCCGCAAGCGCCGGTGAAGTCGCGCTTGAAAATGGCGTGATCTGGATGGTCGGGCCGGGCCGGGTGGCGGATCGCACCGACGTCATCGCGGGCCGCCAGCCAATCGGCGATGGCCAGGCTGCTCTCGGCACTGCGCTGCATGCGAACACCCATCGAGCGCAGCCCGCGCAGGGCGAGATAGGCGTCATCGGGTCCGGTATGGAAGCCGAAGGCGCGTTCGGTGGTCTGCAGGCGCTGGAACAGGGCCTCGTCGCGCGCCACCACAGCGCCCATCAACAGGTCGGAATGACCGCCGACATATTTGGTCAGCGCCTGGACGGCATAATCGACGCCGAGCTGCAGCGGTTTCAGGGTCAGGCCGGCGCTCCAGGTGTCGTCGATAATGGTAATGACACCCTTGTCGCGTGCGATTTTGGCGATCGCCGGCACGTCCTGTAATTCCATGGTCAGCGAGCCGGGGCTTTCCAGCAGGATGGCCTGGGTCTTGTCCGTGATGAGATCGCCGATTTCCGCGCCCATGCGCGGCGCAAAGAAGCGCGTCGTGACACCAAAGCGCGCCAGCTGGGTCAGCAGGAAATTGCGTACGGGACCGTAGATGCAATCGGCAGCCAAGACCTCGCCACCGGCTTCGGTCGCGGCCAGGATGGACAGCGTGTTGGCCATCAGGCCGGAGGAGGTGAGGGCACAGCCTGCGCCCCCTTGCAACTCGGTCAGTGCCCCGCGCAGCGCGTCATGGGTTTCAAGGCCGATGCGGCCGTAATGCTTGCGGCCCGGCGGGAAGTCGTAGAGTGCCGACGCTGAAGGGGCGAGCATGGTCGAGCCGCGCGCCACCGACGGATTGACCTGGCCGCGCTCATCATGGGGTCGGCCGAGGCGGGTGAGTTTGGTCTCGTCTTTCATGGCGTCATGCTTCCGGTTCAATTGCGGTGTCGGGACGGCTGCCCCATTCGCTCCAGGACCCGTCATAGACCGCCGACTCCTTGCCCAGACAATCCAGTGCCAGCGACAGAATGCAAGCCGTCACCCCAGAGCCGCAGCTGGTGATGACCGGTTTGTCGAGATCAATGCCGACATCCCGGAACGCTTCGGCGCTGACCCGCAAACGACCGTCCGGGTGCAACAGGGTGGTAAAAGGCAGGTTGTGGGCGCCGGGCATGTGGCCGCTGCGCATGCCTTCGCGCGGCTCGGGAGTGCGGGCGGAAAAGCGGGCCTCGCCGCGCGCGTCAAGAATCTGCCGCTCGCCCGACGCAATCGCGGCCGCGACCGCCACCCTGTCAGCGACCCGTTGCGGACAGAAACGCGCCTGGAAATCGCCCTCCGGCCATGTCGGCTCAATCGTGTCGGCAATGGGTCCACCGGCAACGGCCCACGCGGGCAAACCGCCATCCAGGACCGCAACATCATCATGGCCCATGGCGCGAAACATCCACCAGACCCGGGCGGCGCTGAACAGGCCGTAGCGATCATAGATGATCAGGCGTGAGGTGTTGTTGAGGCCCAATGCCCGGGCGTGGGCGGTGAACGTGTCGGCGTCCGGCAACATGTGCGGCAGCGGGTTGGCGCTGTCTTTCACCGTATCGATATCAAAGCGCCGACTGCCGCGGACATGACCGTCTGCGCCGGTTCGGGGACCGCCGGGAAAGGTCCAACTGCCATCCAGAAAGACCGTGTCCGGATCATCAAGCCGAGCCAGGGCCTCAGCAGCGGTGATGAGCGCGCGGGTCATCAGGCCAGCCAGGCCGGCACGGGCAGACCCTTCTCGCGCAGGAAGTCGGGATTGTAGAGTTTGGACTGATAGCGCCCGCCATGATCACACAATATGGTCACGATGGTGTGGCCGGGACCAAGGTCGCGGGCCATGTGCATGGCGCCGGCGATATTCACGCCGGACGAGCCGCCAAGGCAGAGCCCCGCATGCTGGACCAGGTCGAAGAGGAGCGGCAGGGCCTCGTCATCATTGATGCGATAGGCCCGGTCGACAACCGTCCCGTCCAGATTGGCGGTGACCCGGCTCTGGCCGATGCCTTCAGTGATCGAAGTCCCTTCGGATTTCAGTTCGCCGTGCTTGTAATAGCCATAGAGCGCCGCGCCGCCGGGGTCGGCAATGCCGATCTGGATGTCGTCGCGCTTGGCCTTGAGCGCCTTGGAAAGCCCGCCCAGCGTCCCGCCGGACCCGACGGCGCAGATGAAACCGTCCAGCTTGCCACCGGTCTGTTCCCAGATTTCCCGGGCGGTGGTGTCGGCATGGAAATCGCGATTGGCGGTATTGTCGAACTGGTTGGCCCAGATCGCCCCGTTCGGCTCGCTCTTGTCGAGCTGCGCCGCGAGTGCCCCCGAATAGCGGGCATAATGATTGGGATTGGCGTAGGGTACGGCGTCAACCTCGATCAGTTCGGCGCCGAGCAGCCGGATCGCATCCTTCTTTTCCTTGGACTGGGTGCGCGGGAAGACGATGACCACGCGATAGCCCAGTGCGGCACCGACCAGGGCGAGGCCGATACCGGTATTGCCGGCCGTGCCTTCGACGATCGTGCCACCGGGCCGCAGAGCACCGCTGGCCTCGGCGGCACGAATGATGCCGAGCGCCGCGCGGTCCTTGATCGAGCCGCCCGGATTGAGGAATTCGGCCTTGCCGAGGATTTCACATCCCGTCGCCTCCGAGGCCGCCTTGAGGCGCAGGAGCGGCGTGTTTCCAATCAGGTCGATGACATTGCGGGCAGCTGGCACGGTTCGTCTCCTGAAATTGCGCGGTCCGGACTCATCTGGGTTTCGCGGATGGTGAATTAAATGGCAAGCGCTGCGATCCGGATAGCGGCCTGAAACGTAGAGCCGACATGACCTTGCCAACACGATTCCGTATCGCCGCGCTTTGCGCCCTGCTGTTTGCCGCCGTGGCGCCTGCCGCCGCGAAGGCAGAGATGCCCCGGGACGTCGTCTTTGACGTCTATCGCAATGGTTCCTTGTTCGGAGAGCATGCTGTTCGCTTTGCGCAATTGCCCGGCGGCGAACTCCGGGTGGATATTGATGTCGAGCTGCGCGTCGGTTTCGGGCCGGTGACCGTTTTCCACTATCAGCATGAATCGGAGGAAGTTTGGGTTGATGGCGCGCTTCAAAGCCTTCAGGCATCGACATTGAAAGCGGGGGATCGCGAGTACTTCATGCTTCGCCGCCGGCCGGATGGGCATGTCGATATTGATGGCGACATTGTTGAAGCGCTGCACCCGTCCAGTCACTGGTCCGGCTATACACCGGGCGTGCCGGCGGTCCTGAATACTGAGACCGGTGAGCCGATGGCGGTCGAGATCGAGGACCTCGGTGTCGGGACGGTGGCGACTGCGGATGGGGCGATCGAGGCTCGGCATTTGCGCATGACCGGCACGGTGGCGGTCGATCTTTGGTATGACGCCGCCGGGCGCTGGGTCGGTTGCGCCTTTACGATCGGCGACCAGGACATTGTCTACCGCCTACGCGACGCCTAACCATCAATGCCGAGTGCGGTCGCCGCTTCGGCGTCAGCCTTCATGGACTGGTAGGCCTCCAGTGCCTGCTCGCGCCCCAGTTTCAAATCAATGATCGGTTCGGGATAGGTCTTGCCAAGCGTGACGCCGGCCTTGGCAAGCATATCCGTTGATTGATGCCAGGGAGCATGGGTGGCCTTGCCGCCGAGATTTGCCAGTTCGGGCACCCAGCGTCTGACATAATCGCCATCAGGGTCAAACTTTTCGCCCTGGGTAACCGGGTTGAAGACGCGGAAATAGGGGGCCGCATCAGCACCGGATCCGGCGACCCATTGCCAGCTCGCCGCGTTCACATTGAGGTCGGCATCAACCAGCGTGTCCTCGAACCAGGCCATGCCTTTACGCCAATGCACGCCGAGATGTTTGATCAGGAAAGACGCCGTGATCATGCGGGTGCGATTGTGCATCCAGCCGGTGGTCCATAATTGCCGCATCGCGGCGTCGACCATCGGAATTCCGGTTTGCCCGCGTTTCCACGCGGCCAGCCCGTCCGGGTTTTCCCGCCACGGAAAATAATCGAACTGGCGGTTGAAATTGGCGGTGCGGAAATCGCCGAAATGGGCGGCGAGATAGGTCGCGAAATCGCGCCAGCCGATCTCGGCGAGGAGTTTTTCGGCCTCTTGGTACTGCCCGCTGCGCTCGGCATGTCCACGGGCCCGGTGCCAGACGGTCCGCGGCGAAATTTCACCCCAGGCCAAGTGCGGTGACAGTCGCGACGTGCCCTCAATGTCGGGACGGTCTCGATGCTCGCGATAGTCGATCAGCCGGTTCGCCAGAAAACTGTCCAGCCGCGCGTTGGCGCCGTCTTCTCCGGGTGTCCAGTCGGCATCAAACCCGGTTGCCCAGTCCGGCGATGTCGGCCGGAGATGCCAGGTGTCGAGCCTGTCACTGACCAGGCGCGGGCCGCCGACAAGCCGGATTGGAGCCGGCAGGGCTTCCCTCGGATCGAGCTCTTTGAGTGCCGCCTTCCAGAAGGGTGTGAAGACCCGATAAGGGGCGCCGGAGCCGTTGAGATGTCTTTGCGGATCGATCAGCGTGCTGGCGCGAAACCCGCGCGCCCTGACGCCCATTCCGGCCAGTTCGCTGGCAAGGCGACAATCGCGGGCGTCGATCTGGGGGATGTCGCTGCGGTTCCAGAACACCTCGCTACAACCCGCCTCTTGGCACAGCGCCGGCAGGACCTGCGACGCCGGCCCCTGGCGCAGGACCAGTTGACCGCCGATGCTTTCGATCGCGTCACCAAGTCGTGTGAGCGAGTGGTGCAGCCACCAGGCCGATGCCGAACCCGGAGCGAGCGCGGTGTCTGATCCGGTCTCGTGGACATAGACGCAGACAAGCGGCCGACCGCTCTGCACGGCAGCGTGCAGGGCCGGGTTGTCTGCCAGTCTCAAGTCGCGTCTGAACCAGACGAGAGCTGTGTCGGTGGCGCTCGAACTTGCCATTCCTGTCCTGTCGCTCAATAAGGGCCTTGTCCGGTTACGTCATCGACCCGATATCGGATCACTCCGATACGCATCAGGTCGCAACACGTTCCGGCGAGCGACAGCGTCCGCACCGACAAGGAGACAGAGCGTGAGCCAGGTCAATTCCGTCATTTCCATTCCGCGTCCCGGTCAGGCCCCGATCGAGATTGGCAATGATCGCAAGCTGACGATGATCGCCGGCCCGTGCCAGCTGGAGAGTCGGCAACACGGTCTGGAAGTCTCCGCCCAATTGCGGGAAATCGCGGATCGCCTTGATATCGGGCTGATCTACAAAACCTCTTTCGACAAGGCGAACCGCACCAGTGCCAGTGCCCAGCGCGGGTTGGGCCTGGAAGCCTCTTTGCCGGTCTTCGCGGAAATCCGTGAGACCAGTGGACTGCCGGTGCTGACCGATGTGCACAGCGAAGAGCAGGCCCGGATCGCGGCCGGGGCCGTCGACGTGTTGCAGATCCCGGCCTTCCTGTGTCGCCAGACTGACCTGTTGATCGCCGCCGCCAAGACCGGCAAGCCGATCAACGTCAAAAAGGGTCAATTCCTGGCCCCTTGGGACATGAAAAACGTGATCGAGAAGCTGGCGGCTGCCGGCAATCCCAACATCATGGCCTGTGAGCGCGGGGCCAGCTTTGGCTACAACACGCTGGTGTCCGACATGCGCTCATTGCCGATCATGGCGCAATTCGGTGCGCCGGTAGTTTTCGATGCTACCCATTCGGTGCAACAACCGGGCGGGCAAGGCACCTCATCGGGCGGTCAGCGCGAATTCGTGCCGACGCTGGCGCGGGCGGCGGTTTCGATCGGTGTTGCGGCGGTCTTCATGGAAACCCATCCCGATCCGGACAACGCACCGTCGGACGGCCCCAACATGGTCCCGCTCAATGAGTTCGAAGCACTGGTGAAGCGCCTTTTGGAATTCGACGCCGTCGCCAAGGGCTACTAGCCGACTTCGGGGATCAGAATTCGCGCCGGTCCGGGATCGGAACCACCGGCGCGTCTTCAACCTCTTCCAGCGTCTCAAGCGGCGGCGCCCAGCGCCGTTCCTCCTGCAGGATGCTGGTCAGGGCAAAGGCCCGGCGGGCCGCATCCAGCCGCAAATCCTCATAGAAAAGATTAAAGGGCGGTTCGCGGAAATCCTCGGCAAGCCGATGGGGGCGTTGCAGGTCACGGTGACGCGGTTCATCGACGAACAGGATACCGTCAGCGCATTGCGCACTCGTCTGCCCGGGTATCGGCGCCGGTGTCGTGTCGGGCGGCAGACCCTCGGCGGCAACGCCGCCGCGATGCTGGCGCGCGGTCGCATACTCGCTGCTTCGTGTGCCGAGAACAGGATTGACGCATAACAGGCCGCGACCTTCCACAAAGGCAAGATCGCCGCTGGGCGTCCAGCTCATTGTCCGTTCGGTCAGGATGCGGATCCGGTCGGTATCGTCCGGCCGGGCATAGGAATATGCGTGCACGCAGCGTACATCCTCCGCTGTCTCGCAGGGTGGAATGGTCGCCAGCGGGCCCGCGAACAGGTCGAGCGGAACCGGGGTATCAATGACATAGGCCGCCACAAGGCGGGCGCGCAGGGCGGGAGCATCGGCAAACCGATTGAGAAGCAGGCCGAGAACATGAAATCCGCCCTGGCCAACGCCGGCGAGCAAGATCGGCCTGTCATCGCCGACCCGCAGCAGGAAGGCATCGAAGGCCTGCTCGACATCGTCATAGGCAAAAAGGCGGGCCTGCACGCTGTCCTCGCGATTATTCATGAAGGCATAGAGCGAGGCCTGGCGGTAGCGCGGCACGTAAAGCGTGCCTGATCGGGCGAAGGGCGCGGCGTAATTGGGCAGGGCGATGTCGATTACGGCCTGGTTGGCGCTCTCCTTGTCGAGTTGCGCATTCCAGTTGGCGCCGCCGGAATAGGTGGTCGGATGCACGAAGAACACCGCCGCCTCTTCATCGTCGTCCGGCACGCCGAGCGCGTACCAGGCATTGGCATTGGCATAATCGGCACCGGTTGGCGGCGTATAGGTCTGGAAGGGTTCGCCCGGGTCCTGGAAGGTCTGGAAGATCTGGTCACGCAGGAACCAGCTCGCCAGCGCTGCGATGACCAGGACGCCGGCGGTTCCGGCGAGGACCATCCAGCGCGCGATCGTGATCGGATTCGCGAGCATGTGCTTGGTATTCCCCTGTTACTCAACGCATCGTGCGAACATTGTGTCGGGCGATTGGCGACCCATTTGCCTTACCCTATGCTGACCCGGCTGCCGGGGGGTAGTGTTTACGCTGGCCCGGGTGTTATCCGGCCGGAAGTCATCAGGACGGGAGCGCCATGTTTCGCTGGCTTCGCAATAGTTTCCTCACAGGCATTGTCATCGCCACCCCGCTGGGCGTGACCTTCTACCTCATCGTGTCATTCGTCGGCTTCGTCGACAATGTGGTCAAGCCCCTGATCCCGGCGCGCTACAATCCCGAGACCTATCTGCCGGCCGATTTCACCATCCCCGGACTGGGTGTGTTGATCGCCGTCCTGCTGCTGACCGCGCTGGGCGCCCTGGCTGCCAATATCTTCGGGCGGACATTGATCGGCATCGGTGATCGCATCCTCAATGGCGTGCCGCTGGTGCGCAATGTTTATGGCGCACTGAAACAGATCATGGAGACGGTCTTTTCCGGCAAGGCCAATTCCTTCAAGGAAGTGGTGCTGATCGAATACCCGATGAAGGGGCTTTATGTCGTCGCATTCGTCTCGGCTCAGGGCCAGGGCGACCTCAAGCGCAAGATCAGTGATGATGTCGTGGCGCTTTTTGTGCCCACCACCCCCAACCCGACCTCGGGTTTCCTGCTCTACACCCCGCGCTCCAATACGATCCATGTTGACATGTCGGTCGAGGAGGCGGCCAAGCTGATCATCTCTTTCGGGATGGTCACACCGGACAAGCTGCCGGACGAGGTCAAGGCCAAACTGCCGGTCGGTGTCGCAGATGCTGTCGACCTGGTCGAGCCGGTCGATGGCGGCAAATCCGACAAGCCCGACTAGCCCGAGCGCAGGAAACGCACGCCCTGATCATGGTCAAACAGGTAGAGCAGGGTGCGCAGCGCGGCGCCTTGTTCGCCCGCCAGTTCCGGGTCCTGATGCACGATCAGGCGGGCATGGTCATTGGCCAGTTCGATCAGCTCTGAATGGGCCTCCAGATCGGCGAGCCGGAATTGTGGCAGCCCGCTCTGGCGCAGACCGAGCGGATCGCCGGCCCCGCGCAGGCGCCAGTCTTCCTCGGCGATTTTGAACCCATCATCGGTCTCGCGCATCATTTCCAGGCGGGCCCGGGCCGTGTCGCCCAGCGGCCCCTTGTAGAGCAGCAGGCAGGAGGATGGCTTGTCGCCGCGCCCGACCCGGCCGCGCAGCTGGTGCAACTGGGCCAGGCCGAAACGCTCGGCATGCTCAATGATCATCACGGTCGCGTCCGGGGCATCAACGCCGACTTCGATCACCGTGGTCGCGACCAACACATCCATTTCGCCAGCCCGGAAACGCGTCGCAATGTCTTCCTTCTCGGCCGGCTTCATGCGTCCGTGCAACAGGCCGACACGCTCATCGCCCAGCGCCGCGCGCAGATGGCGCCAGCGGTCTTCGGCGGCGGAGAGCTCCGACATCTCGCTTTCTTCGACCAGCGGGCAGACCCAATAGACCCGGTCGCCGCGTCCGATCGCCCGACGTACGCCCTCGACCACCTCGTCGAGCCGGTCCATCGAAGCCAGCCGTGTCTCCGGCGGGATACGCCCGGCCGGTTTCTCGTCCAGCCGCGATACATCGAGATCGCCATAGACCGACAGGGACAATGTGCGCGGGATCGGCGTCGCCGTCATGACCAGCGTATCCGGCCGCCGCCCCTTCGAGGTCAGGCGCATCCGGTCCGACACGCCGAAACGGTGTTGTTCATCAATCACCACCAGGCCGAGATCGGCAAACTCGATTCCGTCCTGGAACAGGGCATGCGTGCCACACACAACATTGACGCTGCCGGCAGCCATGCGTTCGAGGATGGCCGTGCGTGCCTTGCCCTTGTCGCGGCCGGTCAATGCAGTCACGGAAATACCTGCGGGTTCCAGCATTTGCGACAATGTTTTCGCGTGTTGCCTCGCAAGAATTTCGGTCGGTGCCATGATCGCCGTCTGGACGCCGGCATCGGCGGCATGGGCGGCGGCAAGAGCGGCGACGAAGGTCTTGCCGGCGCCGACATCGCCATGCAGCAGACGGGTCATGCGAGCGTCTGAGCGCAGGTCGCCGCGGATATCCTCGAAAGCGCGCAGCTGGGCGCCGGTCGGGTTGAAGGGCGCCTTGGCGAGCACGGTTTCGACGCGCTTGCCGTCAGCTTCCAGCGCCCGGCCTGGCTGGGCCCGACGCCGGGCGCGGACGATCTGCAGGGCCAACTGGCGAGCAAATATCTCATCGAAGGCCAGCCGTTCGCGCTCGGGCCTGTCCGGGGCCAGCGACACTGCGCCTTCCGGCGCGTGCAGCGCTTTCATCGCGGCCTTGAAGTCCGGCCAACCATGTTCGCCGCGCACATCCCCGGGGATCCATTCCGGCAGAGCCGGAAGGAAAGTCAGCGCCCCTTCTACCGCGCGTCGCATGACTTTGGCGCTGAGCCCTGCGGTCAGCGGATAGACCGGCTCGATCAGCGCCATCTCGCTGGCTTCGTCCTCGCTGGCGACGAGGTCGGGATGCACGATCTGGATTTCCGACCCGAAGCGTTCGAGCTTGCCGGAAACGACCCGTGTTTCGCCCTCGGGCAGGAGTTTGGCGAGATAATCGCGGCGGGCGTGAAAGAAGATCAGGTGCAGGAAGCCGGTCTCGTCACGCATGCGCACCTTGTAGGGCTGTCCCTGGCGCTGGGCCGGGATATGCGTTTCGACAACCGCGGTGAGGGTCACGATCTCGCCAGTCGGCGAGTTGGCGATCTCGACCCCGCGGCTGCGATCGACAACGCCCGTCGGCGGTGTGAACAGGATATCGCGGATACGCCCGCCACAGACTTTCTCCACCAGCGTTGCCAGACGCGGGCCGATGCCGGGCAATTTGGTGACATCCTGAAAGAGCGGAAAGAGAATCTCGGGGCGCATGGCATGCACCTTATCGGCAAGTTGTGCGGCTGCCACCGGTCGACGGCGGCGATGGGGAGGACTATATGCCCCGGTCATGACTGATGACATCGAAACCCAACGCAAAAAACTGCGCATTCGCGCCTGGCGCCGTGGCTTCAAGGAGGCCGACCTGATTCTCGGGCGCTTCGCCGACGCGCATCTCGACGGGCTGTCGCCGGCCTCGCTCGACGCGTTCGAAGCCCTGCTCGACGAAAATGACGCCGATATCTATGCCTGGATCATCGGCAAGGCCGCAACGCCGGACCGGTTCGACACGCCGGTCATGGACGCGTTGAAAGGGTTTCGTGTTGATGCCGACGCCGCTTTCGGTGACGGACCGAAGGAATAGGCATTGTGAGCGACGCGACGACGACCGGCTTGTCCGAAATTGAAATGATTGCCGCCGTGCGCGGCCAAGCGACCGTGTGCGGGGCGCCGGAAGGTCTGGACGCGCTTGTCTTCGTAGACACAGCACGCCTGCGCGGCGGTGTGAATGTCTTCATCGCGCGCGATGATTCCCGGGCTGCCGCCTTCGTCTCGGCGCTGCAATTTTTTGCGCCGGACACCGAATTGCTGCGCCTGCCGGCTTGGGACTGCCAGCCCTATGACCGGATTTCGCCGAGTCCGCGTGTTGCCGCCCGCCGAGCGGCGACGCTGGCGCGTTTGGCGTCGGGTACGCTGCCGGACACCGTGCTCGTCGTCACCACCGTCAATGCGATGGCCCAGCGCGTGCCGCCGCGGGCCGGGCTGCAAGAGGTTGGTATCGCCGTGCGCCCTGGCGGTAGTGTCGATCTGGACGCGCTGATCCACCATTTCACCGTCAATGGCTATGCCCGCGCCGCGACGGTGATGGAGCCAGGTGACTTTGCCGTGCGTGGCGGCGTCGTGGATGTTTATCCGCCCGGCGCCGCAGAGCCGGTCCGGCTGGATTTCTTTGGCGATACGCTGGAATCGATCCGGGCTTTCGATCCCGAGACCCAGCGCTCGCTGCGCCAGCTCAAATCGATTGATTTCACGCCGGTCAGTGAAGTGCTTCTGGACGAAGCAAGTATTTCGCGTTTCCGCTCGGGTTTTGTGAAGACATTCGGTGCCGTGCGTGGCGGCGATCCGGTCTATGAGGCTGTCAGCGTCGGCGCCCGTCCGGCCGGGGTCGAACACTGGATGCCGCTCTTCTATGAACAGCTCGACACGCCTTTCGATTATCTGCCGGACAACAGTCTGATCGCCATTGATCATCTCGCCGATGAAGCGTTGGACGAGCGTTTGAGTCAGGTCTCCGACTATTACGATGCGCGAATTGCCGCCGGCGAGAGCAAGCATGAATCGGCGCTGTCGGCGCCGACCTATCGCGCCCTGCCAGCCAAGGCGCTCTATTTCGCACCGCAGGACTGGGATGCGGCCCTCAAGGAGCGCCCGGTTCGTCGCTATACGGCCTTCCGCGAGCCCGGCGCCCAGACCATTGATATTGGCGGCAAGCAGGGCCGCGGCTTCACGGCCGAACGGGCGGCCGAGAACACCAATGTGTTCGACGCCGTCGCCTCGCATATCAAAGCGCTGACGGCGGATGGCAAGACCGTCATGCTGGCCTCGTGGACCGGTGGCGCGTCGGAGCGCCTGGCCAGCGTGCTGCACGATCACGGCATCGCGCGCATCCCGCTTGTCGACAATTGGCGCGATGTCGCGTCCGGCGGGAAGGGCGGTGTGTGCCGCGCCGTGCTGCCGCTCGAGCGTGGCTTCGAGACCGGCACGCTGGCAGTGCTGTCCGAGCAGGACATTCTCGGCGACCGCCTTGCGCGACCGCGCAAGAAACGCAAATCGGCCGATATCATCGTTGAGGCCGGATCGCTGTCGCCGGGCGATCTGGTCATCCATGCCGATCATGGCCTGGGCCGTTTTCTCGGCCTGAAGACCCTGCCGGTGCAGGACGCACCGCATGACTGTATCGAGCTGGAATATGCCGGTGCGGCGAAGCTTTACCTGCCGGTCGAGAATATCGAGCTGTTGTCGCGCTATGGCGCCGAGTCGGAAACGGCCCAGCTCGACAAGCTGGGCGGAGTCGCCTGGCAGGCGCGCAAGGCCAAGGCCAAGAAGCGCCTGCGCGACATGGCAGATCAGCTCATCAAGATCGCGGCTCAACGCCTGGCCCGGACCGCCGATCCGATCGAACCGGCCTCCGGCGTATTCGATGAGTTCTGTGCCGCCTTCCCCTATCCGGAGACCGATGATCAGCTCAACGCCATTGATGATGTCCTGACCGATCTTGGCAGGGGTCGGCCGATGGACCGGCTGATCTGCGGTGATGTCGGTTTCGGCAAGACCGAAGTGGCATTGCGCGCGGCCTTCGTGGTCGCCCTGAGCGGGCAGCAGGTCGCGGTCGTGGCCCCGACGACGCTGTTGGCGCGTCAGCATTTCAAGACCTTCTCCGATCGCTTCCGTGGCTGGCCGGTCAAGGTGCGGCTGTTGTCGCGCCTGGTGACGGCAAAGGAAGCCAAGGCAACGCGGGACGAATTGGCGGCCGGCAAGGTCGAAATCGTCATCGGCACGCATGCGCTGCTGGCCAAGACGGTGAAATTCGCGGATCTGGGTCTTCTCGTTGTCGACGAGGAGCAGCATTTCGGGGTCAAGCACAAGGAAAGGCTGAAGGAATTGCGTTCGGACGTGCACGTTCTCACGCTGACCGCAACACCGATCCCGCGCACGCTGCAACTCGCGCTGACCGGCATTCGGGACCTGTCCATCATCGCCACCCCGCCGGTCGATCGACTGGCGGTGCGCACCTATGTCGCGCCCTTTGACCCGGTCAGCGTGCGTGAAGCCTTGCTGCGCGAGAAATATCGTGGCGGCCAGGCCTTCTTTGTGGTGCCGCGCATCAGCGATCTGGAGGAGACGGTGCGTTTCCTGAGGGAAGGTGTGCCGGAAATCAGTTTCGTGGCGGCGCACGGCCAGATGGCGGCCTCCCAGCTCGAGGACATCATGACCGCCTTCTATGAGGGCCGGTATGATGTTCTGCTGTCGACCACGATCATTGAATCGGGGATCGACATCCCGACCGCCAATACGCTGATCGTGCACCGCGCCGACCGGTTCGGCCTGTCCCAGCTTTACCAGCTGCGCGGACGAGTGGGGCGGTCCAAGACGCGGGCTTATGCCTATCTGACAACGCCGATGCGCCAGAAGATCACCGACAGCGCCGAAAAGCGGCTGAAAGTGATGCAATCGCTCGATTCACTTGGCGCCGGCTTCACCCTGGCCTCCCACGATCTCGATCTGCGCGGCGGTGGCAATCTGCTCGGCGAAGAACAGTCCGGGCATATCAAGGATGTCGGCGTCGAGCTCTATCAGTCGATGCTGGAAGAAGCCGTCGCCTCGCTGCGCTCGGGCGGTGATGAGAGCGATGACGGGGACTGGTCGCCACAGATCAATGCCGGTGGTGCGGTCCTCATCCCGGATCACTACGTTCCTGATCTCGACGTGCGCCTGCAGCTTTATCGCCGCCTGTCCTCGCTGGACGAGAAAGCCGAACGTGAGGGCTATGCGGCCGAGCTGATCGACCGTTTCGGACCCTTGCCGCGTGAGGTGGAGACCCTGCTGCGGGTCGTGGCCGTCAAGGCCCTGTGCAAAAAGGCCGGGATTGAAAAGGTCGATGCCGGACCCAAGGGTGCTGTCATCCATTTCCGCAATGACCGTTTTGCCGATCCGGCCGGCCTGATCGCTCATATCTCCGCCAATCCGGCCCTGTTCAAGGTGCGTCCGGACCACAAGCTGGTGCTGCGGGCGGAATGGGATGAACCGGAGGATCGTCTGCGCGCGATCGAGCGGGCCATGGCGCCGCTTGCGGAGCTGGCGACCAAGGCAAAGTCCGCAAGTTAGACGGCTCTCCCTTGAACAGGGGATCTGCCGGTTGCCGACTTGTGTCTACCCTCGGCGCCTGCCTTGGGGAGACATCGACATGAAAGAGTATCTCGAACCGGTATTCCAACTTTTGACAGGTCTGGGTTGGCTGGTTTTTCTGCTGGTCATGATGCGCGCCCGGACACGTCTGCGATCCGCCGGAGGCGTCCTGCTCAAACTCGCCATGATGGTGATGCCGCTAGGCTTTCTGATCATCGCGCGTGGCGGGGCAGAGAATACACTCAACAAGGCGAGCACGCTCTGGCTGGCCGGTGGTGGCACCATGGCGGTCAGCCTGTTGCTGTTGGCGACAGGGGTCTGGCTGCTGGCCGGTCGTGAGGCCGCCGCTAAAGATTAGGCGCTGGCGATGATCGGGCGCGGCCGGACCAGGCTGGCCAGTGCGCGTTCAACCAGGGCGTCTGCAGTTTCACCGGGCCGGGTCTGGACCGGTGCGGCCCGGACGCTGAGCCGGAAGGGACGCAGCGGATCATCACTCTCAAACGCGGTGCATTCGGCGATTGCGGCAACACGCGCGGCGACACAATCAATACCTGCCGGATCGGTAAAGGGCAGGACGGCGAGGAAGACATCATCCTCAAACCGGGCCGCCGCATCTTCGGTCCGCAGCAAGTGGCGCAGCATGGCGGCAAACTGGCGGCGCGCCTTCTCGGCGGAGACGTCGTCCGGACGTTCGCTGCCCTCGGGCAACAGAGTCTGCAAGGCGATCAACGAGAAATGCAGCTGGTCGCGGCCGGTCTCGTTCAGCAGGTCCTGGATGTGTGAAACGAGGTAGGCCGGGTGAAACAGGCCGGTCTCGATGTCGAGCGAACGGGTGTCGCGGCACGATTCCAGGATCGCCTTGGCTTCGCGTCGGCGGCGACGTTCGGCGGTCAGGGTCAGGACGCGTTCGCGCAACTCGTCATCATCGGTGCGCGGCGGCAGGAGATCAGACACACCGCGGGCAAAGGCTTCTTCTGCGGCGCCAGGGTCAACATCGTCGGTCAACAACAATACGGGCGTATGATAAAGCCGCGCATTGCGACGCATTGCCGACGAGATCGTGAAAGCAATGTCGCGCTTGCCGGCAGCATTGAGAACCACCGCATCGAAAGCGCGCTCGTGCAGGTAGTCGAAGGCGGAATAGGACGAGAACGCGGCGATCACCTCGGCATCGACCGAGGCGAGTGTGTGCTGCAGGGCCATGAAACGCGGCGAAGCGTCACCGACATAAAGCACACAGGGCGGTTGGTCCTGACGCTCGACAAGACCCGGTTTCTGCCCGTAGAGCGCGCTGACCTCGGTGCGCCGGCGAGCGATGATTTCCATCGTATGCAGGCGGAAAAGGGCGCGGATGCGGGCGGCAATCTGTACCGCCGATGCCGGCTCACGGATCCAGGCATCGACCAAGTCGGTCGGTCCATAACTGTCAGGCCCGACCACGAGCAGCGGCCGTTCGCCCGGTGCAAAACGCTGGAAGGCCTTCATGCCGTCTTCGACATCGCGGTCGCATTCGGCGAGCACAACGCCGACGGCCCAGTAATGATGGCGGCGTGCCGGCGGACTGTCAGCGCGGACGAGACGACAATTCAGCGCGAGGCGCCCGAGCTTTTCAGCCAAGGCCTCCACGCGGTCGGACAAGCCAAATACAAGGACGTCGAGTTCGCGTCCCATTCGTCCCCCAGCCATCGTCCCCGGTCCTCCGGTGTTTCGCGAGTTTGTCACAAGTGCCACGCTTTCAAAACAATCGATTCGAGAGGTGAAGCCCCATGAAAGCCCAAGGTCCTCTAAAAGGCGTTAAAGTGGTGGAGTTTGTTGGTCTGGGTCCGGCTCCCTTCTGCGCCATGATGCTGTCGGACATGGGCGCGGACGTGGTGCGGATTGACCGCCCGGACGCGCTTGGGCTGGGCGCGGCGGACGTGTTGGGCCGGGGGCGACGCTCGGTCGCGCTCGATCTCAAGAGCGAGGCCGAACTCGAAATCGCGCTGCGTCTGATCGCATCGGCGGATATTCTGTTGGAGGGGTACCGACCCGGCGTGATGGAACGCTTGGGTCTCGGCCCGGACGTCGCCTTGGCGCGTAATCCGGCATTGGTCTACGGGCGAATGACCGGTTGGGGTCAGTTTGGCCCGCTGGCCCATGCTGCCGGTCATGACCTCAATTACATCGCCCTGACCGGGGCTTTGGGGTCCATCGGGGACACCGACAAGCCGGCCATTCCGCTCAATCTTGTCGGCGATTTCGGTGGCGGGGCGATGTATCTGGGCTTTGGTGTGCTCGCCGCCATGCACCATGCCCGCGCGACGGGCGAGGGCCAGGTTGTCGACGCCGCAATCGTCGACGGGGCGGCGTCCCTCATGGCCTCGCAGCACCAGCTGGCTGCGCTTGGCCTGTGGTCTCGTGATCGCGGCACCAACCTGCTCGACGGTGCCGCGCACTTCTACACGGTCTATGAGTGCGCCGATGGCGGTTTCATCTCGGTCGGCCCGCTCGAGCCGGAATTCTATGCGCTGCTGTGCGAGAAGACGGGCTTTGACGGCGGCAAACGGCCAGCCGATTGGAGCGGCAAGGGCTGGCCCGAGGCAAAAGCCGAACTGGCGGCCCTGTTCAAGAGCCAGTCCCGCGATCACTGGTGCAACTTGCTCGAAGGAAGCGATGCCTGTTTTGCGCCGGTTCTGGACTTTGAGGAGTCGGCCACGCATCCGCACATGGTGGAACGCGGTGTTTATGTCGAGCTGGACGGGGTTCGCCAGGCGGCACCGGCGCCGCGCTTTTCACGAACGCCCGGTGCGATCCAGGGACAGGCGCCGACGCCCGGCGCCGACCGTGAGGCCGTGTTGGCCGACTGGCTGGATGATTGACGTCAGGCCCTGACCCGTTCAGGTGCGGGCATGGGCCGTGTCGCAGCCTGTTGTGCGGGCCTTCGACAGATCGCAATCGCGCAGGTCCGCAAAGCGCAGACGTGCGTCCGTCAGATTGACTGGCAGCTCGCGTCCACCACCAAGCGTCAGCGGGTCGAGACAGGCACCGCGCAAATCGGCATGCGCGAGATTGGCGCCGGCCAGGTCTGCGCCGCGCAGATCGGTTTGGCGCAAGTCACAACGGCGTAGATCGGCCCCGGTCAGGCGCGCGCCCTGCAGCTCGGCGCCGCGCAGGTCAAGCCCGCTCAGATTGGCCTGTACCGCCTGCAGCGCCGTGAGCGACGCCCCGGTGAGCCCTGCGACAGCACGCAGATCGCAACCGTCCAGCCGGGCCGGACTGCCTTCCTTGCCGCCGGTCCGGACACGTTTGATGTGATCATCAATGCGCTGTTGCGGGGTCCGATTGTCACTGTCGGGCGGAAGGTCCGGCAATTGGCGTTTGTCGGGCAGGGCGCCGGTCAGCATGCCCTTGGTCGTCGCCATTGCCATATCGGCGCCGGTCTCGTCCGCGCCCCGAAAATCGGCGTCGGTGAGATTGGCACTGCCAAAACTGGTGGTGGCGATCAGGGCGCCGGCAAAGACCGCGCCTTCCAGATCGGCCCGATGAAAGCGGGTGCCGGCCAGGCTGGTTTCGTCGAATTGGGCGCCACGAGCGCTGACGCCTGCAAGGCGGGCACCATCAAGGACCGAGCCCGACAGGCGAGCAGCATCCAACCGGGTTGCTTGGCTGGCCGATTCTGAGCGGCTGACGCCCGGCGATGCCGGTCGTGCCAGTTCACGGAAATCCGCGCCGCAGCATTGGCTGGCTGTCAGGTCGGCAGCGGTAAAGTCGCAGCCGCGCAGGTCCGCACCGTCCAACTGGCACCGGGCCAGATTGGCCGCATCGAGACGGGCGCCGGCCAGTCGGGCGCCACGCAGGTCCGCTGCGCTCAGATCACAGCCCGTCATCACACAATCACGCAGATCCGCATCAGACAGGTTTCGACCAGTCAGCGACAATCCGGTCAGGACCTGACCGGCCAAGCGCGCCAATTGCCCGCCCGGCTTTCCGGCGAGCAGGCGTTCATGGGCCTCGCAGATCCGGTCAAGCGCGATCTGGTCGATGGAAGAAACAGCGGGCTGGGGCAAGCGCGGGTCCGGTCTGGCAGTCTGGAGTCGGGGAGTAGCCGGGACAGGTTAGACGATGGATAGCCGTTCAGGAAAGCGTTCATGTCGGGTTCAGGGGGCGTGCGTCATCTTCATCCTCGAGATCAGCGGACAATCTTTTTAGTCCCTCGCTCGTTCGCTGAACTCGGTATCGTAAAGATAGCCCCCGAAACGCCGATCACCCCCAATGATCGGCGTTTCTTCTTTGTGGGCGCCTGAAATGACAGGCCCCGGAAGGGGTGACAGGTTTTGTCTGGCACCCCTGTCATTGTGATCCTCAACGAAGCGAATGCACGTATGGAGAGATCACAATGGCTATCGCGATCAATGCTTATGTCGAAGGTGTCAGCGGCTTGCGCAATGTGGTGCCGCACCGTTTCCGCGATGGTTTTTACCGCATGCAGCGTCCCGGTGACGAGATCGACTGTTTGCACGTGGAAGACCTGCGCTCGGTCTGCCGCTATTTGAACAAGGGCTATCAGCTGGCCATGAGCACGTCGGACGGCCATTCCATGCCGTCCTGGCAGCCGGCAGAAACCGTGCGGATCGCGATCCGCTAGTTTTCCGTCATGGCAGGCCGGGAAAATCGCTGCGGCGGTGCTCGCGGACCATCTCGGCCAGTTCCGGTGGGGCAAGCACTTCAACCTGGTCACCCCACGCATAAAGATGCCAGCACATTTCCAGCCAGCCGCAGGCCTCAAAACGCACTGTGAGCGCCCCGTCTTCACCGGTTTGGCTGGTCTGGCCGGGATGGAAGCGATATCGCGCCGCATGTGGTGCCGCGTCCGGGCTGAATTTCCACACCACTTCGCCGAATTCACGCTCATCCTGGAAGACACCAAAGGCGCGATTGGCATAGGCGTCGAAATCAAATCCGTCCTCGCGGGCGAACCAGTCGGCCGTGGCTTCGGCCTGCTCGATGTCCTCGACGCGAAAGTGCCGCATATGGCCGTCCGTCCGGTCGCGGTCGCGACCGACCAGGTAGCGCCGGGCGCCGAGCAGAAGCCCATAGGGTTCGATCCAGCGGTCCCGCGCCGTCTCGTCGCGGCGGCCGCGATAGCGGATTTTCAGCACGAAGGGGCCTTTGAGGGCATCGGCGATCGCGGCATCGACTTGCGGATCCGACGCGGGTTGTGGTCCGGGGCGGGCGGCATGCCCCATGGCTTCCAGCAAGGCTTCCTCATCGGCCTCGACCCGGGCCCGGCCACGGTCCGGCATCAATAGATCAATCTTCGAACGCAGGCTGCGCAACTGGCCGGCCTCACGGCCAAGACCGTCGCGCTCAAGTGTCGAGAGCGCCAGTTCCAGTGCCGCAACTTCATCGGCCTGCGGCGCAAAAAACTCGCCGACCCGGCGACGCGGCACCCGCCAGCGCTTGATGCCCTCGCCATCGACATGGTCTTCGGTGTCCGGAAACACCTGTTCCAACGCCTGGGTCATGCGCTGTGCCGTGCGGCGGACACAGCCGAATTCAGCCTCGATCTCGCTCAACGAAATGCCATTAAAGCTGGTCGCGAGGCGGGCCAGCCGGAGCAGGTCAACAGCTTTGGAAAATGACATGTCGACGTCCTGACTACCGGTCTGATTTTCCGCGCCTGAAACCGGCCTGGTCTGCTAGACTCAGCGGCGCGCGATTTGCATTCGACAGGACATGAACACGCCACTCAACCCGAACCCGCCGAAACATCATTTTTTGATCCGTTTCGCCGCCGTCATCATTGCCGCCGTCAGCCGATCGATGGCGCGCGATGTCATGCTGTTCGCCGGTGGGGCCTCCTTCTTCGGCATGCTGGCCCTGTTCCCGGCAATCGCCCTCGCGATGTCGGTCTATGGTCTGGTTTTCTCGGCAACCGATGCCGAACAACAGATCGCCCGGTTTGCCGAAGTCATGCCGCCAGGGGCACAGGATTTCGTTCTGGGACAGATGGGACGACTGGCCGACGCGCCGATTGCCGCCCTGTCGCTGAACGGCTTTATCGCCTTGCTGATCGCACTTTTCGCGGCCTCGCGCGGCGCCAAGGCGATCATTGCCGGCCTCAATCATCTCGCCGAAGATCGCGATATCCGCAATATTCTCCAGTTCAACATCCTCGCCATGATGAGCGTGCTGGTCGGTGGTGCCTTGCTGACCGCCGCCAATCTCGCGGTGCTGCTGATTCCCGTCCTGCTTGCCCGTCTGTTCCGCATGCTCGGGCTGGAAGCCTTGGACATGGACTCGATCATCAATGAATGGTCGGCCGCAGCGGCTTTCATGTTCATCGCGCTGGAGCTTCTCTATCGCGTGACCATGCGCAAACGGCACGCAGCGGTGAGCTGGCGGGCCTCGACAGCGGCGGCCATCGTTGCCACATCCCTGTGGTTGGGCCTGTCGAAAGGATTTTCCACCTATGTCGGCGAAGTGATCGATTTCAGCGTCTATGGGTCACTTGGTGCACTTGTCGTCTTCCTGTTGTGGATTTACTGGTCGGCCTATGCCGTCTTCTTCGGAG
This sequence comes from Maricaulis sp. W15, assembly GCF_001924955.1. Lineage (NCBI taxonomy): Bacteria > Pseudomonadati > Pseudomonadota > Alphaproteobacteria > Maricaulales > Maricaulaceae > Maricaulis > Maricaulis sp. W15. The sequence continues at coordinate 442,383 of NZ_LQXG01000012.1, read as the reverse complement.
GTGCACTGGCGATCGAGATCGACAACCGGGTCAAGGCGGCCCGGACCGATCAAACCGGTGAGGGCGGGCCGACATCAGACGCGGGCTAGCAATTTGCGGCTTGCGCGATATAAACATGAACCGAATATCAACTTTGAAACGGGGTTCGCATGAAAAAGGTTTTTGCCGACGCCCAGGCCGCGCTTGACGGGCTGGTCTTCGACGGGATGACGATCATGGCCGGCGGGTTCGGCCTGTGTGGCATTCCGGAAAATTCCATCGCCGCTCTGCACAAGTCCGGCGTCAAGGACCTGACCGTGATCTCCAACAATTGCGGCGTCGACGGTTTCGGCCTTGGCGTGTTGCTGGACGCTAAGCAGATCAGGAAAATGGTCTCCTCCTATGTCGGTGAGAACAAGGAGTTCGAGCGCCAATTCCTGTCCGGCGAACTCGAGCTGGAATTCAATCCGCAAGGTACGCTGGCCGAACGTATCCGCGCTGGCGGAGCCGGCATTCCCGGTTTCTTCACCAAGACCGGTGTCGGCACGCTGATCGCCGAGGGCAAGGAACATCGCGAGTTCGACGGCGAGACCTTCATCATGGAAACCGGCCTCAAGGCTGATGTCTCCATCGTCAAGGCCTGGAAGGCCGACCCGCAGGGCAATCTCGTCTTCCGCAAAACAGCACGCAATTTCAACCCGATGATGGCGACCGCCGGCAAGGTCACCGTGGCCGAGGTCGAGGAAATCGTTGAGCTCGGCTCGCTGGATCCGGACGAGATCCACACGCCGGGCATTTTCGTCCAGCGCCTGTTTGTCGGCAGTTTTGAAAAGCGCATCGAACAACGCACCATTCGTGAGAGGGAGGTCGCATAATGGCCTGGACACGTGATGAAATGGCGGCCCGCGCCGCCCAGGAATTGCAGGATGGTTTCTACGTCAATCTCGGCATTGGCATTCCGACCCTGGTGGCCAATCACATTCCTGAGGATATCGATGTCACCCTGCAGTCGGAGAACGGCATGCTGGGCATGGGGCCGTTCCCCTATGATGACGAGGTCGATGCCGACCTGATCAATGCTGGCAAGCAGACCATTACCGAGCTGCGCCGGACGTCTTATTTCTCCTCGGCTGACAGTTTCGGCATGATCCGGGGCGGCCATATCGACCTATCCATCCTGGGCGCGATGGAGATTTCCGAGGGCGGCGACATTGCCAACTGGATGATCCCGGGCAAGCTGGTCAAGGGTATGGGCGGCGCCATGGACCTGGTCGCCGGCGTCAAGCGCGTCGTCGTGATCATGGATCACGCCAACAAGAAGGGTGAGCCGAAACTGCTCAAGGAATGTACCCTGCCGCTGACCGGCAAGGCCTGTGTCCACCGCATCATCACCACGCTGGGCGTGTTTGATGTGGTCGAGGATGGTCTCAAGCTGATCGAACTGGCACCCGGCGTTTCGCTGGACCTGGTGGCACAGCAGACAGAAGCGAAATACGCGGTGTCGGACAGCCTGCTCCAGCACGAGCCTGCCTGATCGAGCTGCACACACAAGCTGTTGAAATGTCGAGGCGGCTCACGGATGCGTGAGCCGCCTTAGCATTGTTTAATCTGCGTTTCACACTCACGGACATGTGTACTCGGTTAGGACCGGCATGCGAGGGGAGACTCACATGCCACTGACACGTTTGTCGCTGAACAATCCGGCCGCCGTTTTTGTCGGCATCGCCCTGATTGCCCTGATGGGCGTCGTGGCGTTCACCAAACTCCCGATCCAGCTCTTTCCTGATACCGAGCGGCCGCAAGTCAATATCGCGACTTTCTGGCGCTCCGCCTCGCCGCTGGAGATGGAAAGCGAGATCATCGAACCGCAGGAGCAATTGCTGACCGGCCTTCCGGGGCTGGAGGAAATGCGCGTGTTCGTGGGTGAGGGCTCGGCCTTCATCAATCTCACTTTCGCACTTGAAACCGACATGACCCAGACGGCGATCGAGATATCGAACCGCCTGTCGCAATTGCCACCTTTGCCGCGCGATGCCGTCGGCCCCAATATCGGTGGTTTTGGCGGTGACGCGCAGCAGAGCCTGATCTGGTTCTTCATGCAGGCGCTGCCGGGCAATCCGAACGAGATCCACGACTATTCCGCCTTCGTCGAAGACACCGTCATTCCGCGGCTGGAAGCCATTCCCGGTGTTGCCAGCGTACAGATCGGCTGGGGTCAGCGCCCCGAGGAGCTGCAGGTCACGATCGACCCGTATCGCGCGGCCGCCCTGGGCGTGACCCTGCCGCAGATTTCCGGTGCCATCGTCAACAATTCCGACGTCTCTGGCGGCAATGCCGAGATCGGCCGGCGGTCCTATCAGATGCGGTTTGAGGGCGAATTCGAGCCGGAGGAATTGGACGAGCTGGTCATTGTCTGGCGCGATGGCACGCCGGTGCGGCTGGGCGATGTCGCGACGGTCGCGGTCAATTTCGGCGAGCGCAACAATTTCACCTACCAGAACGGCAATCCAGCCATGGGCATCGAGGTGCGCCGGCAACCCGGCGCCAATGTCCTGTCGGCGCTTGATGCGGTGAAGGCGGAAGTGGCCGACATCAATGAAAACCTTCTCGCCGAGCGCCAGCTCGTCATGGCTCCGTCCTTTGATGCGTCGGTCTTCATCATGCGCGCCATCGACCTTTTGAGGACAAATCTCGCGCTCGGTGTCGCGCTGGCGATCTTCGGCCTCTGGCTTTTCCTGCGCCGGGCGCGGGCGACGCTGATCATCTCGCTGGCCATCCCCGTCTCCTTGCTGTCGACGTTGATCGTGCTGTTCCTGCTCGGACGCTCGCTCAATGTGATTTCGCTCGCCGGTCTCGCTTTCGCCACCGGCATGGTGATGGATGCGGCGATCATTGTGCTGGAAAACATCATCCGAAGACGCGAGGCCGGGGAGGATGCGGACACCGCCTCCGACAAGGGCGCCCAGCAGGTCTGGGGCGCACTTCTGGCCTCGACCACGACGACCGTGGCGATTTTCCTGCCCATCATCTTCACCCGCAATGCGGAGGGCCAGATCTTTGCCGACTTGGCCGTGACCATCGCGGTTGGGGTGGCGATTTCGATGATCGTCGCCGTGACCATCCTGCCGGTGGCGGCGAAATACTGGATACGGGACCGCACCACTGTCACGCGGCAGCCTATTCTCAACCGGATCGGCGGGTTCGTGCTGATGATCAGCGACAGCCCGCGCCGCCGGATCGGTGTCGCCGCCTTGCTGATTGCCCTGCCATTGGCCTTCACCTGGTTCTCGCGTCCGGCGATGGATTATCTGCCGCCGGTCAAACGCGACGCTGTCGATGCTTTCTTCATGTTCCCGCCCGGCTCCAATCTCGACTGGATCGAAGAGGAAGTCGCGGCCACGGTGATCGAACGCCTCGCGCCCTACATGTCCGGCGAGCGCGAACCGGCTCTGCGCAATTATTATTTCGGCACTTTCCCCGGCGGTGGCGGTGCGACGGCGGGCATCCGGGTGCAGGACCAGTCGCGCGTTGGCGAGCTGGAACGCATCGTCCGCGAAGAGATCATCACCGGCATTCCCGATGTGATCGGCTTTGCCCAACAGGGTAATCTGTTCGGCGGCTTCTCACAGGGCGGTAATATCCAGGTCAATATCCAGTCCTCGGACGAAGGCGCGCGGGCGCGGGCGACCCAGGTCGGTTTGCAGCTGCTGCGCGAGCGCTTCCCGGGCGTCAACATCAATGCCAATCCGCCGCCGCAATCGACCCAGCCGCGCCTGACCCTGGTGCCTGATGACCGCCGCATCCAGGAAGCGGGCTGGGCCCGCCGCAATGTGGCCGGCATGATTTCCATGCTCGGCGACGGCCAGTTCATCGGCGAATATTTCGATGGCGAAAGCCGGATGAACATCATCCTGCGTTCGGAAGGCTGGGACACGCCGGACCAGCTCGCCGGCCTGCCGATTGCCACGCCGACCGGTGCCGTGGTGCCGCTGGGTGATCTCGTCCAGATCCGCGAGGAAGTGGGTGTCGGGGGCATTCAGCGTCTCAATCGCCGCCGCACGGTGACCATCAATATCAACCAGCCCGAGGGCGTCTCGCTGGAAGAAATCCTGACCGTGGTCCAGGACGAGGTCGAACCGGCCATCCGCGCTGAGTTGCCGGCCGATGGCTCGGTGATCTATGGCGGCAGTGCCGACAGTCTCGACCGGGCGATCAACACCATGCTGATGAATATGGGCATGGCGATGGTCATTCTCTTCCTGATCCTTGCCGGCATGTTCCGCTCGCTGCGCGACGCGGTGCTGGTACTGGTCTCGATTCCGCTGGCGGGCGTTGGCGGTGTGGCGATGCTGCAGATCCTCAACCTCTTCGTCACCCAGCCACTCGATCTTCTGACCATGATGGGTTTCGTCATCCTGCTCGGCCTGGTGATCAACAATGCCATCCTGCTGGTGGACCAGACCCGGCAGGGCGAGCGTGACGGGCTTGGCCGCCGCGAGGCCGTTGAGCAGGCATTGCAAATGCGCCTGCGGCCGATCTTCATGTCGACCATGACGAGTTTGCTGGGCATGCTGCCGCTGTTGCTGGTTCCCGGCGTCGGCAGCGCGATTTATCGCGGGCTGGCTGCGGCGATCGTCGGGGGCATGAGCATCAGCCTGGTCTTCACCCTCATCCTCATTCCCTGCCTGCTGCGGCTGGGAGAGGGCGCCCGTAAATCGAGCGTACAATCGACACAGACAATCCCGGCCGAATAGGCCCGAAAGGGAAGACACATACATGTTGGCACTCACGCTCATCCGGACACTCGTACCGCTCGCCCTCGCCATCGGTCTGGCCTCGGTGGCGCCAGTTCACGCGCAGCAGGCGCCGCCCCCCGCCGTGGTGCGCACTGCGGAAGTCGTGTCGCTGGACATGGCGCGGACGATCATGACGCCGGCCAGTGTCATGTCGCGCAATGATGCCCAGATTGCCGCCGAGGCATCCGGCCGCATCACCTTCATCGCCGAGCCGGGCGACGAGATTGCCGAGGGCGGACTGATTGCCCAGATGGATGACCGCCAGGCCCGGATCGACCTGGAATCCGCCCGGGCACGCCATTCCCGCGCCGCGGCCAATGCCAGCTACCAGGGTGCCGAGGCAGCGCGTTATCAACAATTGGCAGAAAACGGCACCGTGCCGGCGACGCGCTTGCGCGAGGTTGAACTGGCCCGCGACCTGGCTGTCCAGGACGCACGTGAGGCGCGCTCGGCGCTCGACCGGGCCGAGCTTGCCCTTGAGCGCACCCAGATCCGGGCGCCGTTCGCAGGCCGCGTCGCCGAGCGCCTGATCCAGGTCGGGGAATTGTCGGCGCCGGGTCGCGATATCGCCCGCCTTGTCGATATCGAACACAAGGAAGCGGTCGCCCAGGTGCCGGTGGCGGTGGCGCCCTTCCTGCGTGTCGGCATGGATGTGACTTTGTCCCTGTCCGATGCCAGCGCCATTCGCGCCCCGATCCGGGCCATCATTCCCGTCGGCAACGCCGTATCGCGGACATTCGAAGTCCGGATTGATCTGGAAGGGTCGGACTGGATCATCGGCTCGGCCGCCCGTGTCGCCCTGCCAGCGGAGACACCGCGGACCCAACTCGCCGCGCCCTATGACGCGGTCATCCTGCGCGCCAATGGCAATTTCGTCTTCGTGATTGATGATGACGACATCGCGCACCAGGTCGCAGTTGCACCGGGCGTGCGCACCGACGGTTATATCGCCATTGCCGGCGAGGTTGAAGCGGGTGACCGGGTGGTCGTCTCCGGCGCCGAGACCCTGTCAGAAGGACGGACAGTCACCGAGCTGGGCGAGGACGCCTGACCGGACAGCCCGGGGGGAGAGGGACTGCCCGGTGGCGCCGACGACCGCTACGCGGTCGCGAGCTTGTCCTTGGAAACACTGGTTGCCAACGTCTCGAAGACGATTTCCGACACCGACCCGGACAGGCGCATGACCTGAATGGGCAGATTGTTGGAAATGAGAATGAGGTCGGGCTTGCCGTCATTGACGACATTCTGGCCGCCGATCCACCAGTTATTGTGCGACGAATTGCTGCCTTGGGCGAGGTAGAGCGTAATGGGTGTCGCATTGGCGAAGGTGACCTGGACGCCGAACATGAAGTTCAACTGGTCCGGCGTTCCGCCACCGCCACCCTGCGGCGCGTATTCGTGGAGTGCGCCACCGCAAAGCCCGTTGAACTTGTCGGCCACGGGGTCGGATTTCTTGCGACCGCAATTGACCGTGATTTCCCATTGCCCCTTGCCGAGGTTTTTCGGCGTCGGGCCGGAATCATAGGGCTGGCCGTCGGTAATGACGAATGTGCCGTCGATATAGGTGATCGACTGGATATCGTCGGACTGCAGGATCACATTGTTGGTGTGGGAAGATGTCATGATGTTCGCCTTCATATTGCTCGTTTGAGACAGGAAACTGCGAACTACACTCCGGCCATTCCGGCCGGGATGCGCAATCTACCACAAATTCGAACACGACACGATTACACCTTTGCGTGCATTCTGATTTAGCAGGCAACCACGTTGACGGCGAGGCCGCCTTGGCTGGTTTCCTTGTACTTCTCCTGCATGTCGACGCCGGTCTGCCGCATCGTTTCGATAACCTGGTCGAGTGAGACTTTCATGTCCGAGGAGGTCGCCCGCAAGGCGAGCCGGGCCGCGTCGATGGCCTTGATCGCGCCGATCGCATTTCGCTCGATGCACGGAATCTGGACCAGCCCGCCGACCGGATCGCAGGTCAGGCCGAGATTGTGTTCCATGCCGATCTCGGCGGCGTCCTCGATCTGGGCATTGTTGGCGCCCATGGCGGCGGCGAGCGCGGCGGCAGCCATCGAGCAGGCAACGCCGACTTCACCCTGACACCCGGCCTCGGCGCCGGAGATGGACGCGTTTTTCTTGTAGAGCGAGCCGATGGCCGCAGCAGTCAGGAAGAAGCGCTGAAGCGCTTCCTCGTCATCCTGGTCGCGATGATATTTGTCGAAATAGCGGGCCACGGCCGGAATGATGCCAGCAGCGCCATTGGTCGGCGCCGTGACGACACGGCCACCGGCGGCGTTTTCCTCATTGACGGCCATGGCCCACAGATTGATCCAGTCCATCGCCGCCAGCGGATCTTTCTTGGGATCGACCGGCTCGGTCACTAGGTCGCGATGCATTTTGGGAGCGCGGCGTTTGACGTTGAGGCCACCGGGCAGGACGCCATCATGGCGCAGACCGCGATCGATACAGTCTTCCATGGCCCGCCACAGCCCATCAATCCCGGCCCGGATCGTGTCCTCGGGCAGGAAGGTGCGCTCATTGGCGAGCATGATGCGATAGATCGACAAGCCGGTTCGCTCACCAATTTCGAGCAGCTCGGCGGCCGAGTTGAACGGGTAGGGCTCGCCCTCTTTCACATCGGCGGCGGAGTTGCGCCCGGCCTCGTGCTCGTCGATCACGAAACCGCCGCCGATCGAATACCAAATCTCTTCGCGCAAAACGCTGCCATCTTCACCGAGGGCGCGGAACTTCATCGCATTGGCATGGAAGGGCAGGCGGATATCACCGCGAAAATCAAGATCGCGGCGTTCCTCGAACCCGATCTCGCGGCCGTCTGCGAGTTTCAGCGTCTTGTCCTCGCGAATGCGGGCCAAACGGGCGGGAATACTGTCCGGATTGATCCGCGCGGGGTCGTGCCCCTCCAAACCCAGGAGAACGGCGGTGTCGGTGCCATGACCGAGTCCCGTCAGCGCAAGCGAGCCATAGAGTTCGGTCTGCAGCTGTGCGATCGGCTGTTCGGCGGTCTCCGACAGCACACGCTCGACGAAGACCTTCGCGGCTTTCATCGGGCCGACCGTGTGCGAGCTGGACGGACCAACACCGATCTTGAACAGGTCGAAGACACCAAAATGCATGGCATGTACTCACTTTGACGTGGGGGTCAGCCGTCGCCGAGACCCTGGTCGCGGGTAAAGGCGTTGAAACAGATGATGGTCTGGGTGTCCTTGATGCCCGGAATTGTCTGGACTTTCTGGTTCACGAAGCGGCCGATATCGGCCTCGTCTTTCAGCGTGAACCGGGCCAGCAGGTCAAAGGCGCCGGAGATGGAATGCACCATTGGCGCTTCGTCGAGATCATCGACCAGCTTGGCGGCGACGTCATAGGTGTGACCCAGCTCGCATTTGATGAAGACGTAGAATTGACGCATGGCAAACTCCTCGCGGCGGCTGATTCAAATGCCGACTCTGGCGCGGCGGGTGGACAGTATCGACAAGTGGCGGCGGGTTGAACCGTGCATTCCCGACCCCGGCGGATCGTTCGCCAGTGCGAAACAGGTCCCGGAGTACGAAACAGGTACCGGGGGTCAGGCTCAGGTCACGGCGGCGCGGACATTGAAGCGGTCTTCACGCCATTCGCCTGTCCGCATGATCGTGGCCAGCGTGTCGACCGCCGTCCATACATCCTCATAACCGACGTAAAGCGGGGTGAAGCCGAAGCGCAATATGTCCGGCGCCCGGAAATCCCCGATCACGCCGCGCGCGATCAGCGCCTGCATGATGGCATAACCGTTTTCGTGCGCGATCGAGACCTGCGAGCCGCGCAGGGCAGCCTCGCGCGGGCTGCGCAGGTCAAATCCCTCGAGGCGATCCTCGACCAGCTCGATGAAAAGATCACCCAGCGCCTGCGACTTGTCGCGGACGGTCGCCATGTCGGCTTCCAGCATGATGTCGAGCCCGCATTCCAGCGCCGCCATGCCGAGAATGGCCGGCGTGCCGCACTGAAAACGGTCAATGCCGGCCGCCGGCTCGTAGTCATCGCGGAAGTCAAACGGTCGGGCATGGCCCAGCCAGCCGGACAGGACCGGGAAGATCGCGTCGTGATGGCGTTCGGCAACGAACAGGAAGGCCGGCGCTCCCGGCCCGCCATTGAGATATTTATAGCCGCAACCGACCGCGAAATCGGCGTTGCAGGCATTCAGTTCGACCGGCAGGGCGCCGGCGCTGTGGCTGAGATCCCAGATCACCGGAATGCCGAGCTGTTGCGCCTTGGCGGTCAGATCGGCCATATCGTGCAGGCGACCGGACTTGTAGTGCGTATGGGTCAGCAAAAGCGCTGCGACATCGGTGTTGAGCGCCGCCTCGATGGCGTCGCTGGCGACCAGGCTTTGCCGGATGCGCCCACCGGACAGGGCCGCCAAGCCTTCCATCATATAGGCATCAGTCGGGAAATTCCCGGCCTCGGAAAGAATGGCGGACCGCTCCGGCGCCAGCTGAAGACATGCTGTGAGTGCTTTGAAAATATTGACGGATGTCGACTCGCCAGCGACCACTTCATGCGGTTTGGCGCCGATCAATCGGGCAATCTTCGCCCCCAGGCGCCGCGGCGCGTTGATCCAGTCATGCGTGTTCCAGGAGCGGATGAGATCAACACCCCATTCCTCGCGGATCATGCGGTCCATGCGGGCCGGAACATTGGCCGGCAAGGCGCCCAGCGAATTGCCGTCGAGATAGATCACGCCTTCGGGCAGGGCAAAGCGGTTGCGGAAACCGGCAAGCGGGTCGGCCGCATCAAGGGCGCGGACATCATCCAGGCGGGTCATGGCACGTCTCTCAATACAGCGCGCACCGGCGCGGCATCGGCGCCGGCGATCTTGAGTGGCAGGGCGATGAGCTCGTAGCGGCCATCGGGCACGTCGTCGAAGACAAGGCCTTCCAGTATCCGCATATCGTGACGCTGCACGGCATGGTGTGCGTCCATGGTCTTGGAGGTTTCCGGATCGAGCGAGGCGGCATCGACCCCGATCAAGCGGCAGCCGACAGCGGCGAGGCGGCCAATCGTGTCGGCGTGCAGGGCGCGGAAGTGCGAATCCCAGCGTTCATGGGGGAATTCGGCATAGGTGCGGACCAGCACCCGCGTCTCGCCGGTGATCCGGGTCCAGTCGAGATCGTCAGGGCGCACGTGTGAACGATCGCCGCTGGCGGTCAGCAGGACACATGGTCCGACATAGGGGGTGAGGTCGGTCGCAGCCATGTCGATCCCGTGCGGGTCGTAATGGCTGGGCGCATCGGCATGGGCGCCGCTATGGGTCGACAATGTCAGGCGCGAGACCTTGACCGGGCAGTCCGGCCCGATCGTCCAGACCGCCTCGCACTTGAAGGCGGTGTCGCCCGGCCAGACCGGAAGGGCAGGGCGAAGCGTTTGCGATATGTCCCAGAGCTTGGCCATGGCGTCAGAGCGAAGTCCGTACGGTCCAGATTTCCGGGAAGAAGCGCAGATCAAGCGCTTTGACCAGATAGGAGACGCCCCCCGTGCCACCGGTGCCGCGGCGATAGCCGATGATGCGCTCGACGGTTTTCATGTGATTGAAGCGCCATTGCTGGAATTTGTGTTCCAGATCGACCAGTTTTTCGCCCAGCTCATAGGCTTCCCAATGCGTGTCGCTGTCGCGGTAGACCGTCCGCCAGACGTCTTCGACGGCGGAACTCGCCTCATAGGGCTGCGACCAGTCACGCTCCAGCTTGTCGGCCGGAATGTCATAACCCTTGCGCGACAGCCAGCGCAGCGCCTCGTCCCACAGGCTGGGCGTGTTGAGCGCGTCGCTGACCATTTTGTGGGCCGGCGGGTTGCTGGCATGGACGCGGGCGAGGGCGCCATTCTTGTTTCCAAGCCGGTATTCCAGCGTGCGGTACTGGAAGGACTGGAAACCGGAGGACGCGCCCAACTTGTCGCGAAAGGCGAGGTAATCGGCGGGCGTCATGGTGGCCAGGACTTCCCAAGCCTGAATCAATTGCTCCTGGATACGGCTGACGCGCGCGAACTTTTTCAAGGCCGGGCCGGCATCATCGCGGCGCAGGTCGTCCAAAGCGGCACCGGTCTCGTGAAGCAGAAGTTTCATCCACAGCTCGGCGACATGGTGGATGATCACGAACAGCATCTCGTCATGCTCGTCGGTGATCGGCTTTTGCGCCGCCAGAAGCGTGTCGAGCGCGAGATAGCCGCCATAGGACATCTCGTCCTTGAAATCCCAGTGAATGCCCTCACCAGACACATCGACCTGGGTGGTGAAACCCTCACTCATGCCGTTACTCCCCGTTCTCCGGTCGCGCGTCTGACCGACTCGCGGATGCCGTCGTCGTTGCGTCGAGGTGTAGGGGCTAACAAGGCTCACTGGCAACCGCGCCGCACGCTTGAAGCGCCCGCCACGCCTGCCTAGCCTGCGGCCCGTCAATCGGGGAGCGTGTCTTGGAAACTGCAGTGGAACAAACCGTCTGGGACGTAATCGCCCTCTATCTGCGCCAGGGCTATGTCCACATTTTGCCGATGGGGCTGGATCATATCCTGTTCGTGCTGGCACTGTTTTTCGCCTCGACCCGGATCAAGCCGCTGATCTGGCAGATATCCGCCTTCACCCTGGCCCACACGCTCACGCTCGGCCTCGCCACGCTGGGTTATGTGACGCTGGATCCGGCGATTGTCGAACCGATCATCGCCTTGTCGATCGCCTTCGTCGCCATCGAAAACCTGGTCTTCAAGGACATGACGCGCTGGCGTCCGGCGATCGTCTTCGCCTTTGGCCTTTTCCACGGTCTGGGATTTGCCGGGGTCCTGTCCGACTACGGCCTGCCGCAGGACCAGATTTTGCCCTCCCTCCTGAGCTTCAATGTTGGTGTCGAAGCGGGGCAGTTGACGATTGTCGGCGTGTGCTGGCTTGTCCTTCACCGCTTTGCCGATACGAGCTGGTATCCGCGGTTGGTGCGGATTGCCTCGGCGGCCATTGCCCTGATGGCGATCTGGTGGACCATCGAGCGCGTCTTCCTCGGCGGCTAAGGCGAGCAACAAAAAAGGCGGCCCCGGTGCGGCGCCGCCTTTGACTCAACCCGATGGATTGATTACCAGCCGCAATTGCGGTCGGCATTCTCTTCTTCCAGATGCGTCATCAGCGGCTGGAAATAGGCAATGATCGCCGAACCATCCATCTCGCGGGTGCCGGTGAAGGCTTCCAGCGCGTCCGGCCAGGGCTGGCTGGCGCCCATTTCCATCATCGCGTTGAAGCGGGCGCCGACTTCCTCATTGCCGTAGATCGAACAGCGATGCAGCGGGCCTTCCCAGCCGGCCATTTCACAAGCCGCTTCATGGAATTGGAACTGCATGATGAAGCTCAGGAAATAGCGCAGATAGGGAACATTATTGGCGATATGGTATTTCGAGCCCGGATCGAAAGCGCCATCGCCGCGTTCAACGGGCGGCACAATACCCTGATAGCTCTCGCGCAATTCCCACCAGGCGTCATTGTAGTTTTCCGGCTGGATCTCGCCGCGCAGCACCCGCCAGCGCCACTGGTCCATCATGATGGCGAAGGGCAGGAAGGAAATCTTGTCGAGGGCCGTATCCATCAACAAGCCGAGATCGGCGGAAGCATCCGGCACATCGGCCTGATCGAGCAGGCCGATCTGGACCAGATAATCCGGTGTCACAGACAGGGCGATGAAATCACCGATGGCTTCGTGGAAACCGTCATGGGCACCGCCCTGGAAGAGGAAGTCCTGCTGGTTATAGGCGCGCTGATAGAAGTTGTGGCCCAGCTCATGATGCACGGTGACGAAATCATCGGCATTGACGCGGGTACACATCTTGATGCGCAGATCATCGACACTGTCGAGATTCCAGGCCGACGCATGGCAGGCGACCTGGCGGTCACGCGGCTGGGTGATCAGGGAGCGGTCCCAGAATGTGTCCGGGAGCTCTTCCATGCCCAGTGACGTAAAGAAGCTTTCCGCCGTCTCGGTCATGCGGATCGGGTCGTATTCGGCGTCGACGAGAAGCTGGGTCAGATCATAGGCCGGGCCGGCATCGCTGACCGACGCCACGTCGGACAGGGCCGCCCAGGACTGGGCCCACATATTGCCCAGCAGATCGGCCCGGATCGGACCTTCGGCGGCCTGGACCTCGTCGCCATAAAGCTCGTTGAGGTCGTCACGGACATAGCAGTGGAGTTGTTCATAGAGCGGCTCGACCTGGCCCCAAAGACGCTCAACCTCGGCCTCCATCTCGTCGGCCGGCATGTCGTAGTTTGACAGCCACATCTCCGCGAGGTCGGAAAAGCCCAGATCGCGAGCACCTTGGTTGGCGATCTCGACCATTTCGGCATAATCCGTCGCCATCTGCTCGGGACCATAGCTGTCACGCCAGCCAGCCCAGACATGCGACAGGAATTCGGGATCGCGGCTGGTCCGCATGATGTTTTCCAGCTCGTTGTGATCAACCATCTCGCCGTCGATTTCCATCAGACCGGTCGAGTAGGCCGACCCCATGCGGGTCGCCAGCTCGGACAGGCGCGCCGCGGCCGCACTGTCGGAGGGGGCGGGCAGGGTGATGCCGGCCCGCAGGACATTCATCTTGCGCGCCATCTCGGTGGTCAGCTCAAGATCATTGTATTGCGCGGTCTCGGTCGCCAGGCGCACGGCAATCTCGGTGCCCTGGGTCGACATGCGCTCCAAGAGCCAATTGGTGTCATAGGTGATGAAATTGTTCTGCACCCAGGCGGTGCGCGCACCGAACTCGCTGAATTCACGCAGCTCGCTCTCGGCGTCGGCCAGGAATCGCTCGGCATCGGCCAGCGTAACCGGTGCATCAACCGAGGTGTTCGCTGCCTGATCGGCGGTGTTCGCAGCCGGCCCTTCGGTCGGCGCGCTGCAGCCTGCCAGAGCAAGCAGAAGGGCGCTCGCAGCGGCGCCCGTCATCAAACGTTTCATGATCATCTCTCCCCGTCTGCCGTGTCAGGCAGGTTTGGCTATCGCGCGCTATCCTGCGGCGCTTGCCGTGCAGGTCAAGCCACCGCCACGCAAATGTGTGCTGAAAAATCGGATGTTAGCGCTATTTGGCCGCAGCGGCCCGCATCACGCGTTCCATTCCGTCGAGAAAGGCCGAGCGATCCTTGGGGCCGAAAGGCTTGGCACCGGAGGTGACAGCCCCGGCTTCACGCAGGTCGGTCATCAAATTCCGGGTTGCCAGGGCGGCGCCGATATTGTCCACCGTCCAGAGCTTGCCGCGCGGATCAATCCCGATCCCGCCCGCCTTTATGCAACGGTCTGCCAGCGGAATATCGGCGGTGACGAAAACATCGCCCGGCCCGATATGCTCCGCGATCCAGTCATCGGCCGCGTCGAGCTTGCCCTCGACGATCACCAGCCGCGCCCATTGCGAGTTCGGTCGCCGCAATCCGCCATCGCAGACAAACAGCATCTCGACCTGGTGTCGCTCTCCGACCCGAATGATCTCGTCCTTCACCGGGCAGGCGTCGGCATCGACATAAATCGTCATGCGCTAAAGCTCGCTGACCAGGGCCAGCATGGCATCCAGATTGGCCGCCCCCAGCTTGCGACAACGCTCGGGCGACCAGCCGAACTCCGGGTCCGGCAGGTCGGCATTGTCCTTGAAGGGCATCTCCAAAGTCATCGCCAGGCATTTGAATTCATTGGCGAGATAATTGGTGCAGACGGAGAGGTTGGCGGTGCCGGGCGCGTCGACATCATAGCCGTGCTCGGTCTGGAAATCCGGACTGGCGAGGCAGAGCGCGTCCTTGTAGCCGTCCAGCAGCGCCTGCCCGCGCTCATCGAAATTCGGGGACCCTTCGCCGCCGGCGATGAAGTTGTAGGGCAGGGCCTCGTCGCCATGGACGTCGAGTGCCAGGTCGATCCCGGTCTCGCGCATGCGACCCAGGACGTGGAAGACTTCCGGAGAATTCTCGATCGTCGCCTTGTCCCATTCCCGGTTCAGATTGACGCCCTTGGCATTGGTGCGCAGATGACCGCGCCTGGAGCCATCGGGATTCATGTTGGGCACGATGTAAAAGACGGCCTGTTCGCGCAGCTTGCGGGCAACCGGATCGTCATCGTCAAGCAGGCGGCCGAGAAAACCCTCCATCCACCATTCCGCCATGGTCTCGCCGGGGTGCTGGCGCGCCGTGACCCAGATCGTTCGGGTGGCGCTGTCCTGTTCGCCCACCGTGAGCAGGTCCATCGTCTGGCCATCCAGCGTCTCGCCGATCACTTCCAGTTCGACAGCGTGATGCAGCTGCGCCCAGGCGATCAGATCCTGATGCCGTTCCATCGAGAAGGGGGCGAAATAGGCGAACCAGACGGTGTCCGCTTCGGGCAGATGGTGGATGGTAAGGGTGCCGTCGGCATAATCGGTGTCGACCCGGAACCAGGTTTCGCGATCATAGGAGGCACAGGCCTGATAGCCCGGCCAGCCTTCCAGATAGGCCGCGCCGCCGGCGTTCTCGATTGCCATGGAAAGCGGCTCGCCCATCGCGCCGGTCACGCGGAAATGGAACCATTGATAGAAGTCGGAGCCATTATCCTTGCGGATTTCAAGGCGAATACGGGCCGGATCGGCGGCGTCGAGAACTTCGATATTGCCGCTGTCAAAGGCGTCGGTGATGTGCAGGCCCATAATGTGCTCCGCTTTCCTCGCTAAAGGGTGACTCGCTTGTGACCGTGATAGACCATATCGCACGAGCAATCGACGGCGTGCCTGCGTCGCGGCTTGGGAGACATGCACATGATGATCTGGCTTTCACGGGCCGTCCGCTTCGGGCTGCCACTCTTTGTTTCAGCGATCTTTCTCGACTCGCTGCGCTACAAATTTACCGATGCGCCGGAAACACAAGTGATCTTCGGGCGGCTCGATGGATGGGCCGCCGGCTGGGGCGCGCCGGGCCTGTTTGACCACGCCGGACTCTTCAGCCAATACGTCATCGGATCGGTAGAACTCCTTGCTTCCACGCTCCTATTGATTGGATTTATACCGGCATTTCGCCGTTTCCAGCTGCTCGGCAGCGCGCTCGGACTGGCCATCATGACGGGCGCGATCAGCTTCCATCTCTTCACCCCGCTCGGCATCGATCCCAATAGCGATGGCGGCGGCCTGTTCGTGGCGGCCTGTCTGGTTTGGCTATCCTGCCTCACCCTGCTGGTGATCAAGCGTCAGGAGGCCTTGGCGCTGGGTTGTGATCTCGTCCGGGCGATCATCCCGAACAAGCGATAGCCCAGCAACAGCGCCAGTATGCCGCCATGGATCCATGGGCCCAGCTGGTTGCCCTTGACCATGAAGCCGTGATGGAAGACCGCCAGGATGGCGATCGGGTAGACAAGGCGATGCAGGCCTTGCCAGCGCCGGCTGCCGAGCCAGCGCTGCACCCGGTTGAATGATGTCATCGCGAGCGGAATGAGCAGCACGAAAGCCGTCATGCCGAGCGTGATATAGATCCGTTCGGCGACATCGCGCCACAGACCCGCCAGGGCACCGGAGACACTCATCCCGGCGGCCAAAAAAAGATCCAGGCCCAGATAGGCGAGGATGTGCAGCAATGCATACCAAAAGGCGGCCAGCCCGATCCGCCGCCGGATCATCATGACCGGTCCCCACCGGGTCAGATCACGCACAGGCGTCACCGCCAGCGAGACAAGCAGGATGCGGATGGCGGTATCACCGAGAAAACGGTGCGTGGTCTCGATCGGATTGAAGCCGAGATCATGGGGTTGGCCGCTGAGCAATAGCGCCCATTGCCAACCCAGCCACAGGCCGGGCAGGGCGAGAAGCCAGAAGGCGAGCGGCTTCATGATATGACGGCTGAATGTCCGCAGAACCGGATTGCGTGCCATGGGGCGAAATTATCCTGTCCGGCCTAGTGGTTCTCGATCAGGTCCATGCCGGCATACATGTGAGCCACCTGTTCGGCATAGCCATTGAACATCTCCGTATCCCGCCGGGCAAAGACATTGCCGCCAATGACGCGCTCGGAGCTCTGGCTCCAGCGGGGATGGGCACGGTTCGGATTGACGTTGGAATAAAAGCCGTACTCGCGCGGCGCCGACCGGTTCCAACTGGTTTCGGGCTGTTCCGACACGAAACGGATTTTCACAATCGATTTAATGGACTTGTAGCCGTATTTCCAAGGCACGACGAGACGCACCGGAGCGCCGTTCTGGTTGGGAAGCACTTCGCCGTACAGGCCAACAGCCAGGAAGGCGAGCTCATTCATCGCCTCATCCATGCGCAGGCCTTCAACATAGGGCCAGTCGAGCACCCGGAACCGCGTGCCCCGCATCTCGTCATGATCCAGCTTGGTCTCGAACTGGACATAGCGGGCGTCCGATGTCGGCTCGAAGGCCGCCAGGACCTGCGCCAGCGGCACACCAACCCATGGGATCACCATCGACCAGGCCTCCACGCAGCGCAGCCGGTAGATGCGTTCCTCAAGGTTCGAGAAATCGACGACATCCTCGAGCGCAAACCGACCCGTGCGGCCGGCATGGCCCTCGACCTGGATCGACCAGGGATCCGTCGTCATCGCGTCGGCATAACGGGCCGGATCATCCTTGCCGACGCCGAATTCGTAGAAGTTGTTATAGCCTGTCACGGCCGGGTAGGGCGTCTGGGCGTCGGCGACGTCATAAGCGGTGCCACGATAGTCAAGCGCACCGCTGGTCGGTCGCGATCCGGAGGCCGCGCCACCGCGCGGCTGGCTGCCCGACTCCGCTTCACACGCCGCCAGACCTGACAGGGCCAAGGCGCCGCCCGAAGCGATGATCTTGCGGCGATTGAGGAACAAGCCCCTGGGTGTGACCTCGGATTCTCGGGCCTGCCAGGGGCGGGAGGTGCGAAAGAACATGTGTGGTTTCCGTGCCTGCTTGCCTCAAGAGATAAGCCGATTTGGCCGCGCGTCTGCCCCGTCTACGGTTTCGTGATCGCTTTGCGCGCGGATGTTACCCGAAAACAGGGGTGAAGCTTGCAGTTATGCCGGCAATATTGTCGTTGACGACACTGATGGTTGCTCTACGGATCAGTCTTGAAAGCACCTGCGGCCATGGGCCGGGGTCAACGCCTTACAGGGGATATGATTGCCCAGCCAACCCGGTCGCTCGACGCTCAATGTCCGTAATGCCACGCTGGACGATATTCCCCGGATCATTGATCTGGTCGGTCGGGTCTATCCTGAAATGGGCGCCTATTCCGCCGGCATGCTGCAGGGCCAGATCAGCAATTTTGCCGATGGCCAGGTGGTCGTCGAGTATGAGGACCAGATCGTCGGCTATGCGGCCAGCTTCATCATTGATGGCGAGACCGCGCTGAAACCGCACACCTGGGATGCGATCACCGGTGGCGGTTATGCCTCGCGCCATAATCCGAAAGGCGAGTGGCTCTACGGCATGGAGGTCTGTGTCGATCCGGCGCGGCGCCGATTGCGGATCGGTCAGCGTCTGTATGATGCCCGCAAGGAACTCGCGGAGCGCTATGAGCTGGAAGGCATCGTGTTCGGCGGCCGGATGCCGAACTGGCAGCGCAAACGCAAGCAATACCCCACCGCCAAGGGCTATCTCGATGCGGTCATGGCCCAGGAGATCGCCGATCCGGTGATCCGCTTCCAGGCGCGCATGGGCTTTGAGCCAATCGGCGTCCTGAAAGCCTATTTGCCCAGCGACCGCGCCTCGCGTGGCTGGGCCAGCCACATGGTGTGGCGCAATCCCTATGCGGTTGAACAAAAACTGAGTGACAACGCTCCGCCGGGGCAAAAGGACATTGTTCGGGTCGCGACGGTGCAATTCCAGCAGCGCCGGGTCGAGAGTTTCGACGAATTCATCAGCAATATCGAATACTTCGTCGATGTCACATCGGACTATCGCTGCGATTTCGTGGTGTTTCCGGAGCTTTTCACCCTGCAGCTTCTGGCGCTGGAGGAGACCCGTCTCACCCCGGCCCAGTCCATTGAACGCCTGACCGAATACACGCCGCATTTCGTCGAGAAAATGCGCGAGCTGGCGATCAGCTATAATATCAACATCATCGGCGGATCTCACCCGACCCGGACCGAGGATGGCGATATCCAGAATG
The DNA here is from genome assembly GCF_001924955.1 of Maricaulis sp. W15. NCBI lineage: Bacteria > Pseudomonadati > Pseudomonadota > Alphaproteobacteria > Maricaulales > Maricaulaceae > Maricaulis > Maricaulis sp. W15. Next base: position 423,490 of record NZ_LQXG01000012.1, on the reverse strand, counting down.
TCGCCTATGTCTTCCTGCGTGACGGTTCGGTCCACGCCCAGGAAAAAATCCACCCGACGCCGTCCGAGCGTCACTGGTGGAATATCCTGGGCGGCGACGAGATCATCACCATCCCCACCGATTGCGGGCCGATCGGCGTGCTGATCTGCTATGACAGCGAATTCCCGGAACTGGCCCGCAAGCTGGTCGATGCGGGCGCCAAGCTGCTTTTCGTGCCCTTCTGCACCGACAATCGCCAAGGCTATCTGCGGGTGCGTTATTGCGCCCAGGCCCGGGCGATTGAAAACCAGTGCTATGTCGTGATGTCCGGCAATGTCGGAAATCTGCCGGGTGTGGAAAACATGGATATCCAATACGCCCAGTCCTGCATTCTCACCCCGTGCGACTTCCGCTTTGCCCGCGACGGGATAGCGGCTGAGTGCACCGAGAATGTCGAAACCGTCGCGATCGCCGATCTCGATCTCACCGACCTCGATTGGGCGCGGCAGGAAGGCACCGTCCGCAATCTGCGCGATCGCCGCTTCGATCTCTACAAGGTCGACTGGAAAGCCTGATGACGCCCCCGGTGCGCCTGGCGGTGCGGGATGACATTGATCGCATCGACGCAATCGAGGCGGCAAGCTTCACCGCTGATCGTTTTGCGCGCGGTAACCTCCTGCGCATGCTGACCGGTGGTCGCACGCGCTTCTTCCTTGCGGATTCCGAAACCGGGCAGGGCGGTTATCTGGCCCTCAGCCTGCGCACAGGCAGTGCGGTGGCCCGCATCTATTCGCTGGCCGTCGATCCGGTGTCGCGACGCCAGGGCATTGCGGACGCGCTTTTACGGGCCGCCAGCGCCTGCGCCGCGGCCGAGAATTGCGACCGTGTACGGCTCGAAGTCCGGCCCTCGAACAAGGCCGCGGTCAAATTGTATGAGCGCCTCGGTTTTCGCTTGCATGACAAGCGAATTGCCTATTACGAGGACGGCGAAACAGCCTTGGTTCTGGAGCGCCCCGTCGGGACCGGTTCCACGACCCTTCCATCGGAGCATGGCCCCTCGTGAGCGACTGGCTCATCCTTGTCGAATTCCCGAATGATCTCGCCCAACACGAGACCCCGCACAAAGTCCTGCGAGTCCGCGATTATCTCGCCAATCCGGGGCTGTTCACCCAGCGGCGCCCCAATATCCTCAATCTGGCGCGTTCCTATGGTTACCAGACGCAAGGCTATTACGCCTCCCTGCTGGCCGAGGCCCGTGGTCACCGGATTGCGCCGACGGCCCAGACCATGGTCGAGCTGTCGCGCAAGACACTCTATGCCCAGGCCTTGCCGGAACTGAATGCGGCTCTGGCCCGCGAGCGCACCGACGCGGCGTCGTTGCCATCCGCCCTGACGGTTGCCTTCGGTCGCGTGGACCAGCCCGGCCTGGGACGCTTCGGCAAGCTGTTGTTCGACTGGTTCCGGGTGCCGGTACTGGAAGTCACGCTCACCAAATCGGGACAGGCGATCGAACGGATCCGGCCGCTGGCGCCCAATGCGCTCAGGGGCGAGGCGCGAGCCTTCTTTCTCGATGCCCTGGCACGCCACACCCAGCGTGGCTGGTCGGACCGCAAGGAAAAGGCGCCGGCACGCTGGTCGCTCGCAGTGCTGACCGACCCGTCCGAAGACATGCCGCCGTCCAGGCCCGCCTCGCTGAAGCGGCTGGCGACAGTGGCGGCCCGCATGGGCGTCGAAGTCGCTCCGATCGGCCCCAACGATCTGGCCAGCCTCGCCGAATACGACGCGCTCTTCATCCGCATGACGACAGCCATCGACAATGTCACCTATCGCTTCGCCCGCCGGGCCGAACAGGAGGGCATGCCGGTAATTGACGACACCACGTCGATGATCCGCTGCACCAACAAGGTCTTCCTGAAGGAATTGCTGGAATTGGGCGGCGTGCCGGCGCCGCGCACCGAAGTGATCGACGAGAATCAGTCGCTGGACGGGTTGATGGACCGTTTGGGAACGCCGGTCGTGCTCAAGGCGCCGGACGGGTCTTTCTCGCGCTCCGTCCACAAGGTCTCGACCGAGGCCGACCTGCGGGTGCGGGCCAAGCAATTATTCGAGGATACTGCGCTGATCATCGCCCAGGAATACCTGCCCACCAGTTTTGACTGGCGGGTTGGCGTGCTGGACGGGGAGGCGCTGTTTGCCTGCCAATACAAGATGGCCAAGGGCCATTGGCAGATCATAAAGCATCTCGACGGCGGCAAATCGCTGGAGGGCGGGTTTGCGAGTTTTGATGTCGCCGACGCGCCGCCAGCCGTCATCGAAACAGCGCTCGCCGCCGCCAAATTGATCGGCCGAGGCCTTTACGGCATCGACCTCAAGGAAACGCCGGACGGCGTCTATGTCATTGAGATCAATGACAACCCGAACCTGGAAAGCGATGTCGAAGGCGCCGTGCTCAAAGACAAGCTTTGGGAAGCCATCATCGGCTGGTTCGCCCGACGCCTCGAAGCCCGCATCGGAACGCCTGCCAACACGGTCGCTGCCAATACCGTCGCGGCCAAGCCGTGAATTGTCGGCGGTTGCGCCTGTTGTTGGCGCCCAAACAAGCTTGGTTTCTCTCGGTCTAGTTGGTTGCGTCCTGAACGGCCTCGCCGGCCCGCTCGATATCCTGCCCGGCACCGCGGATTGTGTTGCACCCGGCGAGGCTGACCGCAAAAAGCGCGACGGCGGCAAAAGTGACGATTCTCTTCATGGCGACCTCTGCTGATATGAGATGAGCAGAATGCCCGATGACGCTTGGGGCGGCAACGCCACTTTTATCGCGGCGCCGGGGCCGGTTGCCGAGCGAGTGGCGGAGGGGGAGGGATTCGAACCCCCGGAACCTCGCGGTTCAACGGTTTTCAAGACCGCCGCAATCGACCACTCTGCCACCCCTCCGGTCGCTTCAAATAGACGGCTTGGCGCCCGATGCGCAACTCTCCAGATGCAGCTTACGCTCCTTTCACCATTCTGCGCTAAACAGGTGACTGGACCGAGATCTGAAAACGGAGTGATCGCGTCGTGCGGAAATGGCGGCTTTTACTGGCGGCCCTGGGCTTGAGCCTGGTGGCGGCTTGTTCATCGACACCCGACAACCTGCGTCGTTATTCCGGCCGAGGCCCAACAACCGCCAGCGCAGGCCAGTGGCAACCGGCGACCAATACAGCGACCCGCGCATCGGCACCAGTCAGTACACGCGGCCTGATCGCCGCATCGAGTGACCACCAAAAAGTCGGCCGTGCCTACACGGTGGCCGGGCGGACTTATCAGCCGCGACGTGATGACAGCTATGATCAAACCGGAATCGCCTCCTGGTACGGACCCAATTTTCATGGCCGTCCGACCGCGAATGGGGAAATTTTCGACCAGCATGCGATGACGGCGGCTCACACGACCCTGCCGATTCCCTCGATCGTCGAGGTCACAAACCTGGAAAACGGCCGTTCGGTGATCGTTCGGCTCAACGACCGCGGCCCTTTTGTGGACAATCGCCTGATCGATCTCAGCCGTGCGGCGGCGACGGAGCTCGACTATATCGGTACGGGGCTGGCGCATGTCCGGGTCAGATATCTCGGACCAGCCCATGAAGCCGGAGCACCGCCCAATCGGGTCTACCAAGCCAATGCCGACCCGACGCCGACACGAGTGCCGGCCCAAATGCCTGTCACGACACAAGTTGCCGCGGTTGAACCGGCCACGATCGAGCCAAGCCCGGCCTGGCAGCCGGCCAGCACCCCGTCCGGATCCTTCTCACTGCAGCTGGGTGCTTTTTCCGATCCCGACAATGCCCAATCCTTCGCCCGGCGCCTGGATGGTGCCGGTGAGGTCTGGGTAGAAGCCGGCAATTCCGGTCGCGGACAGGTCTGGCGGGTCTTCTTCGGACGCTGGGCCGATCGCTCCGCAGCCCAGGCTGCGCGCGGCTCGCTGGCCGATTGGGGCGTCTATGAAACACGCATTGTCGCGATGAACTGACCGGGGATGTTGTCCCGGCCACTGCCGTCTTCGTGACCGCGGCGCTGGACGCCATCGTCTTGCCGCGCTTCAATGCTCATCTCGCCTCGAAGCAGTTCCGATTCCGGCCAGGGAGCGTATCGACGTGCGCGTCTTATCAGCATTTGCCTTCCTTCTTTCGCTCGTGATCACCGCGCCGCTTGCGGCACAGGCCACGTATCAGACCGATGCCAGCCACGCCGTCATTCTTGACGCCGAGACCGGTGAAGTCCTGTTCTCGCGCAATGGCGAGGAGGCGATGCCGCCCGCCTCGATGAGCAAGATGATGACCGTTTTGATGGTCATCGAGGCTCTTGAAGCCGGCTCATTGTCACTGGATGACGAGCTCCCGGTCTCTGAACATGCCTGGCGGACCGGCGGTGCGGCGTCCGGTTCCTCCACCATGTTTCTCGAGGTCAATTCGCGGGCCCGCGTCGAGGACCTTCTGCGCGGCGTGATCATCCAGTCCGGCAATGATGCCTGTATCGTGCTTGCCGAAGCGATCGGTGGCAGCGAGCGGGGTTTTGCCGACATGATGACCGATCGGGCCCATGAGCTTGGCCTGACCAGCGCCAGCTTCGCCAACGCGACCGGCTGGCCTGACCCCGATCACCGCATCAGCGCCCTCGACCTGGCCCGTCTGGCCCGGATCCTGATCGAGGATCATCCGGACTATTACGGTCTCTGGGCCGAGCGTGAATTCACGTATAACGGCATCCGCCAGTATAACCGTAATCCGCTCCTGGGCGTGTTTTCCGGTGCCGACGGGCTGAAGACCGGCCATACCGAGGAAAGCGGCTACGGGCTTGTCGGCTCGGCCGAGCGTGATGGCGAGCGCCGCATCATCGTTTTCAATGGCATGACGTCGAACGCCGCCCGCGCCACCGAAGCCGAGCGCATGATGCGGGCAGCGCTGTCGGATTACGGCCTCTACCGCCTGTTCGAAGCTGGTGATGTGGTTGATCACCAAGCCGAGGTTTTCATGGGCGAAGCGGAACGGGTTGCGTTGCGGGTCAATGCTGACATCACGGCCGGGCTGCATCGCCGCGCCCGGCGCGATCTCAGTGTCACGGTCAGTTATGACGGCCCGCTTGTTGCCCCGGTCAATGAAGGCGATGTCGTCGGCACGCTGATCGTTGAAGCCCCCGATTATCCGCCGCGCGAATACGATCTCGTTGCCGCAGAAAGCGTCGCCCAGAAAGGCCTGATGGGCCGGATTGGTGCTGCCCTTGCTCACATGTTGCGAGGCTGAGACGTGGCGGCGGGGAAATTCATCACGCTGGAAGGCGGCGAGGGCGTTGGCAAGACCACACTGATCCGCGGGCTGGCCGAAAAACTGGCCAAGCGCAGGATTGACGTCGTGGTGACCCGCGAGCCGGGGGGGACGCCGGGGGCTGAACTCCTCCGTGACATTCTTCTCAATGGCGATGTCAAACGCTGGTCGGCGCGCACCGAAGCCCTGCTCATGTTTGCGGCGCGCGTTGACCATGTCGAACGACGCATCAAGCCGGCCCTAGCCTGTGGCGCTTGGGTTTTGTGTGACCGTTTTGCCGATTCCACCCGGGCCTACCAAGGCGTGGCAGGCGGATTGTCGGCATCTGATCTGGCCGAGCTGCAGCATTTCGCACTCGGAGACTTCAACGCCGATCTTACCCTGGTCGTCGATCTCGATCCGGCGACCGGTCTGGAACGGACGGTGGAGCGGGGCGAAAAAGCGACCCGGTTTGAAAAATTCGATACCGCATATCATCAGCGCCTGCGTCAGGCTTTTCTCGACATTGCCGCCGAGGCGCCGCAACGATGCGCCGTCCTGGACGGCGCTTCCACGCCCGACCAGCTTCTTGACGCAGCCATGACCGCAATCGACACCCGGCTGATCGCCACCACATGAGTACCGATCCGGATATTGGCTCCGATGTCCAGCCCGGCTGCCTGCCGCCACGCGAACGCTACGACGTGTTTGGCCATGACGCCGCCGAACAGGCCTTCGCCGACGCCTGGCAGAGCGGTCGCCTGCATCATGCCTGGATGATCACGGGACCGCGCGGCGTCGGCAAGGCAACCTTGGCCTGGCGCGCCGCGCGCCGTGTATTGGGAGCCCGCGCGATGCCGGAAGCGGGACCGCTCGGCGCCAGTGCGCAGGACCCGGTCTGCAAGCTGATCGAGTCGCAAGCCACGCCGGATCTTCTGTTATTGCGGCGCCCCTGGGACGAGAAGCGCAAGCGATGGCGCGGCGAGATAACGGTCGAGGAGGCGCGCCGGGCACCGCATTTCTTTGAAATGAGCTCGGGCGGTGGCGGCTGGCGGGTCTGCATTGTCGACAGTGCCGACGACATGAACAACAACGCCGCCAACGCACTCCTCAAGACACTTGAGGAACCGCCGCATCGCGGCGTGCTTTTCCTGGTCACGCATACGCCGGGACGTTTGCCTGCCACCATCCGGTCGCGCTGTCGTCGCTTGGCGCTTCGCGCGCCTTCGGTCGAAGCCACAGCGGGCTGGCTGGAAGAGACGGGCGCCGCCGACAATGCCGGGTCGGCGTTGGCAGCCTCGAAACTGGCCGGCGGCGCACCCGGTCGGGCGCTGACGCTGATTGCCGGTGGAGGTGTCGAGCTGGCGGCCGAGGTCAATCTTCTGGTGGATCGCGGTGCAGCAGCCAGTGACGCTGATATCCGCAAAATCGCTGACCGCCTCAGCCTGAAGGGGCAGGAGGAGATGCGCGACCTGTTTTATGAAGTGTTGGCCAATGCGATCCGTGTCCAGGCGCGTGACCGAGCCGAGGCCGGTCGCGACGCAACGGACTGGCTGGATAGCTGGCGTAACCTCAACACGCTTGTCCGCGACGCCAACGCCCTTTATCTCGACCCCAAGCAGACAATTTTGAGCGCGCTCGGCCAGGTCCGCAATGTTGCGCGCAAGGAAAAGGCCCGCGCCTAGACATGTTCATCGACAGTCACGTCAATCTGCACGGCGAGCAATTCGCCGAGGATCTTGATGCGGTCATCGACCGAGCCCGGGCGGCCGGTGTGGGACGCATGATCACCATCTGTTGCCAGCTTGCTGATTTTGAAGCTGTTTCCGCGATTGCTGAAGCGCATGACGATATCTGGTGCACGATCGGCGCGCATCCGCACCATGCCAAGGATCGTCCGGACATTACAGCGGACGAGTTGATCGAGATTGCCGCCCATCCCAAAGTCGTCGGCATTGGCGAAACCGGTCTGGATTTTCACTACGGCTACTCGCCCAGGGATCAACAATTTCAATCGCTTGTTGCTCATATCGAAGCGGCTCGTCGAACCGATTTACCGCTCATCCTGCACACGCGTGACGCCGACGAGGCGATGGCTGATCTGCTGGAAGCGGAAATGGGGAAGGGGGCATTTCGCCCGCTCTTGCATTGTTACACCGGCGGCGCCGAACTGGCCCGACGGGCGTCGAGGCTGGGGGCCTATTTCGCCGCCTCCGGAATCATCACCTTCAAAAAGGCCGACGAGGTCCGCGTGGTGTTCCGCGACGAGGTTGCCGACGACCGGGTCATTGTCGAGACCGATTGCCCGTATCTGGCGCCCATGCCGCACCGTGGACGCCGCTGCGAGCCGGCTTTCCTGCCGGATGTGGCGCGCGGCCTGGCGGCGGTGAAAGGTTGGAGCGAAGCAGAGTGCGAGCGACGCACGACCGAGAATTTCTTCCGCCTGTTTGACCGGGTCCCGGGTCCGTGAGTGGGGTCACCCGCCTGACGCTCCTGGGAACAGGATCATCCGGCGGCGTGCCACGCGCCAATGGTGATTGGGGCGATTGTGACCCCGCCAACCCGAGAAACCGGCGTCGGCGGTGTTCCGCGCTTGTCGAGCATGCACACTCCCAGGCCGATCTGGCGGGTGGCGAGGCGGTGACCCGGGTCGTTATCGACACATCACCGGATTTCCGCGAGCAGATGTTGTCGACCGCCGTGACGCGGATCGACGGTGTCCTGATGACGCATGACCATGCCGACCAGACCCATGGCATTGATGACCTGCGCGCCTTTGCCTATCTGCAGCGCCAGCGCATTCCGGTATGGATGGACACCGCGACCGCGAAAACCCTGACCACTCGTTTTGGCTATACCTTTCAGGCGGCACCGAATTCCGGCTATCCGCCAATCCTGGACCAGCGTCACATGCCGGCATTTGGCGAACGCGTGCTGGTCGGCGGTCCGGGCGGCGAGGTTGCGATCATCCCGTTTGACCAGGAACATGGCCGGATCCGATCGCTCGGGTTCCGGATTGGTCAGATCGCGTACTCGGCCGACATCAACGGACTGCCGGAGGATAGCGCCGAAATTCTCGACGGCGTGACTTGCTGGGTCGTCGACGCGCTGCGCGACGAACCGCATCCGACACATTTTCACGTCGATGCGGCGCTCGCCGCACTGAGCCGGGTCGATGCGCCGATCGGCATTCTGACCAATCTCCACATCACACTCGACCATGCCGAGCTCGCCGCGCGACTCCCGGACGGAGTCCATCCAGGGCATGACGGTCTCATGGTGGAAGAGGTCGACGGCGTGATTTCGATCCGCGACTGACTGATTTGATCGGCACTTTGTCGCGCAGTTTCGCGCAGCGCCGGGCTCGATAAATCCATCATTTATTTCTCATAATATTTATTATGCGCTAAACGGACGTGCGTCAGCAACGAGATGCGCCGACACCCGGTAGTGCCGCCTCATCCAATTTATCGAATAAATTCAATGCGACGCACCACCTACTTAAGGCACACTATCAGCGAGGAATTCGTTCGCGTGGTATGAGAGGTCTGAATTTTCTTCCTGCTTTAAGTATCGGCGGCGGGCTTACAGCGCGGCAAATCGGATTATGGTCGCGACGAAACTGCGCTCGACAAATCCGGAGACGTCATGACCACGCCGCCCGAAAATCTCGCCCCTATCGACCGTCTTCGCGTCATCATGGCGAAGCTCCGTGATCCCGATGGCGGCTGCCCCTGGGATCTGGAACAGGATTTCGCGAGCATCGCGCCCTACACGATCGAGGAAGCTTATGAGGTCGCTGATGCGATCGAGCGCAAACGCTATGACGAGCTCAAGGACGAGTTGGGTGACCTCCTCCTCCAGGTCGTGTTTCACAGCCAGATCGCCGCTGAAGCCGGTCTGTTCGGCTTCGACGATGTCGCTGCTGCCATCAATGACAAGATGATCCGCCGTCACCCGCACGTGTTCGGAGATGCCGACACGCGCGATTCCGAGACGCAGACAGCTGAGTGGGAGGCGATCAAGGCGGCCGAACGAAAGTCCTCGGACAAGGGCGAGAGCCTGCTCGACGATGTGCCGGTCGCCCTTCCCGCCCTCAAACGCGCCCAGAAACTGCAAAAGCGCGCCGCCACGGTCGGCTTTGACTGGCCGACCGCTGACCGCGTTCTGGAAAAGGTCGACGAGGAGTTGGCCGAGGTGCGTGAAGCCATGGCGGCCGATGATGCCGACGCGGTCGCCGAGGAGATCGGTGATTTGATCTTCGTGTGCACCAATCTCGGTCGCAAGATGAAGGTCGATGTCGAGGCGGCAACACGCAGCGCCAATGCCAAGTTCGAGCGCCGCTTTCGGCATATCGAGGACACGCTCGCCGCCCGCGGTCAGGCGATGAAAGACACGTCCCTGGACGCCATGGAAGCACTTTGGGACGAGGCCAAGCGGATCGAGAAATCGTCCGCCGAACCGGCCTGATCAGCGGCAGGTCCGGTCAGAAATCATCTTCGTCCTCGACCTCGCCAATCCCCTGCGGGATTGCCAGTTCGGGGAATTGCGCGCGAAACCGTCCGGCCTCGACCGGGTGCAGGCGAACCTGCATCGTGGTGGCACCGGTTTCCGCATCAATCTTGCTGGCCAACACATCGCCATGCGCATGCAGCCAGGCCAAGGCGCGCGCGTCCTGTGGCGGAATCCGGATTTCCAGCCGCTCATTCTCGCGTGACAAGGCCCGCTCGACGGCTTCGACGAGCACGGTGACGCCCTCACCGGTCACCGCCGACAAGGCGAGCTTGACCGGGCGGCCGGCCTTCAGATTGGCCATCTGAACCGTGATGGCGAGGTCTTCGGCGCCGTCTTCGTCCAGTCGATCCGCCTTGTTCCAGGCTTCCAGCATGGCTTGTTCGTGCGCCGGCCCGGCCTCGATCGCATCCAGCACGCTCTCGACATCCTTGATCCGGCCGTCGCGATCCGGATCCGAGGAGTCGATGACATGGACCAGAAGGTCCGCCTCACGAACCTCCTCCAGCGTCGCCCGGAAGGCCGCGATAAGCTCGGTCGGAAGGTCAGTAATGAAGCCGACCGTGTCTGACAGGAGAATACGGGTGCCACCGGGCAGATCGACCGCCCTCACCGTCGGATCCAGGGTCGCAAACGGCATGTCCTGGGCGAACACGCCGGCACCCGTCAACGAATTGAAAAGCGTAGACTTTCCTGCGTTGGTGTAGCCAACCAGCGCGACCGTCGGAAACGGCACATCCTGACGCTTCGAGCGGTGCAAGGCGCGCGTCCGGCGGACCTCGTCGAGCTGACGGCGCAGCTTGGCCATTTTTTCGTTCAGCAGACGCCGGTCGGTCTCGATCTGTGTCTCCCCGGGGCCGGCCAGGAAGCCGCGGCCGCCACGCTGGCGTTCCAGGTGGGTCCAGGTCCGCACCAGGCGCGAGCGTTCATAGGCCAGACGGGCCAGTTCGACCTGCAGCACACCTTCCTTTGTACGCGCGCGCTGGCCGAAAATTTCCAGGATCAGACCGGTCCGGTCGATCACTTTCACATTCCAGGCTTTTTCCAGATTGCGTTGCTGGATCGGCGACAGGGCGGTGTCGATTACCGCGACATTGGCCTCGAGATCGGCAATCATCTCAGCCAGTTCGGCGAGCTTTCCGCGGCCGAAATAGCGGCCACTGTCGATCTTGCGGATTTGCAATATGGAAGCGTCCACGACCTCAAGGTCGAGGGCTTCGGCCAATCCGGAGGCTTCTTCGAGACGCGCCTCGGCGCGTTCCATGTCAGCGCGGCTGGCGGGATGAATGACAAGGGCGCGTGATACCGGCGCCTCGCGCTCAATCAATCCGTGGCGCTCTCTTCCGCTGCGTCTTCATCCGCCTTGTCATCCTCGAACAACGAGACCGGTGCGGCCGGCATGATGGTCGAGATGGCGTGTTTGTAGACAAGCTGGGACAGCCCGTCGCGGCGAAGCAGGACACAGAAATTGTCGAACCAGGTGACAACGCCCTGCAGCTTGACCCCATTGACGAGGAAAATGGTCAGGGGCGTCTTCGTTTTACGCACAGAGTTCAGGAAGACATCCTGGAGATTTTGTTTTTTATCGTGCGACATGTTGGCTCCGCATGCGTCGCTTTGATCAGCGATTCGTATGTAGGGTATACAGCCCCTGCCTTGCCCTGCAACCACTTCATTTTGCATGGGAAGCTGGATTATGGGCTCACGCCTCGCCGAGATAGGCCTCGCGGAGCGCGGAGGTCAGTGAACCGGGTTCGCCATTGGCAATCACATGATTGTCAATCGAAACTACCGGTGTCACGAACGAAGTCGCGGACGTCAGGAAAGCCTCGCGCGCATCCAGCGCGTCCTCCGGGGTGAAGGCGCGTTCCACGACATCAAGTCCAAGCCTTTGGGCACATTCGATAATTCGAGCGCGAGTTATGCCGTGAAGTATGCCATGATCGGCCTGCCGTGTGAGCAATGTGCCGGCCTTGGTCACGATCCAGGCATTGGTCGAACTGCCCTCGGTGATGAAGCCGTCTGCGTCGACTTGCCAAGCCTCGACAGCCCCGGCCTCCACCGCCATTTGCTTGGCGAGGACATTTGGCAACAGGTTGACAGTTTTGATGTCACAACGCGCCCAGCGCTCGTCGGGAACGGTGATCACCGCGATTCCGGTCGCCGCACGGGCATCGGCCGCCGCGAAATCGAGTCGTTTGCAGGTCAGGACGATGGTCGGGGTGATCGGCTTTTTCGGAAACGCATGGTCCCGCCTCGCCTGCCCGCGTGAAACCTGCAGATAGACCAGCCCGTCGCGGATCCGGTTGCGGCGCAGGAGTTCGCGGATGATATGTTCCAGCGCCGGACGGCAGCGTGGCTCGGGAATGCGCAATTCCCCCAATGACCGGGCCAGACGCCCGAAATGCCCGTCCGCGTCCATCAATTGTCCGTTGCGAACGCTCCAGACCTCATAGACGGCGTCGGCGAACTGGAAGCCGCGGTCCTCGACATGAATGGCGGCATCGCCATGACGGCAGAAGCGTCCGTTGACATAGGCAAAGCGCATTGGTTTTTCGTCACTTCCTGATGAAGAGTGCCCACACGGCGGCGATCGCGGCGAGCACTTCCAAACGCCCCAAAATCATGGCTGAAATAAGGATGGGTTTGGTCTGGTCGGGCAGGTGCGACCAGCTCGCCAAGGGCTCGGACTGGTCGAACAACGGGCCGATATTGGCGAGCGCCGCCGTCATCGCGAGGAAAGCATCCTCGAAATTGAGACCGGCCGCCGTCAGCGCCATCGTACCCAATCCGATCGAGCCAACGAAGGCGAGCACATAGGCCCAGATCCCGACCAAAGCCGTCTCGTGTACCCGGCGGCCGCGAAAGCTCACCGGGACAACGCTTCGCGGGTCGGACAGGACCGCAAGCTCGGCGCCCATGCGTTTCCACAACAACAGTATCCGCGACACCTTGATGCCGCCTGTCGTCGACGCTGCCGCTCCGCCGATCAGCGCGACAAAGATCGATGCCGCGAGAGCCGGTATCACGCCACCGCCAGCGGAGAACCCACTGGTGGACACGATGAAGGCAGCATCCATGAAGTCCGAAAACGGTGTCCCGGGCCGCGCCAGGATATAAAAGAAGCCCAAACCGATAATCAGGGCGCTGATGCCGAGAATGTCGGGATCGCGCAGGACCGAGCGGTCACGGAGGACATCCCAGAACAGGGCAATGTTCAACGAGCCGAGCAGGCAGCCAATAACCACCCACAGTGTCGAGATCGGACCGATCGTGGCCAACAGGCCACCATCGGCGACCGTATAGCCGCTGGTCGAAATGGCGCTCATTGCCAGCACGGTCGAGGTGAACAATCCGTTGCCGCCAAACAGGAGACCGAGCCAGATCAGCGATGTCAAAATGGTGTAGATGACGCCGATGCGCCGTGCCGCTTGCGGCAAGTGGGAAAACACATTGTCGGACCGTAGCGTCAAAAGCGCCGACTTGCGGATCGCCGGAATGTCCCGATCGAGTGCCGCGAAAATGCCGATCGCGAGCAGTAGCGACGCATAACCGCCCAGCCAGGCCAGGATGGCGCGCCAGAAGATCAGCGAGCGTGGCAAATCCTCGGCCGGCAATAGCGTCGCACCGGTCGTCGTGACCGCCGAATAAGCTTCGAATACAGCATCGATCGGATCGAAATACCCGGTCAGCCAGAACGGCAGGGCCGCCATGGCCGGCGCGGTAATCCAGGATAGAAGCGCCAGACCCAGCGCATCGAGCGCACTCGCTTTTGATTGCAGGCCCCGCGTCGCTGTCAGGATGAAGATGCCGGGGATGAAGGCAATCAGCGCCGTCGTCCCGAACAGCGGCGCAAGATGCGGCTCGCCGACCGCCGCCGCCACGAAGGCCGCAAACAGGGCCACGCCCGCCAGGAGAACCCAGAGCGCGCCAAGCGGCCGGAGAAAGGCGACAGGCGTCATGACTCAGAAATATTCGAGGCTGACGCGGAACAGGTGCTCAACCTTGGGAATGAGCGCGGTGTTGCAGAACAGGAGGACCCGGTCATTCTCGCGGATGCGGCCCTCGTCGCAGGGCAGGATCACCTTGTCGCCGCGCACCACGGCACCCAAGGCAACCCCGTCCGGCAATTCCAGCTCGTCGAGCGTCTTGCCGACCAGCGGTGAGGTGGACAGGGCAACGCCCTCCAGCGCTTCGGCCTGGCCGCCACCCAGGCTTTGCAGCCCCGTGATCCGGCCGCGCCGGATATGCTGGAGGATGGTCGAGACCGTGGTCGCCCGGGGATCGATCAGGACATCGATATCGAGGGCATCGCGCAGGCTTTCAAAGGCCCGGTCATTGATCAGCGACAGGGCACGTTCGGCCCCTTCCCGCTTGGCCATGACGGCGGACAACATGTTGACCTTGTCGTCATTGGTGACGCAGACCACAAGTTCGGCATCGGCGACGCCGGCTTCACGCATCAGCTTGGCATTGAGCCCGTCGCCATGCAGGACGACCGTCTTTTTCAAGCGTTCGGCGGCGGCTTCGGCGCGCGCCTTGTTGGCCTCGATCAGCCGGACCTTGACGCCACCGGCCCGCTCCAGCGCCCGCGCCACATAGACACCGATATTGCCGGCGCCGACGACCACAACGCGGCGGATCTGTTCGGAATTGCGTCCGAAGATATCGAGTATGCGGCGCACCTGGCGGCTTTCGGTGACAACATAGACGTCATCACCGGCCAGCAAGGGGTCGTGCAGTTTGGGAATGAAGAGTGTTTGCTCGCGCTGCACACCGACCACGGCCAGGCGCAGATCGGGAAACAACTCCATGACCTGTTCGGTGGTTGAGCCGGCGACGGGCGAGTTTTCGTCAAGGCGCAGTCCCAGCAATTGCACCCGCCCGCCGGAAAAGACGGCGGTGTTGAATGCACCCGGCGTTTCGACCCGCTGCAGGATCGCCCGGCCAACCTCCAGCTCCGGCGAGATCACCACATCGACCGGCATATTCCCTGTCGAAAACAGGTCGCCCCAGGCCGGGTCGAGATAATTCTGTGCTCGCACGCGGGCGATTCGCATCGGGGTGTGGAACAGCGAATGGGCGACCTGACAGGCCACCATGTTGACTTCATCGGAATGGGTGACAGCGACCAACAGGTCCGCCTGGGCGGCGCCGGCGCGCTCCAGCACGTCCGGGTGCGAGCCGTGGCCGACAATGCCCTGGACGTCGAGATCGGTGACGACATTGTCGATCAGCTCGGTCGACCAGTCGACGACCGTGACTGCATTCCCTTCGCGCGCCAGTGCGCGGGCGATACCCACACCAACCTGCCCTGCTCCGCAGACAATCGCTTTCATGAGATATCCATCCGTCCGGCGTCAGGCCGCGCCTTCGCGTTGCGGGCTGCCAACCCCGAGCGATTTGAGTTTGCGATGCAAGGCCGACCGCTCCATGCCGATAAAGGCTGCGGTGCGTGAGATATTGCCGCCGAAACGGTCAATCTGCGCCTTGAGGTATTCACGCTCGAAATTCTCCCGCGCCTCGCGCAAAGACAAGGCGATCATCTTCTCGGCGTCAAACCCCACATCCTGGTTTTCCCGCGTCACGACTTCTGACGGCAGCGAGTCCAGCGTGATCGGTTCATCCATCGCGCCGGTCGCCAGAATGAGCAGGCGTTCGATATTGTTGCGCAACTGCCGAACATTGCCCGGCCAGCCATGGGCCTGCAAGGCGGCCATTACATCCTCACCGAAGCGGCGACGCGGCAGGCCGGCAGAGGCTGTTAGACGGTCCACGAAATGACCGACCAGGGCCGGGATGTCCTCGCGCCGGTCCGCCAGGGGCGGCACCTGCACCGGCACCACGGCCAGGCGGTGATAGAGGTCTTCGCGGAACAAGCCGCCCTGTATCCGGCCGGCCAGATCCTGCGCCGTCGAGGAAATCACCCGCACATTGACCTGTACATCGGCAGCTCCGCCGATGCGCCGGAAACGTTGCTCGACCAAGAGCCGCAACAACTTGCTCTGCGTGTCCTTGGGCATGTCGGCGATTTCGTCGAGATAGAGCGTGCCGCCATGGGCGCGCTCCAGCAGGCCGACATGCTTGACGCTGCCGTCCTCATTCTCGCGGCCGAACAATTCCTCCTCGACGCCCTCCGGTGACATGCCGGGCGCACTGACCGCGACAAAGTCGGCCTGTGCGCGCGGCGAGTTGTCGTGGATCAGCCGGGCTACCAATTCCTTGCCGGCGCCCGACGGGCCGCGAATGAGGACACGGCTATTGGTCGGCGCGACCCGGTCGATAAGCTGGCGCACCTGCACGATGCCGCTGGAATCGCCGATCAGCGAGCTTTGTGCCTCGCTGCGTGCCCGCAACTGGGCATTTTCCTGGCGCAGGCGGCTGGTTTCCAGCGCGCGTGTCACGGTGAGCAGAAGCTTGTCGCTCTTGAAGGGTTTTTCCAGGAAGTCGTAGGCGCCCTTGCGGATCGCGGCGACGGCGGTCTCGATCGTGCCATGGCCGGAAATCACGATGACCGGCATGTTGGCATCAATGGCCCGGAATTCGTCGAGCAGTTCGATCCCGTCCAACCGGCTGCCCTGCAGCCAAACGTCGAGAATGACGAGGGAAGGTTTGCGGGCACGGATTTCGCCCAGCGCGCCGTCGGCATCCGCCGCTTCGCGCGTTTCATAGCCATCATCTTCCAGCAAGCCGCCGATCAGCTCCCGGATATCCGCCTCATCATCCACGATCAGAATGTCGCGAGCCATCGATCAGGCCTCCTGTGTGCTTTGAAGTTCTTGTTCTGGCAGTTCGGCGAGCGGGAATATCAACCGGACAACCGCTCCCGTTCCGCTGGGCGGCAGGTCGAGTTCGAGCCGCCCCTTATGGTCTTCCATCACGCGCTTGACGATGGCGAGGCCAAGGCCGGTCCCCTTCTCGCGCGTGGTCATATAGGGTTCGGTCAGTCGTTCCCGGTTCGCGGTCGGCCAGCCGAGCCCGTCATCGGTCACAGAGATGATGGCGAAACCATCCTGCTCGGTCAGCTGGACAGCAATGCCCCCCGAACCGCCATCCCTTTCCATACGCGCTTCGACACTTTCAGACGCATTCTTGAGAATGTTCGCAAGCGCCTGCCCGGACAGCCGCGCGTCGCACAGGCCGAGCACCGGGGCGGACGGCTTTTCGAAACTGACTTCGATGCCGGACGACGCCACGCGTCGCGCAAAAACGGCGGACTTGGTCAACTCGCCAAGTTCAACCGCCTCGACCTTGGGCTGCGGCATGCGGGCAAAGGAGGAAAACTCATCGACCATGCGACCGATATCACTGACCTGGCGGACGATGGTTTCGGTGCAGCGGTCAAAAGTCTCCAGATCGCTCTTTATCTCATCGCGATACTTGCGGCGGATACGTTCGGCGGACAGCTGGATCGGGGTCAGCGGGTTCTTGATCTCATGGGCGATGCGGCGGGCTACCTCCCGCCATGCCGCATTGCGCTGGGCGGTCACAAGGCGCGTCACATCATCAAAGGTGATCACCAGGCCGGCTTCCTCATCCATCGATGCGCGCGCGGTGATATGACGGATTTGTTCGTCGTCTGCCTCGAGATCGATCTGGGCTTCTGCGACTGAGCCGGGACGCCGGCGTGCTTCATTGACGAGCCCGCTGAGCGCCGGGGTGATGTCATCCAGCCGGGCACCGATCTGATCGTGCGAACCGGGCGACAGCATGCCGATCGCGGAACGGTTGATCAGTGTGATCTTGTCGTCCTTGTCGAGGCCGATCACACCGGCCCGGACACCGGCCAGAATGGCCTCGATGAAAGCCCGGCGTTGTTCGCTTTCGGCATGGCTCTCGATCAGCTCGCGACGCTGGCTGCGCAATTGCCGGGTCATGCGGTTGAAGGCGCGGGCCAGGGCGGCAATCTCGTCATCATCGCGCCCCATTTGGACGCGCGCCTCCAGATCACCGCGACGCACCCGTTCGGCCGCAGCCACAAGGCGGGAAATCGGCGTGACGACGCGGGTCGCCGCGCTCAGGCCAAGCCAGACCGAGCCGATCAGGATCAGCGCGGCCACCTCGAAATAAAGCAAAAAGAAAGTCTGCCGGATCGAACTTTCCTGCTCGTCGGCGCGGCGCAGCGCGACCCGCGCCTCCTCCATCTGCCTGAACAGGTCCACATTCATGGGGATAGAGGCGTAGAGATAAGCGTCTTCATAGGCCGTCAGCTGGGTCAGCAAGCGGACAACATCGGTTCCGACCGGGGAAAATTCCGGAGTCGACACAGCGACCCCACCCTCGCCTTCATCGGCGAGTTCATAGAGCCGGGTTGACGGCGCGACATAGGGCTCGTTCTCCTGGAATCGCGTTCGGGCCAACAGGTTGCCGCGTCCGTCCACGACATAAGCCGCCGAGAAGCTTTGCTGCGCCGCCAGTGCGCTCAGGCCCCAGACATACTGGATGCGACTGGAGCTGAAGGCCTCCACCGCATCGGGCTGATTCAGGGCCTCGACCATGGCGCTCAGCCGGTTGCCGGCCGCGTGCGTTTCTCGTTCATAGATTTCGCCGGCCACGATTGCCGTGCCGTCGACGACGGTGGCGATGCGCTCGCCGAACCAATAATCGACACCACGATTGAGAACTGCACCAAGGAAGAGCGCCGCCAACACAGCCGGAGCGGCAGCGGCCAGCGAGAACAATGCCACAAAGCGAAGGTGAAGCCGCGGTGTCGGTTCGCCGAAACGCCGGGCCCGGACCCGCCGCACGAACCGCACGACCACCACACCGCCCAGACCGAGAATGAGCACCGCATTGCCGATCAGGAGCGCGGTCACCGTCCGGTCGTTCAGGCGCATCAGACCATTATCGCCCAGCAAGCCGGTTGCGGCGATGGTCAGGAAAATCGCTGAGGTGACGAAACCGATGCCAAACAGCGCCGCGGAACGCGGTGAGATGTTACGGATCAATGGCTTCGATGCAGTATTCGGCAAGTGTGTCTCACATGTTGCAGAAGCGCATCATTACTCCGTTGTTGCACACAATCAACACCCGTGCTGCATGGGTCACATGTCGGCGTCTTCACCATCCAGCTCGGCCAGTCGCCGCGCGAGCGTATTGCGGTTCAGCCCGAGCAATTCAGCCGCCCGCGAACGATTGCCGCCGCACCGGTCCAGCGCCTGCGCGAACAAGGCCCGGTCGATGGCATCAATCGCGACATTGCGGGCATTGTCGCGGGTCAATGACAGCGCCGCGATCGCATTGGCGTGCACGTCGAGGTCTTCACGGGAATCACCGGCATCAGCCGAGAAGGCCACCAGAACATCATCCAGACCCGCGACCCGGCCGCGGGTGGCCAGCGACAGGCGCGACAAGACCGAACGCAGTTCGACAACATTGCCTGTCCAGGCCGAACCCTGAAGATACTGCACGGCGTCCTTGGACAGCCGGACGACGTTCTGTTTGTCACGGCGAGCAAACTGGCCGAGAAATGCCTCACACAAGGCAGGAATATCGCTGCGGCGCTCGCGCAATGGCGGCACCGTGATCACGCATTCCGACAGTCGCGCCACCAAGCGTGTATCGAGGGCCGCTTCCGGTGAATGGGACGCCGTCGCGATGACCCGGCCAATACCGGCATCAAGCGCATCACGGGCGGCGCGCTGCTGCTCGGCATTCCACTCCTCAAGACGGAGCCATACCACCTGGCGGGCGGCCTGTGTCGATCCGAAAATTTCCGTTGCCGTATTGGACGGTGTCACGACGATCGCATCATCGGCCGAGATGCCGCGGGCGCGCAGCAGGGCCTCGGCCGCCTGACGTTTCCCGACACCGGGCTCGCCGGTGATCATGACATGCGCCTGGCTGGTGGCAGCACGGGCAATGGCCTTGAACGAGGACTGCATGGCCGAGGACTGGCCGATGAAGCCGGTCGGCTCGTCAGTCATCCGGCTGCGCCCGGTCTTGGCCACATCGCCAAGGGCCGCACCAACCGCTGAAATCATGTCGTCGAGATCAAAAGGTTTGGGCAGATATTCAAACACCCCGCCCTTGGCCGCATCGATCGCCGTCGAAGCGGTGGCTTGCGCGCTCATCACGATGACCGGCATTTGCGGTCGCAGACGCGACACCAGACCCAGGTTTTCAAGGAAATTCGTGCCGTCGAGCAAGACATCAGCAAGCAGGAGATCGCCTTCGCCATTGCGGATCCAGTTGAGCGCGGTATCGGGAGAGGCCGTCGCGCGAACCTGGTAGCCGGCCGAGCCGAGCGCGCGTGACAGGATGAGTTTCAGGCTTTCATCGTCTTCCAGGAGCAGAATTCGCGCGGTCACGGCATGTCCTTTTTGGCAATCGGCAGGCGGATATTGAAGAGCGTACGCCCCGGTTGGCTCTCGAAATCGATCTGGCCATGATGCAGCGCGGCAATACGGGCCGAGAAAGCCAGTCCCAATCCCTCACCTGCCGGCTTGGTCGTCACGAAAGGCGTAAAGATACCCGATCCGAGCGTATCGGGAATGCCCGGTCCATTATCGCGGACAGACAGGACGAGCGGGGTCGGATTGCCGCCAGTGCGGCTTTTCGGACCGGCATCGAAGCGGGTTTCAACGATGATTTCCGCAGCCGGGTCCGGTTTGACAGCATCAAAGGCGTTCTGCAGCAGGTTGAGCACCGCTTGCATCAGCAGGTCCGGATCGCCGCTGATGGTTGGCAGGGACGGGTCGAAATTGTCCTTGAGAACGCCTTTGGTCGCCGGATCGGCACGATGCAGGCTGTCCATCGCATTGACCGCCAACAGGTTGAGATTGATCTCGGAATTCGGCCCCAGCTGGATATCCCCGACACGGCTCCAATGATCGGCCAGACGGGTGATCCGGTCGACATCGTCGATGATCAGGCGAGCCAGGTCGCGGGCGCCATCAAGGTCGGTTTCGCGGCGGATGAGCTGGGCGGCACCGCGCACGCTGGCGAGCGGGTTTTTGAGCTCATGGGCGAGCATGCGGCCAAAGCCCAGGGCCGGTGCCTCGGAGGCCTTGGCACCGGTTTCCTGGTGCGGCAGGACCGACAGGATCAGCTGGCTGTGTTCGTCCGACCAACGGGCATGGACGTCAAACGGACCCTGGCCGCCGAGCATGCGGCCAAGGGCAACCACGGTGCGGTTGGCGGCGCAGGCCTGTTCGATGATGTTGGCGAGATGGGCGCATGTTGCCGACAGCGTTCCGAACCGGCTCTTGCGCATGTGCCGCATCGACAGGCCGAGCCATTCCTCCGCCTGGGTATTGGCCCAGAGGCAGCGCGCTTCAGCGGAAAAGACCAGCACCGGGATCGCGGCCTGATCGGCGGCGAGCTCGGCCGCGCCGGGGATGGCTGTGCCCGGGGTGGCTGCCGGCGTCATGCGACGGCACGTCCGGCCACATCGCGCAGGCCTTCGAGGGCGCTATGGACTTCGGACGGTCGGTCCGAACGGCACAGGCTGGCGCGTTGGGCGCGCACCCAATCGGCATCACCGGCCCCGCATTCAACATCGCAGAAACTGGCAAAATGCTTGCGCATCATACGGATACCCAAGGCTTCGCCATAATGGGACAGGCTGTCCTCGAACTGCTGACCGAGGGCGTCGATCTTGTCGGCCCAGGGCGTTTCGCCGCCTTCCCGCCCGATCAGTTCGCGACCGATTTCGCCGAGCAGCCAGGGGCGGCCCTGGGCGGCACGACCGATCATCACGGCGGCAGCGCCGGAGCGTTGCAACGCGTCACGGGCCTGGCCTGCCGTCTCGATATCGCCATTGACGATGACCGGGATGTCCACCGCCTCGACGACGGCGCGGACGGCGGTCCAATCAGCCTCGCCCTTGTAGAATTGCTGGCGGGTTCGGCCATGCACCGTGACCAGGCGTACGCCGGCATC
Source organism: Maricaulis sp. W15 (assembly GCF_001924955.1). NCBI lineage: Bacteria > Pseudomonadati > Pseudomonadota > Alphaproteobacteria > Maricaulales > Maricaulaceae > Maricaulis > Maricaulis sp. W15. The sequence goes on along the minus strand of NZ_LQXG01000012.1, from coordinate 401,841 downwards.
GCGGGCCCGGCGGGCGAGGTCGGGCGCATTCAGGGAGGCGTGGTCCCAGCCCAGCCGCATCTTGAGGGTGACCGGTTTGGAGGTTGCGCCGACGGTCGCTTCGATCAGGGTCAGGGCGTGGTCGAGATCGCGCATCAGGGCTGAGCCGGACAGGCCCTTGGTCACTTGTCGGGCCGGACATCCCATATTGATATCAATGACTTCGGCGCCCGCATCCTCAGCGATCCTGGCCCCCTCGGCCATCCAGTGAGCCTCGCGTCCGGCGAGCTGGATGACGCAGGGTTTCAACGACGCATCGAGCGCCGCCTTGCGGATCATGTCACGGCGTCCGGCGGTCAAAGCGTCCGAGGCGACCATTTCCGAGACCACCATGCCGGCGCCAAAACGCTGGGCCTGGCGACGGAATGGCAGGTCTGTCACACCGGACATCGGCGCCAGGACCGTCGGTATTTCAATGTCGTGGCTGTCGATCGAAAAGCGCATGCGGCTGGACAAATCCTCGGTGTGCGTCGTAAGGCCGAAGGCTAGCGAGTATGCTGCGCTGCGGCAATCCACGAGGCCTGTTGATGAAGATCGCTGCTGTCATTGTTGCCGCCGGACGCGGCGAACGGGCCGGTGGCGGGGTGCCGAAACAGTATCGCAAACTGGCCGGCAAAAGCGTGCTGGCCCGTACGCTTCATCGTCTGCGTCAAGGCCGGGTCTTTGTCGGCATCATCGTGGTGATCAACCCGGCCGACCAGGACCATATCGCGGCGGTCGAGGCGGAACTGGGCACGAAACTGGATACAATTCCCGGCGGCGCGACCCGCACCGCCTCGGTCCGCGCCGGTCTGGAGGCGGCTCGCGCGGCCGGTGCCGACGCCGTCCTGATCCATGACGCCGCCCGCCCCTTCGTCGGCCAGAATCTGATCGACCGCCTGGTCGACGCGCTGGTGACCCACGACGCAGTTATCCCCGCCTTGCCGGTCGCTGATGCGCTATTCCGGTCCGCGGACGACGACGGCACCACGATGGGTGATCCGGTCTCGCGTGACGGCCTGTACGCCGCGCAGACGCCGCAGGCCTTCCATCTGGCGCCGCTGCTCGCCGCCTATGCGCAATTGGGTGACACCGCCCTGCCCGATGATGCCGCGGTGATCCGGGCGGCAGGGGGTGAGGTTGCGCTTGTTCCCGGCGAGGCGGAGAATTTCAAACTGACGACGGCGGATGATTTTGACCGGGCAGAAAGACAGATCATGAGCGAGACGATCACCGTCACCGGTCAGGGCTATGATGTGCACCGGCTCGAGCCGGCCGAGGTGATGTGGCTGTGCGGGATCGAGATCCGGGCCGGGCTGGGCCTGGTGGGACATTCCGACGCCGATGCAGGTCTGCATGCCCTCACCGATGCCATTCTGGGCGCGGCCGGTGCCGGTGATATCGGCCAGCATTTCCCGCCATCGGACCCGCAATGGAAGGGCGCGCGGTCGGATGCCTTCCTTTTGCACGCCGTAAAACTCCTGAAAGACGCTGGCGGCGAGCTCGTCCATGCCGACCTGACCATCATCGCCGAACGGCCCAAGATCGGACCGCATCGCGTGGCCATGCGGGCGCGGGTGGCGCAGCTGCTCGGCTTGCCGGAGGCGCGAGTCAATATAAAGGCGACCACCACGGAAAAACTCGGCTTTACCGGGCGCGGCGAAGGCCTGGCCGCGCAAGCCATTGTCACGGCGAGACTGACAGCATGATGTTCAACCACTCCCTGATCGAGCAGGCTGAAACCCTGATCGCCCGCGCCAAGACCGCCGGCGTGATGATTGCGACGGCGGAAAGCTGCACCGGCGGGATGGTCGCCGGCCTGTTGACGGAGATTCCCGGCTCGTCGGACGTCGTCGACCGTGGTTTCGTGACCTATTCCAACGCCGCCAAGACCGAGATGCTGGGCATTCCGGCCCGGGTGATTGCGGCCAATGGCGCCGTCTCGGTCGAGGTTGCCCGTCGCATGGCCGAGGAAGCCCTGTTGCGCTCGAACGCTGATATCACGGTCTCGATCACCGGCATTGCCGGACCGGGTGGCTCGGACCACAAACCGGCCGGCCTGGTGCATTTCGGCCTCGCTTGCCGCGACAAGCCGACCCGCACCGAAGTCTGCCGTTTCGGCGATCGCGGCCGTGACGCGGTGCGTCTGGCCAGTGTGGCCACGGCGCTCGACCTGCTAGCCGATGGCGTTGATCTCTTCGGCTAGGTCGAGGGCAGGATCACCCGCGCGTTCATGGCGCCGTTCCGCCTCGGCGGAAAACTTGCTGATCAGCACCCGGCCCGCCCGTTCCTGATTGCTCTCGAGCAGGACTTGCAGGATCGGGTTCTTGAACGCCGCCCGGATCGAGAAATCGACCAGGCAGGAGCCGTCGGACAAGGCATGGAAATGCCAGCGGTTTTCCAGCACCCGGAAAGGCCCGGCGACAAAGCTGACATCAATCCGCCGCGCCGCGCTGTCGGCCTCGACCCTGGATGTGAAACGCTCGCTGACGAATTTATAGCGCACGCGCGCTTCCGCCGTCAGCTCCAGACGCGGCCCGTCCCGGCGCTCATCGAGCACCCGCATGGCGGTGATCTGCGGGATGAAGTGCGGATAGCGGCGGACATCGCTGACCAGCTCGAACACATCATCGGCGCTGTGAAAGAGGCGCAGGCGTTCGCGAACTTCTACGACCATCTTCGCCCCCGCTATGCCGATCTAACCGCGCGCCATCATCTGCTCGCGCGCGGCGCGCAGCTTGGCGAAATCATCGCCGGCATGATGGCTTGAGCGGGTCAGCGGCGTCGCCGAGACCATCAGGAAGCCCTTGGCGCGGGCGATCGTCTCATAGGCCTTGAACTCGTCCGGGTGGACGAAGCGGTCAACGGCGGCATGTTTGCGGGTCGGCTGGAGATACTGGCCGATGGTGAGAAAATCGATGCCGGCGGAACGCATATCGTCCATCACCTGCATCACTTCTTCCTTGCTCTCGCCCAGCCCGACCATGATGCCCGACTTGGTGAACTGCGCCGGATCGCGATCCTTCACGCGTTCCAACAGCCGCAGCGAATGGAAATAACGCGCGCCCGGACGGATCGACAAATACAGCCGCGGCACCGTCTCGAGATTATGGTTGAACACGTCCGGCCTGGCATCGATCACCGCTTCGGCGGCACCCGGCTTGCGCAGGAAGTCCGGCGTCAGGATCTCGATCGTCGTCGAGGGCGTCGCGGCGCGGATCGCCTCGATCACATCAACGAAATGCTGCGCCCCGCCATCATCGAGATCATCGCGGTCCACAGACGTGATGACGACATGATTGAGCCCCATCTGCGCCACGGCCTCGGCCACACGGCGCGGCTCGTCGGTGTCGACGGCGGCCGGCAGGCCGGTCTTGACGTTGCAGAAGGAACAGGCGCGGGTGCAGGTATCGCCCAGGATCATGAACGTGGCGTGCTTTTGCTCCCAGCACTCACCGATATTGGGACAGCCCGCCTCCTCGCACACCGTCACCAGACCGCCATCCTTGACGATTTTCTGGGTCTCGGAAAACGTCTTGCCCAACGGCGCCTTGACCCGGATCCAGTCCGGCTTGCGAAGCACCGGCGTATCCGCCCGCTTCTGCTTCTCCGGATGCCGAGCCGCACGCGCGTCGGAGGCAGCAGAACGGGTGGTATTGTCGATCAGATTGGCCATGGGGGCGATGTATGATGACAGGCGCGATGTGGCAAGGTCGGGGGGCTGTGGTGGTGGGGGGGATGCGGGCTTGATCCCGAAAGCGGGCCTGTACCGAGGCTCACGCTACGCCTACTCCTGCGCCCTATCGCACCACGGCACCCGCGCAACTCCGCGGTCCGCGCCGTCGCCGCTTGTTGGATATGGGATCGCGCAGCGGCCCTCAGGCCGCTGCTTTGCAAAGGTCGTGTAAAACAAGATGCCAACGCCCTCCACGGTGCGCCGGCAGTTTTTGCTTTCAGTGCGTTACCGAAAAAAAGCCACGGTGCCTTCTATAGACGCGACCTCGGCCTGATTGCTCGGATCCATGTCATAAAATGCAATATCGAGCGGGCTTTCGAGTCGATACGTACGACACCGCATATGCCTGTGGCCGTGAGTCTGAAGGGGCAAATCCACGCCAGCAACATCAACTGCCGGTACGCGCCCAGGCTGGTCTGCTATCACCACTTGGAGGTAATTATTCGACGTCCCAGTCTGGCGGTGCTCTCCTCCATTGCAAATTTCTACCCGTCTTCGCCCGCCCAACGCGGGAATACGAACGTTGCCCTGACCAGCGAACACGAAAAACGTATACGGCGATGTGTAGGCGATTGCACCATAGCGAAACGTCTCCTGTGAAAACTGGCGAAACTCACTCGTGACCAAAGATCTGAACTCACCGTTAAGAGAACTTGCCACCTCGCCTCTCAACTCGAGGACAGCTACCTCCTCGTCTGGATTGGAGACTGCCGCCTCTACCGCTAATTCGAAGTCGCGATTGAAATTCGAGTTAATTTCCAACGATTCCATATAGAAGCCACTTAGCCCGGTCAGCAGTCGGTAGTCATGCCGCGATAGGGCAAGCTCCAGTATACAATTGTACAAATGCGCTCGTTGAGTGGCATCTCCATCCATCACGGTCCTATCGCGCAATTGCCGGATGACCCCGTCAGACAGCCGCACTTCAATGTACTTCCCTCGCGCGGCGACTATAGACGTCTGACCGCTTGCGAAGGCTGCGCCCACACCAGCGGCCGTTTCTTGGGAAATGCCGCGGCTAGACAGAAGATTGGCAAGGACAGGGCCAACATTGGCACGCGTACTGACCGCTCCACTTTCGGTGGTTGAGTAGTTTTCGGTCATTTCCGCGACCGTCAAAAACCCGGGTGTTTCCGTACCTGGCCGGGCATCGAGGGAGGACACGTCGAACATCTGAGTCGCCGTGCCTCCGCCGCATGTCGCGCCGGAGATCTGCCCGGGCAAGAGCAACTCTCCAACATGATCAAAATAGCCATCAATGTTGAGGTCGAGAGATAAATTCGGCTGCGAAGTTCGGAACGGAGTAACTTCTAACTGATCGCTACCCCTTGGACCTCGTCGTTCGCGCTCATCAAGAATGCACCCGTCGCCGCGTACGCAGAGTGCCCCGCGTGGCTGGCTTGAAGCACAGGACGAAAGGGTTTGTAGCGCTAGCAGCAGACTAACAATAAGAAATAGTCGTAACACTTTGCGTCCCCTCCAACCGGCCATACTCTAAAGTTGTATAACTAGACGCATCAATGTCAAGATATATCGAGTTTCGCAAAAATACTTGATCCGATGATTGGGGCGATGGCGTAGTCGTGTCTTAGGCCGGTATTCAACTGAATCTGATTAGTTATTGGGCCGGGTTGGCGAAGGGGTGTCCACCAGACCGGCAGCAGCTCACATTGACTATCGCGTTCCAGTTGGGGGTTCGTGACCATGAACGCATTACTCAAGATGATCGAGAAGTTGGCGCTCTCAATCCGTGGCGCCAACCCACCTGGTCCAGGTGTGGCTTGTCTACAGAGCACCGTGATCACGGTCGCGCTTACCTAGTCGCCGTAAGGCTGAACGGTGCTCCCCACCATGGGCGCTCCTGCGCCAAACTGGACTCAAATAGGCGCCCCACGCCCAATCATAGTCCTCCCGAACAGTGGGAACACACACCACTCTCCCGGCAATGGGTTTATGGCCCAGAGCGCGCTCGGCGCGCTTGTTTGATGTCTGGAAAGTGTGCGCTCGACGCGTTTGATTGACGGGCTGTGTGATCGCCAGTCTTGGCGCGCCACTTTTCCCTGACGCGCTTCGGCGCGATCCGGGATCTACCGGAAACGCTTTGCCTGAAGGGGCGCTCGGTGGGTCCCGGGTCTTCGCCCGGGAGAAATGGGTGGGGAATGGGCGCCGCACTCTCCGATCCGCGGTGCTGCCTTCCTTCTCCCTGGGGAGAAGGTGTCGCGGAGCGACGGATGAGGGGGATCAGCGCCCCGGCACCGGGATTTCCCCCTCACCCGGCCTTCGGCCACCCTCTCCCGGGGGAGAGGGAAACCAAACCAGCCTTGCCTTGGCGGGCGCAACGCGCTCTGTAGAGACCGGCCGATCCGGCCTCGGGGGGGAAAGCATGATCTTGCGGCGTCTTGCCATTGGCCTGCGCAAGCAGGACTGGGTCACTGTGGTGATCGAAACGCTGATCGTGGTGTTTGGCGTGTTTATCGGTCTGCAGGTCAATAACTGGAATGAGGCGCGGCAGGAGCGGATCGAGACGCACAGCCTGCTGGAGCGGCTGGAGCGTGATTTCGAGCAGCAATTGGCGCTGACCGATAGCGGGATCGCGCGGCAATTACTGTATCTGGAGGTCACGGACCGCTTGATCACCGGTATTCGTGCCGGCCAGCTTGATGAGGACTTCCTCGCCTCTGACCTCGCCCTGGTGGATTCCATCGGCAGCATGCCGGCACCGTCCGCCGCCTTCGAGGAATTGGTCTCAACGGGCCGGATGCGCCTGATCAGAAACGCGGCCTTGCGCGACGAACTCTACAGATATGACAGCTATACCGGCTTCCTGTATCTCCAGTTCTCGCAAGTCGCCGAGCCGGTGGCCGAACTGAGCCGGGTCATCATCCGCGCGAAAACACTGGAACTGACCGGGCAACCGTCGACGAGGTTCGAACAGCTCGGCCGGGTTGAGGCGATCGATCACACGGTTCTGCTGGAAGATCGAGAGATCATGGATGCGCTGCAGAGCGCTTATATCACCCAGGACAACACACATCTCATCCTGATCGCCCTGCGGGCGCGGATCGAGCGAATTCTCGACCTTCTGGCCGAGGAGCGCGGAGAGCCGGGTCCCTAGTGCGAAACCGGGACAAGTGGCCATGTCGCCACCCTCTGCAGGCGCTGCCAGGATGGCGCTCCTGAATGGTCAGAATGCGCCCGCGCAAGCTTGCACCACAACACAAATCCCCTAACCTCACCTCACCTTATTGTTTGTGTTGGGGATTCGGATATGACGCAGTTTCTTGGAGCAACCAGAGCGGCGTCTGTGCCGGTGCATTTGATCGGCTTTCATGTCGCGCTCGACGGGACGCGGCTTTATGACCGGGTGGCCCTGACGATCGATGAAGATGGCCGGGTCGGCGGCACGCTGGACCGGATCGCCGAGCGTGACGGGGTGCCGCACCGGGCCGAACTGCGCGGGCTTCTGGTTGGCGAGCGTCTCGCCCTGATGCTGGAATTTGACGGCGTCTCGCCAAGCGGGGTGATGCTGGACCTGGTGCCTGAAGTCTGCGTCCATGGTGCCGCCATGAGCGGGCGCATTGCCGGCGGTGATGGCGAAGCGGCCCTGCCCTATGTCATGGCGCATGCGCCCGCCGCGCGGCTCGACCGTTCACCCACACATGGCTGGGGCACGGTGCTGGTGACACCGGTGGCGGCCGGTGAGACGGTGGTCGGGATTGATGGTCCGGTCGGCGCCGAGCAGACGCCCTATTCCTTCCGCACTGATGACAATCGCCATGTCGAACCGGCCGGATACGGCCATTTCGTCAATCATGCCTGTGAGCCAAGCTGCGAGATCGTCTATGATCTCGAAACCGCCCTGCCGACCCTGGTGGCGCTGCGTGATCTGGCGGCCGGGGACGAGGTGACGTTCGACTATACCCGTACTGAAGGGCAGCTGGCCGGCAGTTTCCAGTGCCGCTGCCCGGCCCTGGTTCACAAGGTCTAGGCATCCCCAAGGTCTGAGGCGTTTCAGTCGTTGCTGAAGCGGACGCGGACCGGGGTGCGACGCCCCGGTCCCTGCATGGCCGTGCGGACCAGTGAATTGAAGCGCAGATTGGTCATCATCACCTGGTCGTCGAAGGTTTCGGCGAGGAGGTCATTGTCGACGATGAAGCTGGCCTGCTCGGCCGGAACCGGTGCTGCGAAATAGATCCAGGCAAACTCGCCATCGATCTCGGCGCCGACAAAAGCAGGCTCCAGCAGCTCGCCGTCCGTGTCTGCCATGCGAAAAGCGCCGGCCGCATAGGCGCCGACCGCCGCCATGCCGTCCGGCGTCGCCAGGAAATCGACGGCGTCGAGGCCGGTGCGGTCGAGGGCTTCCATCAGGTCGTGGGCGTAGATCCGGTGGATAATTTCCAGCTCGGCAGTGCGCGCATTGACGGCGATCTCGGTGACGCCGGCATGCATGCGATGGGCGTGCGACGGGGCTGTCACCAGGGACAGCCCCGCCAGAAGGGTCAGGAGGGTCAGCGGCGCGCGCATGCGTGGCGTCCCTCCCGTTTGCCTATTCCGGACGCGTGCGGACACTGTCGCGCGTCACGCGCTGGTCCATATCGTCCATCATGCTCGACGGGTTCGAGCTTGAGCGATAGAGCTCGAGACGCGTCGGTTCGATGCGCGGCGGATAGTAATTATCCGTGCGATCGGCATCGGCAGTTTCGCGCAGCGGGTCGAGCTCGACCGAGACGACCTGACGGTCGGTGACATAGGTCCAGGTCACGTTTTGCGGATCATAACGCCACACCTCGGCCGGAATCCGCACCAGATCAGTGCTGCCATCCGCGAAGGTGAACTCCAGGATGATCGGCATCACCACGCCGCCCTGATTGGTGAAGTCGAGATAGTAGACGCGGGTATCGCTGTCGAGGATCTCCGCTTCCCAGTCTTCCATCCGCTCACGCGCGGTTTCATAGGCTTCCCGCTCGCGCTCGGTGACCGTGAACGGGTCATTGCGCGAATAGAAGTCCTGCACTTCCGGATTGCGCTCGGCATAGGTCACGATGCCCTCCGCCGCATTGCGCTGCGGGGTGAGGTTTTCGCGGAATTCGGTGTCGTCAGCTCGCTCCAGCAGATTTTCGATGGCCGGGTCCTCGGTGTCGAACGTGCCCTCGATCACCCGGTCGAGCGAGATGTCGACATGGTCGGTGGAGTAGAACCAGCCACGCCAGAACCAGTCGAGATCGACACCGGAGACCTCTTCCATGGTGCGGAAGAAGTCATAGGGCGTCGGCCGCCGGAACCGCCAACGCTCGGAATAAGCGCGGAAGGCGTCGTCGAACAGTTCACGTCCCAGCACTGTCTCGCGCAGCACGACCAGCGCCGTGGCCGGCTTGCCATAGGCATTGCTGCCGAACTGAACAATCGAATCCGACTGCGTCATGATCGGCATCTGATTGCTGGATGCCATGTAGCCGGCAATCAGGTCGGGGTCGCCGCGGCGCGAGCGGAAGCCTTCTTCCCACTGCTGTTCGGCCTGGAATTGCAGGAAGGTGTTGATGCCTTCATCCATCCAGGTCCACTGGCGCTCGTCCGTATTGACGACCATCGGGAAATAGATGTGGCCGATCTCGTGAATGATCACGCCGATCAGGCCGCGCTTGGCGCCCAGCGAATAGCTCAGATTCCCGTCATCATCGACCATCGGACGGCCATAACTGCCGCCATTGAAGGTGATCATCGGGTATTCCATCCCGCCCTGCGGGCCGGCAATCGATTGCGCGACCGGATAGGGGTAAGGGAAGGCAAAATCATTATAGACATCGAGCGTGTGCTCGACGGCGCGGGTCGAGAAGGTCGACCACAAGGGCTCGCTTTCATTGGGATAAAACGACATCGCCATGACGAGGTCGGGCGCCTGCCCCATCCCGTCCTGCTCGACGCCAACCGCATCCCAGATGAATTTGCGCGAACCGGCCCAGGCGAAATCGCGGACATTCTCGGCCCGGAACTCCCAGGTCGCCATGGAGCGGGTGCCGCGACGCTCATTGGCGCGGGCTTCGGCCGGGGTGACGATGAAGACCGGCCCGTCCGCGGTGCGGGCCTCGTCCAGGCGGGCACGCTGCGGTTCGGTCAGGACCTCTTCCGGGTTTTGCAGAACACCGGTCGCCGAGACGATGAAATCCTGCGGCACGCGGATGGATACGTCGTAGTCACCGAATTCGAGCGCGAATTCACCACGACCGAGGAAGGCCTTGTTGTGCCAGCCTTCATAGTCGGAGAAGACGGCGGCGCGCGGGAACCATTGGGCGATCTGATAGATGCAATCGCCGCCGGTATCCTCGGTCTCCTCGAAGCATTCCCAACCGGCGCGGCCGCCGATGACCTGGGTCTCGACCAGGCGGTAATCCCACTCGATCGTGAAGGTGACGCTGTCGCCGGTTTCCAGCACATCATCGAGATCAAGGCGCAGCAACGTGTCGACAATGGTGAAGTCCATCGGTTCGCCATTCGCATCGGTGACGCCAGTGATATTGAAGCCGTAACCGTCCTCATTGAGCATCTGGCGACGGCGCAGGGAGCTGGCCGACATCCCGTCCGGGAAATCACCACCGACACGGCCGGCCGAACGGCCACCGCCGCCAACAGTCTCGGTCATCACCGCGATGGAATCGGGACGGAAACGGTTCTGGTCGAGCAGGAACCACAGGAAGTCGAGCGTATCGGGTGCGTTATTGGTGTAGGTAACGGTCTCGGTGCCGAACAGATGCCGGGCCTCTTCATCGAGCCGGATATCAATGTCGTAATCGACCTGCTGCTGCCAGTAATCCGGACCCGGTGCACCGGTCGCGCGGCGTTCCCGGTTCGGCGAGGGCCAGTCTTCGTCCTCGAGCTGGCGGAAGGCATCGCGCCAGTCATTGACGGTCTGCTGGACAGGCTGGGCGACCGCGACGTTGAACGTCGCAGCCGCCGCTGCAAGAGCGATGATGTTGAGTGTGCGCATTATTCCCCGATACCCCTTTTGTGGGATTGTTCGGAGGCAGATTTAGCGCGCTCACCCGGCGAGGTCACCCCTGCCTTTCCGCATTGTCATGATGCGTCGTGCGACCAATTGCTCAGCTGGTTCCCTGTGCCGTCATCGCCGGAGCCGGCTCACGGCGCTTGCCCAGCGACATCATCCACGAGCCCAGTCCGATGAAGAGCAGCAGGAAACCGGCCAGGAAGCCGAGCCCGCCGATCGCACCAAAGGCGGCAAAGACAGCCACGACACAGAAGGTGGACAGAAGGCGCATGCCCAGCCCCATAGTCTTCTCGTCCGGCTTGCGGTTGAAGATCATGTCGCCGACCGCGACCGCACCAAAGCCCATGCAAAGCAGCATGAAGGGCCAGAAGATCAGCCACATGATCGGGATCAGCAGGATGCCGACCACGGTAATCGCCAGCAGAATGGTCATGATGATCAGGAAGACTGGCGACAGGGCAAAGCCGATAAATCCGAAAAAGCCACCGACCACCGGGCGGTCCCGGAAACGGGCCGCGACGGAGGCCACGCCATTGGGTGCCACCAGCAGGGCCATCACGGCCAGCAGGAAGACAGCACCAGGAATGAACAGGCCGAACACACCGGTCGGGGCATCGAAGTCGAAATCGATATGATCCCAGTCCTTGGCGCCGAAATTGAACTGGCGGTACTCATAGTCATAGCTGCCAAAACGGGTGCCATCGGCCACCACCGGCTCGTGCGGCGAGCGGATGCGGAGTTCACCGGCGACTTGCGTCCCGTCCAGGATATAGACTTCCTCGGCCATGATCTCGACATCGTCGAGAAAGATGCCGGCGAGGTGGATTTCACCGCCTTCGATATCAACCGGGCCGGTGAACTCGCCGGACAGGTGGACCTCGCCGCCCACGATCTCGGCGGCGCCGGCAAAGCGGCTGGCCGAACTGGTCTCGACAAAACCACCGGCCATTTTGGCATCACCGCCAACCTGGCTGTCGATCTCGACATGACCGGAGGCCGCGTTGAGCATGCCACCGATGGTGCCGGAAATACGCGACTCCCCGCCGGCAAAATTGGCGTCTCCCGTGACATTGGCGCGCGAGACGACCTCGCCGCCGGCCAGGTCGATGTCCCCGCCGACCGATCCGGCGACGTCGATCTCTCCACCCACCAGCTGGACCGAACCGGTGACATCGGCGTTGACCCGGACACTGCCGGCCACGCCCTTTATGTCGCCATTGACCTGGCCGCGGACATTCATCTCGCCGCCCAGGAAAATGACATCGTGATTACTGCCATCGATTTCGACATCGCCACCGATGACCTGGGCCGATGCAGCCCCGGCAAAAAGGGAAATGGCCAGCCCCCCGACCATGACCCACGTTTTCATCGTGATGTTGTTCATTGTAAAATCTCCCTGCGCCCCCCGGCGGTCAGGTGAAGGTTTCAAACGCGATTGAGTGACAGGCTCAGTCGTCGATCAGGTCATCGCAGTCGCGTCCGTCGCGCGGCTGATAGTCCAGGCCGGAAACCCGGGCGCCGCTCTGCGTGACCGGCGGCTCTTCCGCCCACACCGTCACGCCGGGACCGACGCGGCTTGTGTCGGTAAAGACAACGGAAATGGCACAAATCTCGGCGCCGCCCGACAGCGTGCCACCAACTTCGATCATTCCGCGCTGGTTTCGGCGACGGTTATTGCGCAGTTCATCAGCGGCGACGAGCTTGGCCGGTCCGACGGCTTCACCGGTGAACCAGATCTCGTCGGCCTGGGCATGCAGCGTGTCGCCGAACCAGCCGGCCACACGCATTTCGCCGGCCGCCAGAGCGGCCTCGCCATGGACGCGGCCGGTAAAGTCGATTTCGCCACCGGCGAGATTGAGGTCATCGTCAACCTCAGCGGAAAAATTGATGTCACCACCGGCGATCGAAACCTCGCCACGGACGCGGCCGGAAAAATCAATATCGCCGCCGGCGATCGAGGCTTCACCGCCAATATCCATGTCGTCGATATCGACATCGCCTGCGACCAGGCTGAGATCGCCACCGATCCGGCCACGCAGATTCATATCACCGGCCAGGCGGCTGTAATCCCCGTCACGGTCGAGCACGGTATAGCCGTCGGCAGTGCGGGTGCTGTGGCCACGCAGCATCTTGCTGTCATCGTCGTCAGCAACAACGATCACGCAGCCCGATGTCATCAGCGCAGTGGTCAGGGCCGAAGCGGCCAGCAGGACCTTTTGCATGCAAGTCTCCCGTTCGTGTCAGGACTCTTCGAAGCCCCATTCATACGCTCCCCAGCGTCGAGTCGAAGCTTACATTATCGAAAAACGATATCAACCAGTTTTTTCGTTTTTCGATAAATTATTTCCGTAAATCGCGATATTCATGACGGCGATGAATGTGAATCATTCCTCCCCCTTCCCTCTGCGTCAGCCAAGCGTAATATCTCCGGTCAAACGAGCGTCCGCGACAAGGGGCGCCGATGGGAGGATTACATGGCTGACACCACAGCCGCCGGAAACATTCCGGCTGACGCCGGCACGCCGGACCAGGGCGCGCCGGTCGGGGAAACCTTCAAGGGACCCGACTTCAACCTCAACCGGATCCGCAAATCCGTCTTTGCCGCCCTGCTGGATTCCAAACGCCGGTATGGCAGCAAAAAGCTGGCAGCTGTCGATGCCGACGGCCGCGAGCTGAGCTTCGGCGACCTGACCAAGGCCGTCTTCGCGCTCGGCCACGCGCTCAAGGGCGGAACCGAGCCGGGCGAAGCGGTCGGCGTCTTGCTGCCGACCGGCGTCGGCGCGATCATCTCCTTTTACGCGGTCTCGGCCTATGGCCGTGTCCCCGCCATGCTCAATTTCACAGCCGGTGAACGCGCCCTCAAGGCGGCCTGCCGCGCCTGCAAGGCCAAGCGCATTGTCACCGCGCGGCGCTTTATCGAACTGGGTGAGCTGCAGGAGCTGGAAGAGGCCCTGAAGGAAGATCATGAGCTGATCTATCTGGAAGATGTCCGCGAAAACCTCTCCACCATGGACAAGCTGGCCGCCGCCATCGGCATGGTGGCGCCCTTCCTGGTGCGCGCCCATCCCGATCCGGACAGCCCGGCCGTCTATCTCTTCACCTCCGGCACTGAGGGCGATCCCAAGGGCGTGGTGCTCAGCCATGCCAACCTGCTCGCCAATGTCGAACAGGTCCGCGACCATATCCGCATCCTGCCGACTGATGTGTTGTTCAATCCGCTGCCGACCTTCCATTGTTTCGGACTGACCGGCGGCGTGCTGGTGCCGCTCGGCCTCGGCGTACCGGCGATCTGCCACCCGACCCCGCTCCAAGCCAAGACCATCGTCAAGCGCATCGCCGAGACCAAGGCGACCATATTGTTCGCCACCGATACTTTCATGAACCAATATGCCCGCGCCGCTGACGAGAACGATCTGTCGACGCTGCGTATGGCCGTGTGCGGTGCCGAACGGGTCAAGGATGAGACACGCTCGTCGTTGCGCCGACGCTTCAATCTGGAAATCGTCGAAGGCTATGGCCTGACCGAGGCGGCCCCCGTCTTCTCGGTCAACCAGCCGGACAATAACCGGCCCGGAACGGTCGGCCAGATCATGCCGGGGTGTGAAGCCCGGTTGATCCCGGTTCCCGGCATCAATGATGGCGGCCAGCTGCACATCAAGGGGCCGAACATCATGAAGGGCTATATCCGTCCGGACGCGCCGCTGGTGCTAGACGCACCGCTGGATGGCTGGCACGACACGGGCGATATCGTCTCCATCGACGAGGACGGCTTCATCTCGATCCGCGGTCGCGTGAAGCGCTTTGCCAAGCTGGGCGGGGAAATGGTCTCGCTGGCCGTTGTCGAAAATTGCGCCACCTCGCTGTGGCCCGACAATATGCACGCCGCTGCCGCCATTCCCGACAAGCGCAAGGGCGAGCAGATCATCCTGCTGACCGATTACGACAAGGCCGACCGCGCCGATCTGGTGGCCTTTGCCCGCAATCACGGCATTTCCGATCTCGCCATTCCGCGCAAGATCATCAAGGTCAACTCGATCCCGGTGCTGGGCACCGGCAAGACCGATTACGGCTCCGTCCAGAAGACGGTTGAGGCGCTGATGGCGGAAGACGCGGTACCGGTCGCAGAACCAGCGGAGTAGGCGTCACCGCGCGACTGGATGTCCTGGATGGGTCCGGAGCCCGACCGCCTTGCCGAAACAAGAGGGAGCTGGAACCGGCGGATCGTCCTGATGGACAACCGTGGCCGCCGGACCCCGGATTCTTTGTCCCGGCGCGCTTATTGCGCCGGGATGGAGCGTGCAGGCGATCAGATATATTTGCAGCTGCGATCACCAAGGGCTTCAAAGCGGAAACCGTCACCGCTCGGGCGCTGGTTCGAAATGACCAGGAGGTCACCCTCAATCCGGGCATCGCTGCGGATCTCGACTTCCGCCGCGCAGATCATGCCACCTTGTTGCAGGCGTCCGGCGAGTTCGACCCGGCCATTGCCACGATCATTGTCGCGCCCGTGACCGCGGACCGCCACCGGGCCGGCAATGTCGGCGCGCAGGATCATGCGTCCGCCATCCATCTCCAGACCGCCATCAATGCGGCCCGCCAGTTCCATGCGGCCGGCGGCGATGACGAGATTGCCGTTGATGATGGCGTCGACATAACCGGTCCCGGCATCAATCTCGGCATCACCCGCCACAGTGCCCGTGAAACGCACCCGGCCGCCGGCAGCGATCAGATTGCCGCCGACCCGGGCGTCCGAGCGCACCGTGGCCCCGGACAGGTCGAGATCGCCGCCAACATCGCCGTCGGCGCCGACAAACATGCCGGAAAATTCGGCGTCGCCGGGCACGTCGACATTGCGTGAGGCGACCAGTCCGGCCGATTCAACGGACTGGTTGTCGCCGTGGCCGGACACTGAATAAGTGCAGGCCGACAGGACGATGGCGGTGGTCGCAGAAAGCAGAATTCGGGTCAGCATGACATCCTCGCAAGGCTCTGGTTTGCCCCTTGGATGCACGACGCGTCCGCAATGGATGCACGACCTTGGTGAATTTTGTCAGATCCTAGAAGTGCAAGGCCCGGCCATAGGCGTCGAGCACGCTCTCATGCATCATTTCCGACAGGGTCGGGTGCGGGAAAACCGTGTGCATGAGTTCCGCTTCCGTGGTCTCGAGCTGGCGCCCGATCACATAGCCCTGGATCAATTCCGTGACTTCCGATCCAACCATGTGGGCACCCAAGAGCTCGCCCGTCTTGGCGTCAAACACGGTTTTCACCAGGCCCTGATCATCACCGAGCGCGATTGCCTTGCCATTGCCGACAAAGGGGAAGCGGCCGACCTTGACCTCATGCCCGGCCTCCTTGGCCTTGGCTTCAGTCAGACCGACCGAGGCAATCTGGGGGTGGCAATAGGTGCAGCCCGGAATATTGGACGTCTCAAAGGGATGCACTTTCTCGCCAGCGATCTTTTCGACACAAACAACTGCCTCATGGCTGGCCTTGTGCGCGAGCCAGGGCGGGCCCGCGACGTCACCGACGGCGTAGAGCCCCTTCACATTGGTGCGTCCGAAACCGTCATTGACGACATGGCCGCGATCGATTTTCACGCCCAGGGCCTCCAGGCCCAAATTCTCGATATTGGCCGCAATGCCGACGGCCATGATGACTTTCTCGACCTCGACGATCTCGACCTTGCCCTTGGCGTCCTTGACGTGGACCTTCACGGTCTTGGCGGTCTTCTCCAGCTTTTCGACCTGGGCCGAAACCATCAGCTTGAGACCCTGCTTCTTGAAGCTCTTGGCGGCGAAGGCAGAGATCTCCTCGTCCTCGACCGGCAGGACCCGGTCCATCATCTCGACGACGGTCACATCGGCGCCCATCGTGTTGTAGAAGCTGGCAAATTCGATCCCGATCGCACCCGAGCCGATGACCAGCAGGGATTTCGGCATGGTGTCCGGCACCATGGCTTCGCGATAGCTCCAGATCTTGTCACCATCCGGGACCAGCCCGGCCTGCGGGATGGTGCGGGCACGGGCACCGGTCGCGAGGATGACGTGTTTGGCAGTGTATGTGTCCTTGTCGACGATGACGGTCGGCGCTTCGCCACCCTTTTTGAGCGTGGCTGTGCCCTTGATCACCGTGATCTTGTGCTTCTTCATCAGCCCGCCAATGCCGCCGGTCAGGCGTGAGGAGACCTTGCGCGAGCGCTGAACGATGGCCTGGATGTCAAAGCCCACCTTGTCCGCCGACAGGCCGAAATCCGCGGCATGCTGCATGAGATGATAGACTTCCGCCGAGCGCAGCAGCGCCTTGGTCGGGATACAGCCCCAGTTCAGACAGATACCGCCGAGTTCGTCGCGTTCGACCACAGCCGTCTTGAAGCCCAGCTGGGCGGCTCGGATCGCGGCCACATAGCCGCCCGGTCCACCACCAATCACGATCACGTCGAAAGCGCCTGAGCTCATGGCTTGCCTCTTTATTTCGCTAGCGAACCAATTATGGTTCCGTTATCAGCGAGATACCAGCCAGCGCCCCCCGGATCAATCCGCGACGTCGATCACCACAACAAGACTCGTCATCCGTGCGCTCAGATATCGACCACGGTCTGGGTCAGGTCACTGTCCGGATTATCGCCGGTATTGGTGACGCCGGCCTTCTCGATCAGCAGGATATGCACAGTCTCGGTCTGGGTGACGGGACGATGGCGCACGCCCTTTGGAATCACGCACAGCTCGCCGGGCCCGAGGATGACGGCATCCTGCCCCTCGATCTCGATCCGCAGAACACCCTGGGTCACAAGGAAAAGCTCGTCTTCATCCGTGTGCGAATGCCAATCGAAGGAACCGGCGCCCTTGGCCAGTTTCAGCTCGTAATTGTCGAGGGTGGCAATCCGCTTGGGCGACCAGACCTCTTCGAACAGGCTGTGTTTTTGAACCAGCGAGATCGTTTCGACCGTCATGACATCCTCCCGCGCATCGCGACTCACGTATCACTGTCGCTGTGCAACGACATTACCCGTTGGGAGGAACAAGCCAAATGACCGGTATCAGCGATCTGGGAACCCTGTTGGCCGGTCTGCGTCCGGAACCTGATCCAACCCGCTATGGCTTCGTCACCGCTGAACGAGCGCTACTTGCGCCGTATGCCGACACGGCCCTGATGATATTCCACGAGCGCGAAGGCACGACGCTGATCCTGCCCTGGCAAGAGGCCGTGGCGGCGGACCTCGACCCTGTCTTCCCCTGCCGCCGCATCACCCTGGCCATCCACTCCTCGCTCGAGGCGGTCGGCTTCATGGCCCATGTCGCCGCCGCCCTCGCCGCCGAAAGCATCGGCTGCAATCCGGTTGCCGGCTATTTCCACGACCATGTCTTTGTGCCCGAGGACCGCCTCGGCGATGCGTTGGCCGCCCTCAAGGCGTTGGCGCGGGCCAATGGTCGCGAATTTGATTGACGCCTTGACAGGCCAAGCCTAAGAGCGCCCTCCTCTTGTGGATGGATGCGCGGATTTGAGCCTGCTGCCTGCCGGTCTGACCGGCCTGCCTGCCTTCGACATCGACATGCTGTGCGACGCCCTCGCCGGACCCGGCTTTGCGGCTGTCCGCCTGACCGACACAGCAATGCTGTCGGCGCTGCGCCAGGAGGCCGAAGCCCTGTGGCAGGAAGACGCGCTCACTCCGGCCGGCATCGGCCGCGCCGAGGATCATGAGCTGATCGCCGGCATCCGCCGCGACAAGACGAAATGGCTCGACGGGTCGACGCCCGGACAGATCGCCTATCTGGCGTTCGCCGAAGCGCTTCGCCGCGAGGTCAATGCCCGGCTCATGCTCGGCCTGTTTGCCTTCGAGGCACATTTCGCCGTTTACGAGGCCGGTGCCTTCTACAAACGCCATGTCGACAGTTTCCGCGGCGCCCGCAACCGCGTCCTCTCGACCGTGCTCTATCTCAATCCGGACTGGCGCGAGGGCGATGGCGGGCATTTGCGCATATATGGCGAGGATGATCAGGTGCTGACCGAGCTGCGCCCGGAATTCGGCACGCTGGCAGTCTTCCTGTCCGAGGAAATTCCCCACGAAGTGACGGTCTCGCACCGCGAGCGCTTTTCGATTGCCGGCTGGCATCGCTGCAATGATCGTGGGCTGGCGCCAGCACTGCAGGTGAAAGCCCTGCCGATCGCGCCCTAGCTGAGCGGCTTGGCCGGCGTTGGCTTGCCGTTGGCATCCAGCGCGACCATGACATAGTCCGCTTCGCCGACCTTGCGGCGGTCACCGGTCATCAAATCCTCGGCTTCGGCCAGCACCGCGACCGTTATCGAAGTCCGTCCGACCGAGGCGATGGTGGCGATCACGTCGAGCAATTCGCCTTCACGCGTCGGCGCAATGAAATCGATCTTGTCCGACGCCGCCATGCCGACATCGCTGCGGGTGTGCCGCGAAGCGGCGATATAGGCCGCCTTGCCCATCAGCGACATGGCATTGCCGCCAAATAATTGGCCCAAGTGATTGGTGTCACCGGGGAAAACCAGTTGCAGCGTGCGGGCATAGCCCGGCGGGCTGGGCGCGAATTCCGGCTTGGCGTCGGGCGATGGCGGCAGTCGGTCCGGATTGGTCTTGCGGTCGGCAGCGACCATGGTGAAGGCCCCGCGTGTGCAGACATGACGGGCACCGGTGATCAGGTTTTCCGCCGCCAGCTCGACATCGACGATCAATGACGTGCGCCCGACCATGCGGACCTGTCCGGTCAGCTCGATCAGATCACCCAGCAGCGCCGGCGCCACGAAATCCAGCTTGTCACAGGAGGCCGTCACGAAGGGGCGACGGGCATGACGCGCCGCGACCAGGAAGGCGAGCTTGTCCATCTCCGCCATCGCCGCACCGCCGAAATACGTACCCTGGTGATTGGTCTGGTGCGGGAAGACGAGATCGGTGTGGCGGATTTCGGCGAGATGGCGGGGCTGGGCCATGGAGGATTCGAGCGGCTCACCGGCTTCGCCCCCACCGCACGCAGGGCAGCGTCGCAGCCAAAGATCGCAGCCGTTGGCGCCATATCGGTGACCGCACTCGTCGCAGGCAACTTCATAGACTGTTTGGTTGGGATGTGACGTGCTCGCCAATCCGGTCGCTCTAATCACCAACTGATTGTTTTGATTTGTATCGCCCGGCCCGACCTTCATGACAGCTTCCCTTTCGAAGCGGCGCCACCGCGCCAGCTGAACCCATTCTTCTCTTGCCGGGATGACGCCTCAGAGGTCTTGACCCGTCAAGGGGCATGCCCGCAGCGCGGCGCCTTCGGCGCCCTTGACGGGTCAAGACCTCTGAGGCCAGCTGGCTGCCAAGAGAATTATGGCTCAATCCGCGCGAGGCGCGGGGCGGTCACGAAGTTCGACCTCCCCTACCTACATCAGCATCGTCATCGGGTCTTCGACATAGGTCTTGAAGGCCTGCAGCCATTTCGCGCCGGTGGCGCCGTCGACGACGCGGTGGTCGCAAGTCAGCGTGACCGTCATTACCATGGCAATCGCCAACGCGCCGTCCTTGACGACCGGGCGTTGCTCGCCCGCCCCGACCGACAGGATCATGCCCTGGGGCGGATTGATGATCGAGGCGAAGCTGTCGATGCCGAACATGCCCAGATTGGACAGGGAGAAAGTGCCGCCCTGGAATTCTTCCGGCTTCAGCTTGCGGTCGCGGGCGCGTGTGGCGAGGTCTTTGGACTCGCGCGAGATTTGCACCAGGCCCTTTTGATCGGCATCGGCGATGATCGGCGTGATCAGACCGCCCTCAATGGCCACAGCCATGGAGACGTCGGCATGCTTGTGGCGGGCAATCATCCCGCCCTCGATCCAGGACGAGTTGGCGGCCGGGACCTTCTTCAGCGCCAGGCCGGCGGCCTTGATCAGGATGTCATTGACCGAGACCTTGTCGCCATCCTTCTCGGCGGCGGCATTGATGCGTTTGCGGAAATCCATCAGCGCATCGATGCGGCAATCCACGGTGAGCGGGAAATGCGGGATGTCGCGGAAGCTCTCAGACAGGCGCTTGGCGGAGATTTTGGTGATCCCGTCGGCTTTCTCGACGTCATAGCGGTCGCGGGCGATGCCATAGGCCTTGAGCGGGTCGTCCATATCGACGGGCGTGGCAGCGGGGGCGTCCGCCACATTGGACGCGCCAGCCTTGGACGGTTGGGCATTCTCGACATCGCGCTTGACGATCCGGCCATAAGGGCCTGATCCGTCAATGGTTGTGAGGTCCAGACCCTTGTCGGCGGCGATCCGTTTGGCGAGCGGGCTGGCCTTGATGCGGTTCTCGCCGCCCTCGGCGGCGCCCCCTTCGTCTCCGCCTTTGGCGGAGCCACTTCCCCCGCTCGCGGGGGCAGAAACAGACTCGGATTTTCCTCCACCGCTTGCGGGGGAGGTGTCAGCGGAGCTGACGGAGGGGGCCGGCGCCGCAGGCGCCGGGGCAGAAACCTCGGTTTCACCCTCTTCGAGAAGGATGGCGATCACGGCATTGACCTTGACGCCCTCAGTGCCGTCCTCAACCAGGATCTTGCCGACCGTGCCTTCATCGACGGCCTCGACTTCCATCGTCGCCTTGTCGGTCTCGATCTCGGCCAGGACCATGCCGCTTTCCACGACATCGCCTTCCTTGACGTGCCATTTGGCGAGCGTGCCCTCTTCCATGGTGGGTGACAGGGCGGGCATCAGGATTTCAATCGACATGGTTTCAGTCCTCGCCTCAGGCGTCATTGGCGCCCGGTTGGGCCAGTTCGGGGTTGATCTTGGAAGCGTTCTTTTCCCAGTTCGCGCCGTCAAATTCCTCGAAGCGCAGCTGGAGGTCGGCATCGGCGTCGAGCGCGCGCAGATTGACGCTCCAGCCATCGGGATGCGAGCGCGGCACATAGAAGCTCTTCACACCGCACTTGGCACAGAACATGTGCTTGGCCTGATGCGTGCCGAACGTATAGGTCGTCAGGCTCTCCGCGCCGCGTTCGATCTTGAAATCGTCTTTTTCGACAATGAGATGAATAAAGCCGGTCTTGGCGCAGATCGAGCAATTGCACGACAGGGCGACAACACTGTCCGGCAGGTTCACGGCAAAGCCGACCTCACCGCAATGACACTCACCATGGCGCCAGGATTTGGTGGGGGAGTTGGTCATGTATCCTCGCCGAAAATCGTTCGCACCTTTGGTTCATCCAGCGCGAGAATGTGAATGCATTCCTGTATGGTCAGAATAACCCAATGCCGAGCCTTCGCGTCAGGCTTGTCAAAAACAATCTCATTCTCGACAAAACCGGAGATGACAGGGGAATTGAGCACTTCAAACATGTTGACCGACGTCAGACGCAAGAGCTGGTCTTGGTGCCTCTCATCCTCAACTATGCAGTGCCAGAGCGGCGTGGAGACGAACTCACAGGCAAAAGAGTCTTGGCGATCATTTTCGCGCGACATCAGTTTCAGCGAAAGCTCCCCGAGTTCCGCGTGACAGGAGATGAAGTCGTACGTCCCGGGCGGAATGGCTGGCTTCCACTCCCTGAATTCTGATTTCGAAAAATCGAACACAACTCCTACTCCGCGTAGCAGACAGCCTTCGCCGCCTTCACAATATCGTCCACGCCCGGCAGAGACAGCTTTTCCAGATTGCCGGCATAGGGCAGCGGGACGTCTTCCTGGTGGACGCGGGCGGGCGGGGCGTCGAGATAGTCGAAGGCCTCGGCAGTGACGACGGCAGCGATCTCGGCACCGACACCCATGCGGCCCCAGCCCTCTTCGGCACAGACGATGCGATTGGTTTTCTTGACCGATTCCACCACGGTATCCGTGTCCAGCGGACGCAAGGTGCGCAGATCGATCACCTCGGCGTCGATGCCCTCGCCGGCCAGGATCTCGGCAGCCTCAAGCGCGTAGCCGACCATGCGGGAATGCGCGGTAATCGTGACGTCAGAACCCGTGCGGCGGATTTTGGCCTTGCCGATCGGCAGGACCCAGTCTTCCACGTCCGGCACGTCAAAGCTCTCGCCATAGATCAGCTCGTGCTCGAGGAAGACGACCGGGTTCGGGTCGCGGATGGCGGCCTTCATCAGGCCCTTGGCATCGGCGGCGTCATAGGGCGCGACGACTTTCAGGCCGGGCACATTGGCGTACCAGGAGGAATAGTCGTGTGAGTGCTGGGCGCCGACGCGGCTGGCGGCGCCATTGGGGCCGCGGAAGACGATCGGACAACCCATCTGGCCGCCGGACATGTAGAGCGTCTTGGCGGCCGAATTGATGATGTGGTCGATGGCCTGCATGGCGAAGTTGAAGGTCATGAACTCGACGACCGGCTTGAGCCCGTTGAAGGCCGCGCCGACACCCAGGCCGGCAAAGCCGTGCTCGGTGATCGGCGTATCAACGACGCGCTTGGGACCGAACTCGTCCAGCAGGCCGCGCGTGACCTTGTAAGCACCTTGGTATTCGGCGACTTCCTCACCCATCACGAAGACGGTGTCGTCGCGGCGCATCTCCTCGGCCATCGCATCACGCAGCGCGTCGCGGACCGTGGTGGAGATCATTTTCGTGCCTTCTGGCACTTCAGGATCAGAGGCCTCCGGGCGGCTATAGTCAATGACCTCCGGCTTGGCGTCGGCCTCGTCGTCGTTTTCGGCGTCATTGGAGCCATTATCGGCCGGCGCCTCATCCTTGGCTTCGGACTTCGCCTTAGGCGTCTCAACCGCGCTCGCATCCTCACCATCCTCAGCCAGGATCGCAATCGGCGCATTGACCTTCACATTCTCGGTGCCTGCGGCGACCAGGAGCTTGGCGACAACACCCTCCTCGACCGCCTCGACTTCCATCGTCGCCTTGTCGGTCTCGATCTCGGCAATCACGTCACCGCTCTCGACGGTGTCGCCTTCCTTGATGTTCCACTTGGCGAGCGTGCCCTCTTCCATCGTCGGGGAAAGGGCCGGCATAAGGATTTCAATCGACATGGCTCTACCTGTCCTGTGTCAAATCTTGTCGTGCGCCGGAGACCGGCACGGCATCAACCGTTGGCGGCTTCGGGTTTGTAACGCAGGGCGTGCTCCCGCATCTTGCCAGCGAACTCCATCAGCGTGTTCATCGGGCGGATCAGCACTTCGATGAGGACCATCCGGCCTTCATCATTGAGGGTAATCTTGTCGATCCCGACCAGACCCTTGCCCTCCACCGTGCCGGTGAATTCGAGCAGGAGCTCATTGCCGTTCACCCATTCCTGGCGATAGTCGAAGCCTTCAACCACCGTGATCACACCCATCAGTATGTGCAGCAGGTAATGCTTGTCAGCCGAGGGTTTCCACACGACCGGCGAATGCAGCTCGCAGCCTTCCGCGATGATCGAGGACAGGCGATTGGCATCGCGCTCGCGCACGGCCTGGTGCCAATTATCGAGGAAGTGTTTCACTTGCGGTGTCATGAAACCTCCACCAACACGTCGGTATAGAGCTCCGACGGATCCGGCTCCGGGCTGTCCTTGGCGAATTGGGCGGCCTCGTTGACGATGGCTTTCACGTCCTTGTCGAGCGCCTTGAGCTCGTCTTCGGTCGCGTGTTTGCCTTCGATCAGGCGTTTCTTGATCAGATCGATCGGGTCGTGATGCGAGCGGATATCGTCGACTTCCTCGCGGGTACGGTATTTGGCCGGATCGGACATGGAGTGGCCGCGATAGCGATAGGTCTTCATCTCGAGAATGTAGGGGCCATTGCCGTCGCGAGCGTGCTTGACGGCTTTCTCAGCAGCGCGTTTGACCGCTTCGACATCCATGCCGTCGACTTCCTCACCGGGTATGCCGAAGGAGATCCCACGCTTGTGCAGCGCCGTTTCCGAGGAGGCGCGCTTGACCGAGGTACCCATGGCATACTGGTTGTTCTCGATCACATAGATGACCGGTAAATTCCACAGCTTGGCCATGTTGAAGCTCTCATAGACCTGGCCCTGATTGGCCGCGCCATCGCCGAAATAGGCGACCGAGAGCTTGCCATTGCCCTTGTACCAGTCAGCAAAGCCCAGACCGGTGCCGAGTGCCACCTGGGCGCCGACAATGCCGTGCCCGCCATAGAATTGCTTCTCGCGCGAGAACATGTGCATCGAGCCGCCCTTGCCGCGCGAATAGCCGCCCTCGCGGCCGGTCAGCTCGGCCATGACACCCTTGGGGTCCATGCCACAGGCCAGCATGTGGGCGTGGTCACGATAGCCGGTAATCACCTGGTCGCCCTCTTCGAGCGCCGCCTGGATGCCGGTAACGACCGCTTCCTGGCCGATATAGAGGTGACAGAATCCGGCGATCAGGCCCATGCCGTAAAGCTGGCCGGCCTTTTCCTCGAAACGGCGCATCATCAGCATCTCGCGATAATACTGAAGCAGCTCGTCTTTTCCGGCCTTTCCCGGCGCGACTGTCTTGGTCGTTTTGGCGGCCGGCTTGGATGCGGCGGTCTTGCTGGTACGCTTGCTGGTCATTAATTCGCACGCGAAGTATGTTGTTCGCGCTCCCATCTGACGTCTATCGCCGCATAGCAGATGCCGCACCGCACCCGCAAGCGGTGAAGCGCAAATTCAATCAGATGGTGTTTTTCAAAAGCGTCCCGGATCGCAGACTAGCGGCGGTCTTCCGTCTCAATTTCCACGATGAATTCACGCGGATGGGCGACATTGAGAATGTCGCGGGCCCGCTCTTCGACATAGTCGAGATCAAGGCTGTCAGAGCGCAGACGCGCCGCTGTGACTTCCAGCGCCTGGCGTTCGGCCTGGGCCAGGGCAAGCTCGGTTTCGGCTTCGCTGATCTCGCTTTTCACGACAATCCAGTTCAGCACGCCCTGCTCGCCCGTCAGCGCGTGATAGCCGAAATAGGCAATCGCGACGGTGAGCAATGCTGTCGTGGAAAAGCGCTTGATCGCGTCCAAAACCCGTACACCCTTGTTGAGACCGGCGCTCATACACCGTGTTCTTCTGCAAGAGTGATTCAACACGATCACACTTTAGGAGTCGTGAATCACGGATTCAGGACTGGGTAAGGGATTGGGCTGGAATGGGGCTGGATGACCCCGTTTTGTCATCCCCGCAGGATGTCCGGCGGGGATGACAAAATGTGGGTGACTAGCTCGCCAGGCCCGACGCGCCGGCATACATCCCGGTCTCGCCCAGCATGCTTTCAATCCGCAGAAGCTGGTTGTACTTGGCGGTGCGGTCAGAGCGGGCCAGCGAGCCGGTCTTGATCTGTCCGCAATTGGTGGCGACAGCAAGATCGGCAATCGTCGCGTCCTCGGTTTCGCCGGAGCGGTGGCTCATCACCGCGCCATAGCCCGAGCGCAGCGCCATGTCGACGGCGTCGAGGGTTTCCGACAGCGTGCCGATCTGGTTGACCTTGACGAGGATCGCGTTGGCGGCCCCGGTCTCGATGCCCTGGGCCAGGCGTTCCGGATTGGTGACGAAGAGATCATCGCCGACCAGCTGGCACTTGCCATCGAGACGCTCGGTCAGAGCACGCCAGCCGTCCCAGTCATCCTCGGCCATGCCATCCTCGATCGAGACGATCGGGTATTTATTGACCAGTTTCTCCAGATATTTCGCAAAGCCGGCGGCGTCATGGCTCTCGTCGGCGCCTTCCAGCACGTATTGGCCATTCTTGTAGAATTCAGTTGAGGCGACATCGAGGGCCAGGGCGACATCCTCGCCCGGCTTGTAGCCGGCCGCCTCGATGGCATCCATGATCACGTCGAGCGCCTGTTCGGCGGAGGTCAGGTGCGGCGCGAAACCGCCCTCATCGCCGACATTGGTGTTGAGACCATCGGCCTTCAGGCGTGATTTGAGGGCATGGAAGACTTCAGCACCGCAACGCAAGGCTTCGGAGAAGCTGGGCAGGCCGACCGGCATGATCATGAATTCCTGGAAGTCGATCGGATTGTCGGCATGGGCGCCACCATTGATGATATTCATCATCGGGGTCGGCAGGACCCGGGCATTCATGCCGCCGATATAGCGGTATAGCGGCAAGCCTTGGACGTCGGCAGCGGCGTGCGCGGTCGCCAGCGACACGCCCAGCATCGCATTGGCGCCGAGACGGGCCTTGTTGGCGGTGCCATCAAGTTCGATCATCGCCTCATCGATACGGCGCTGGTCTTCGGCATCCATGCCGGCAATGGCCTCGAAAATCTCGCCCTCGACCAGGTCGCAGGCTTTCAGGACACCCTTGCCGCCATAGCGTTCACCGCCATCACGCATCTCGACCGCTTCGTGGGCGCCGGTCGAGGCCCCCGACGGCACCGCGGCGCGGCCGAAGGAGCCGTCTTCCAACAGCACGTCGACCTCCACGGTCGGATTGCCCCGGCTGTCGAGGATTTCGCGGGCAATAATGTCGGTGATGGCGGTCATGAGACTCTCTTCGGGATAAAGGCGCGTTGGGCGCTTCATAACCAAGGCTGGCCGGGACGCAAGCCCGAGCATGCCGGCAATGCGCCGTGTTACCGCGAACAGATGAAATAAGTGCGGTGAATGGCGGGTTTGTTGGCTAGAACAGCCCCTCCACCTCACCTGCCCCATTGAGATGGATATCCAGCGCCGCCGGTTTCCGCGGCAGGCCGGGCATGGTCATGATCGCGCCGCAGACAGCGACCACGAAACCGGCCCCGGCCGACAGGCGGACTTCGCGGACATGGAGTTCATGGCCCTCCGGCGCGCCGATCAGGCTCGGATCAGCGGAAAACGAGTATTGCGTCTTGGCCATGCAGACCGGCAATCGCCCGTAGCCCGCCTCCTGCCAGCGCTGCAATTGCTGGCG
Organism: Maricaulis sp. W15; assembly: GCF_001924955.1. NCBI lineage: Bacteria > Pseudomonadati > Pseudomonadota > Alphaproteobacteria > Maricaulales > Maricaulaceae > Maricaulis > Maricaulis sp. W15. The sequence goes on along the minus strand of NZ_LQXG01000012.1, from coordinate 374,307 downwards.
TGCCGAGCGTTCATAGACCACCGAGCCGGCGCAGTAGATCGAGGTGGCGATTATCTCGATCTTGTCGGCCAGGCTGAGGTCATCACCATAAAGTGGCGCAAAACGGCTCGTGCCGCCCTCCACAAGGGCGCTGACGGCCTCGGCCAGTTTTTCCGCGCCCTGCCCGCCCTCGGCCCAGTGAGTCGCCAGTACGGCCTTGACGCCCCGCGCTTCGCAATAGGACTGGACCGCGGCGATTTCGGCTTCGCTGTCGGCGATGAAATGATTGATGGCGACGACGACCGGTACGCCGAACTTGGCCATGTTTTCGATATGACGGCCGAGATTGGCGCAGCCGGCCTCGACGGCGGCGACATTCTCTCCGCCCAGTTGATCCTTCGGAGTCCCGCCATTCATCTTCAGCGCCCGGATCGTGGCGACCAGGACGGCGGCAGACGGCTCGAGGCCACCCTTGCGGCATTTGATGTCGAAGAATTTCTCGGCCCCCAGATCGGCCCCGAAGCCGGCCTCGGTGACGACATAATCGGCCAGGCGGAGCGCCGTGTCAGTGGCGACCAGCGTATTGCAGCCATGGGCGATATTGGCGAAGGGGCCGCCATGGATGAAGGTCGGCGTGTGTTCCAGCGTCTGCACGAGATTGGGTTGGAAAGCGTCCTTCAAGAGCACCGTCATCGCGCCGGCCGCCCCGATATCAGCGGCCGTGACGCGCGAGCGGTCAGCCCGCTCACCGACCACGATCTTGCCGAGCCGGTCCTCAAGATCCGCCAGATCGCGGGCCAGGCACAGGATTGCCATGACTTCAGAGGCCACCGTGATGTCGAACCCGGCCTCGCGCGGCGTGCCATGGGCCGCGCCGCCCAGCCCGGTGACCAGATTGCGCAGGGAGCGGTCATTCATGTCCATCACCCGGCGAAAGGCGATGCGGCGGGTGTCGAGCTGTTGCTCATTGCCCCAATGGACATGATTGTCGACCAGCGCGGCGAGCAGGTTATGGGCCGAGGTGATGGCGTGGAAATCGCCGGTGAAATGGAGATTGATATCCTCCATCGGCACCACCTGTGCCATGCCACCACCGGCCGCCCCGCCCTTCATGCCAAAACACGGACCCAGGGAGGGCTCGCGCAGGCAGATGGCGACCTTCTTGCCGATCCGGGCGAGACCATCGCCCAACCCGACCGTGGTCGTGGTCTTGCCCTCACCCGCCGGCGTCGGGGAAATCGCCGTCACCAGGATCAGCTTGCCGCGCGGGCGGTCCTTCAGGGTCGCAATATATTCGCCGGAAAGCTTGGCCTTGGAGCGGCCAAAGGGAATGATCGCGTCTGCCGGGACGTCGAGACCAGCTGCGATTTCGACCATGGGCTTGAGCGTCGCCGCACGGGCGATTTCGATGTCACTGGTCATGTCATTCCCTGTGGTGTGGTTTTGCGCCAGTGTGGGCAAGTTGCAGAAGCTTGCAAGCTGTCGAAGATTTCGCCTCATCCAGGCGCCGAAACGTCCACCAAGACAAAGAAAAGCGCGCCAGGTGATGACCTGGCGCGCTTTCTTGTCAGCGTGATCGACCAGCGCTGCCGGTCAGCCGGAAACGACTCAGTCGTCCTTCGGCTCGAGGATCTGGCGACCGCGATACATGCCCGACTTCAGGTCGACATGGTGCGGACGGCGCAGCTCGCCGCTGTCCTTGTCTTCGATGTAGACCGGGGCAGCCAGCTTGTCGTGGGCCCGGCGCATGCCGCGTTTGCTCGGCGTCGTTTTTCTTTTAGGGACGGCCATTGAGCCTCTCCAGCGCTATGAATCAGTGGTCGGGACAGCTTTCACCATCCGTTCGAGCCGCGCCGTATACAGGCTTAATCGACCCGGTGCAAGCATGGCGCGCGGCCTGTTGCAGGCCGCGCTGCTGCTTTGCCTAACCGCCACTGGACAGGCTGACCGATCCGCCCATCGTGCTCCTGGAATGACGCGCCGGCGGATTGCCGTGAATACGCACCGAAGCGCCCATGCTGGCCGAGGCGTCAGCGGCCTCGGTGGCATGCGCAGAGACCGAGGCTCCTGTCGAGGCATCAACCTCCACCCGGGCGCAAACCAGATCGCTGGCGCGCAGGGAGGTGCCGGTCGAGGCATCGATCTCGAGCGATCCGCACCTACCTGACAGGCGGACGGACGAGCCGGTGGCGACATCGACTTCAAGGTCCGCACTGTCGATCCCGGTCACCTCGGCACTGATGCCGCGGCCGAAGGCCAGTTCGCTGATCGCAGGCAGGGTGACCTGTACCACCACATCGAGGCTGTGGCGCCGCGAGAACAAGCCGCTGTGCTGATCGATCTCAAGACGGTGGCCATCGACCTCGGTGTCGATCCGGTCGAAATCATCGGCATCGCCAATCAGCTCAACCGAAAACCCCTCGCCCTGCACGACAACCAGCTCGAACCCGCCATTGGCATCGATGGAATCGAACCCGGTGAGATCGCGGCGCTCGCTGTCCTGGGCGAAGCCCGGCGCGGTGAGTGCAGCAGCCGCCAGAGCGGCGCCAGCGAGGGCGGTGAAACGATAATGATGCATGGCAGTCTCCTTGATCCCGTGGCCGCATAATAACGGCTTTGCCCGTTGGATGCCCGCGACAATGGGTTTAGATGCGCAAGACCTGAAAAAAAATTCAGCCGCCGGTCGCTCGTGGGCGACCGGTAGAGGGGATGAGGATGAAGCTCGAGGAATTTGGCACCTGGTCGCGGCGCATTGCCGACTGGTCGAAAACCTATCTGGAAACCCTGCGCGACCGCCCGGTCCGTCCGGCGACGCGGCCCGGGAATGTCCTCAACGCCCTGCCCGTTTCGCCGCCCGACGGCGCGACCGGCATGGACGAGATTTTCGCCGATTTCGAACGCCTCGTCCCCGACGCCATGACCCATTGGCAGCATCCGCGCTTTTTCGCCTATTTCCCGGCCAACGCGGCGCCCGCCTCCATGCTCGCCGAACAGCTCGTCAACACGATGTCAGCGCAATGCATGCTGTGGCAGACCTCGCCAGCCGCCACTGAAATGGAAACCCGCATGGTCGACTGGCTGCGTCAGGCGCTCGGCCTGCCGACAGGCTGGCGCGGCGTGATCCAGGACAGCGCCTCCTCGGCCACCCTCTCCGCTGTCATGACCATGCGTGAACGAGCACTCGACTGGCGCGGCATCCGCTCCGGACTCAGCGGTGAAGCGGCGCCGCGCGTCTACGCGTCAGCCCAGACCCATTCTTCCGTCGACAAGGCGTGCTGGGTGGCGGGGATCGGTCAGGACAATCTGGTCAAGATCGCCACCACCGACGATTACGGCATGGATCCGGACGCCCTGCGCGCTGCGATCACCGCTGACCGCGCCGCCGGTCATTTGCCGGCCGGCATTGTGATCTGCGTCGGCGGTACCGGTATCGGCGCCATCGATCCGGTCGCGAAGATCATTGAGGTCGCCCGCGAAGAAAATCTCTACACCCATGTCGATGCCGCCTGGGCCGGCTCGGCGATGATCTGCCCCGAGCTGCGCACGAATTGGAACGGCGTCGAGGGCGCCGACAGTATCGTCTTCAACCCGCATAAATGGCTTGGTGCCCAGTTCGATTGCTCGGTGCAGTTCCTGAAGGACCCGACCGACCAGCTCAAATCCCTGACCCTGCGGCCGGATTACCTCGAAACACCGGGCATGGACGACGCCACCAATTACTCCGAATGGACCATCCCGCTCGGCCGCCGCTTCCGGGCGCTCAAACTCTGGTTCCTGATCCGCGCCGACGGGCTGGACGGCCTGCGCACCCGCATCCGCAACCATATCGCCTGGTCAAACGAAGCATGCGAGGCGATCCGCGCCCTGCCCAGCCTCGAAATCGTGACAGAGCCGCGCTTCAGCCTGTTCAGCTTCGCCTGCAAGGCCGGCGATGAGGCCACCGCGGACCTGCTGGAACGCATCAACACCGATGGCCGCACCTATCTCACCCAGACCCGCCATGAGGGCCGCTATGTAATCCGCTTCCAGGTCGGGCAATTTGATTGCACGCGGGAGGATGTGATGGAGGCTGTGCGTGTGATCGGCGAGCTGGGGGGTGTTTGAAGCGGCAGCAATACCGTTGCGCTCGAGGAGCGCATAGCGCGCGAAACTTGCTTCGGCGAAATGAAGAAGTTGTCGCTGATTTAAAAAAGGAACAGACCGATTATGGCGGACACATTGGCGGACCTTGCGAGAAAGGCGCTTGAATCGAGAATGGCCGGGACGGCCTACGATCCGTTTATCAAGGTTGAATGCGCCAGAAATGACGGCCCGTTAGAAGTAAGATTGACCGGTTCAAGAGACGGTTTGCTGTACTTGGCTAAAGAGTGCCTTCGGGTAGCCGAATCCAAAAACGATTGGGTACATGCTCACGTGGACTCGGGAAATATTGGAGATCCCGCAAGCGTTCCGCTCACCATTGCCTTGGAGCAAAAGTGAGACTCCAATTCTGGTCGTCATCCCCCGGTCGACGCGAAGCGACGATCCGGGGGACCTCAGCCATCTTCCACACGCGTGAGTCGAGGTCCCCCGGACAAGCCGGGGGATGACGGTGGTTTCGGGTGTTCTAAATGGTTAAAAACACGGACCTAAGCCCGACACTCCCCTAAACCATCCGGCTCTGTTCCAGCGCCGCCGCGATAAAGCTCGCAAACAGCGGGTGCGGCTCGAACGGCCTTGATTTGAGTTCCGGGTGGAATTGCACGCCGATGAACCAGGGATGGTCCTCGATCTCGACGATTTCCGGCAGCACGCCATCCGGTGACAGGCCAGAGAAGGTCAGGCCGCTCGCTTCCAGCTGGTCCTTGTAGCCGACATTGACCTCATAACGGTGGCGGTGACGCTCTTCGATATGGGCCTGGCCGTAGATCTCGCGGACCTTGGAGCCGTCCTTGAGCACGGCCGGATAGGCGCCCAGGCGCATCGTGCCGCCCATATCGTCGCCGACCTTGCGGGTCTCGACTTCATTGCCGCGGGTCCACTCGGTCAGAAGACCGATCACCGGCTCACCGCGCTCGGAAAATTCCGAGGAGACGGCGGTCGGCACGCCGGCCAGATTGCGGGCCGCTTCCAGCACCGCCATTTGCATGCCGTAGCAGATCCCGAAGAAAGGCACCTTGCGCTCGCGGGCAAAGCGCGCTGCCGCGATCTTGCCTTCAACACCGCGCTCGCCGAAGCCTCCCGGCACGAGCACGCCGTGCACGTCCTCCAGCGGCTCGAAGGCGTCATCCTTCTCGAACTGCTCGCTGTCGAGCCATTTCAGCTTGACCTTCACCCCGTTGGCGATACCGCCATGGGCGAGCGCTTCGATGAGGGATTTATAGGCGTCGAGCAGGCCGACATATTTGCCGACCACGCCGATCGTCACTTCACCATCCGGATTGGCGATGGTCTCGGAAATGCCTTCCCAGCGCGACAGGTCAGGGTCCGGCGCGTCGGCAATGCCGAAACAGCGCAGGATTTCCGTGTCGAGGCCCTGGCGGTGATATTCCAGCGGCACGTCATACAGCGAGGCGGCGTCGCGGCCCTCGATGACGGCGCTTTCCTTGACGTTGCAGAACAGGCCGATCTTGCGCTTGTCGCCGGGCGGGATCGGGATCTCGCAGCGGCACAGAAGTATATCCGGCTGGATACCGATCGAGCGCAGCTCCTTGACCGAGTGCTGGGTCGGCTTGGTCTTCATCTCGCCAGCGACCTTGATGAAGGGCAGCAGTGTGACGTGCAGGAAGACGGCATTGCCATCGCCCAGCTCCTGGCCAAGCTGGCGGATCGCCTCGAAGAAGGGCAGGCCTTCGATATCACCGACCGTGCCGCCAATCTCGCACAGCACAAAATCGACATCGCCGGCATCGGAGAGAACGAATTGCTTGATCTGGTCGGTGACGTGGGGAATCACCTGCACCGTCGCGCCGAGATAATCGCCGCGGCGCTCGCGCTCGATGATGCGCGAATAAATGCGTCCCGTGGTGATATTGTCGGCCTGGCTGGCAGCAACACCCGTGAAGCGCTCGTAATGACCCAGATCGAGATCGGCTTCGGCGCCGTCATCGGTCACATAGCACTCGCCATGCTGATAGGGCGACATCGTGCCCGGATCAACGTTGAGATAGGGGTCCAGCTTGCGCAGGCGGACTTTATATCCACGCGCTTGAAGCAGGGCTCCGATAGCGGCTGAAGCGAGGCCTTTTCCCAAAGAGGAGACCACGCCGCCCGTAATAAAGATATATCGCGGCATGGGCCGTCTGATTATCCCAGATTCGGACGCGTCGGAAGACGCGAGTTGAAATATGTGATGATTAAAGCGGGACCGACTAGCCGTCGGTGGGCACCGGAGCGCCCGTTTCCTCTTGCTCGACAACGCCGGTGGCCGGATTGTCGATCTCGGTATCAAACACGCTCGTGCCCTCGGCCGTGACGCCGGTCACGATGGCGAGCAGGATCGAATTACCGATGAAAACGGCGCCGAGGATCATGGTCGTGCGCGTCAGGATATTGGCTGCGCCGCGGCCCGACATCATGCCGCCGCCGCCACCGCCACCACCGATACCCAGTGCCCCACCTTCCGATCGCTGCAGCAGGATGACGCCAATGAGACCAAGGGCGACCAGGAGCTGGATGATCAAAAGGACTGTGGTCATGAATACCGCCATAAGCCAGAACGCGCCGCCCAGTTGGCAGCCCGTCCAGTGATATAAGGAGTTCCCGGTGCGATGCCAGCACCGCCCGGTCACATGGCGGCGCGTTTTATATCAGGCGAACCGTCTTGGCCAGCATCGTCTGCGGTTTGGGCTGCGGCCGCCTGGGCCGCGAGCTCTGCCTTGCGCTGATTGGCTTCAGCCCGTGCCTGCAGACGCTTGCGCAGATTGGACACGGTGCGTCCGATCTCATTCTTCGAACGCTCGATCGTGTCACCATTGGCGAAAGCGGCATAGCTGCCCATCGCCAATTCCTTGACCAGTTTCAGCCCTGCCGGAGGGGCGTTGCGGCCATCGCCCAGCGCGCCAATCTGCTCAATCAGGGCTTCAGCAACCTCGGCTGCCTCGCGTCGGCCCGCCCGCAGCACATGGGCCCGCAGCTCGCGGGCACCGCGTTGCAGGTCGTTGACATCGAGCGCCACCGGCACCTTGCCCTCATCCGTCTTGGAGGCCTCCAGCTCGACGGAAATGACAATCCGCATGGCGACACGGCGGACCCGCTCGCTGGTTACGGCGTCACGCGCCTCTCTGACCCATTGCTTGCCATTGTTGAGCGCCTGCTCATCATTTTCGACCGTCGCCTTGAGAAAATTCGGGACCGCAATCGGCGGCGCATCGGTCGAGCGCTCCGTATCTTTGCGGCGGTCCGGACCGATATAGTCGGAGGTGACGATGAAATCCTTGCGCCCCTTGATCAGGGTCTTGACGCGCTCCTCGGCAAACATGGTCGAAAAGGGCCGAACGATGACATCATCGGCCCCGCATTCGATCGCCTTGCGGATATGGCCTGTATCGCGGCTCCAGGTCGTCAGCAGCATGACCACAAACGGGTTGCCGCCCAATTCACCGCGGCGCACCGAACGGACGAGATTGAAGATGTCGGCATCGGTGGCGCTGGACTCGGCAACGATCAACGTCGGTGCGCTGTCGGCGATGGCCGACTTGAAGTCCGACAAGGATGAGACGCATTCGATCTGGCGGAACCCGATTTCGAACAAGGCATAACGCGTTGTTCGCTGGTTCACGTGCACAGGATCGAAAAGCAGCACGGAGGCCCGGGCGTAGTCGATTTCGGCCATACTCGGCTCAGCTCCAAAGGCGGCGAATGAAAACTCAGCCTTGGACTGTCCGGCAAATAAGTTTCAATCCACTTACCGTACTTATTCGCGCTTGCGACTTGCCGCTTCGATTATTGCCGTAAAATCAGACGCATTCAGGCTCGCGCCCCCGACCAGCGCACCGTCGACATCGGCCAGGCCCAACAATTCGGCAGCATTGTCAGGCTTCACTGAACCTCCATAGAGAATACAAGAGGTTGCGGGGTTTGGCAGACGCTCGCGAATGGCGGCATGCATGCTCGCGACATCGGCGACGGACGCGGTCAACCCGGTCCCGATCGCCCAGACCGGCTCATATGCTATGACCAAATCCACGCTGGCGGCATTTTCAGGCAGCGAACCGGCGAGCTGACCCGCGACAATCTCGACTTCGCGGCCCGCTTCTCGCTCGGACAGTGTCTCGCCGACACAGATCACCGGGACCAGGCCAGCAGCCAGGGCCGCCTCGACCTTGGCGCGGATATCGGCATCGCGCTCGCCATGATCGGCGCGGCGCTCGGAATGGCCCAGAATGACATGTGTGGCGCCGGCATCACGCAGCATCGCTGCGGAGATATCCCCGGTATGAGCGCCGCTCGGTGCGGCATGACAATCCTGGCCGCCAACCCGGACCACCGTACCGTCACAAGCCCGGGCGGCCTGTTGCAGCAAGGTCGCGGGCGGACAAACCAGCACCGTCGCCGGACTTTTGGCGGCGATGGGTGCAATCGCGCCGAAGAAGCCGAGCGCTTCTGTCAGCCCATGCATTTTCCAATTTCCCGCGATGAGTGTCTGACGCGTCATCTTGCCTCCCCGACCGGCCGATCCATACCCCTGATCCGGCGGCAGGAGTAATCATCAATTCCGGCGTCGGCAACGGTGCAAGCCGACAATCGCAGGACAACCGCCCCTCGCGCTTGCGAGGCCCATACCTCGCCGCTACCTTCCGCGCGACGTTTCCAAAAGGCATTTCGGTACCATGCTGTCCAATTTCCGGTCCTTCGCCCAGTCGCCTCTGGCGCTGATCATCATTGTCCTCCTGGTTCTCGCCTTCGCCATGACCGGCGCCGGCGGGATTTTCACCGGCAGCGGCACCGCTGTCGTCGTGGTTGGCAATGAGCAAGTCAGCCAACGCGAACTGGCCTATGCCTTCGACCGCGAAGTGCAGCGCCTGCAACAGCAAAACCCCGAAATCACCCGCGAAATGGCGCGCGAGGAAGGCATCGCCAACCAGGTCCTGCAACAGCAGATCACCTTCGCCACCCTGGCTGCCCGCGCCCATGAGCTTGGCCTCGCCATCTCTGATGCCGCCGTCGTGCGCGAGGCCGCCGCGATCCCGGCTTTCCGCAATCCGGTCACCGAACGCTTTGATCCGGACACGATGCGCTCGGCGCTGCAGCGCGTCGGGATGACCGAAGATCAATTCGCCAATGATGTCGAAGGCGACATGCTGCGCTCGCAGCTGATGGGCGCATTGACCCGCCTTGCCGACCTGCCGGACCAGATCGCCGCGACGCGTTATCTCGTGGCTGAAGAACAGCGCCGCATGTCCGCGCTCGTGCTTGACGCCTCGACCGCTGACGAGATCGCCGATCCGACCGACGAACAATTGCAGGCTTTTATCACCGAGACCCCCGGCCAGAACGGCCAGCCTCTATTCACCCGTCCGGAATTCCGGGCCATCACGCTGGTCCGTTTCCAGCTCGACGATTTCATCCGCGATGTTGCTGTCGACGAGACGGTATTGCGTGAGACCTATGACTATCTCGTGGAAACCAACCAGATCGGCACCCCGGCGCTGCGCAGCTTCACGCAGCTGACGGCGCCCGACCAAGCCACGGCCGAAGCCGCCGCCGAGCGTCTCGCCAATGGCGAAAGCGCCGCCCTGATCGCGAGCGAGCTCGGCCTTGATGCGCCGCTCACCCTGGACAATGCCCAGCGCTACGAAGTGCCTGACACCCAGTTGGCCGACGCCGTTTTCGCCATGTCACAGGACGAAGCCCGGGCAGTGGAAGGCCGTTTCGGCTGGAGCGCCGTCCAGGTGACGCTGGCCGAAGAGGCCAATCTGCCCAGCTTTGAGGATGAGCGCGAACGCCTCCAGGCCGACGCCGCTCGCGCCCAGGCGACTGACGACATGTATGGTGCCATCTCGGCCTTCGAAGCCGCACGCGAAGACGGTGCCTCGCTTGAGGTCGCCGCTGAATCGAGCGGCACACCACTGGAGATTTACCAGCCGCTGGCCCAAAACTCCTTCGACGAAAATCTCGACTTCGATCCGGAGCGCTATCAAGCGCTGGCTGCAGAAATCCTGCCGGTCGCCTTCGCACAGGTAGAGGGTTTCGCAATCGACCTGCAGACCTACAACGACACGGATTTCTTCACCCTGCGGGTCGATTCGATTGTCCCCAGCCGTCCGTTTGAGTTGGAAGAAGTCCGCGAGCAGGCGGAAAGCCGCTGGCGCTCGATTCAAGTCGACACCCAGTTGCAGGCCCGGGCCGAGGACGCACTCGCCCAACTCGAGGCCGGAGACGATCTCGAGCTCGTCTCACTGACCGCAGGCGGCCGCACCGAAAGCTCGACGCTGCGACGCGACCAGACTGCTGGCGGATTCACCCGCGGCGCGGTCTCAACGGCCTTTTCCATGACGCCCGGCGAATACCGGATGCAACAGGTCGCCGAAGGCCGTTATCTCGTCCTGACGGTCGATGAAGTCATTCCTGCCGACATTGCCGCCGCACCGGCAGCGGATCTGGCCGGTATCGAAGGCGATCTCGTCAGCGAGTTCGGCAATGACGTGGTCTTCGCAACCCGCGACTTCCTGCTGCGTGAATACGAGATCACCGACGCATCTATCGACAACCGCCTCTACTCCCTGGCCATCGGCGAGACCGATCCCAGCACACCGCAATGACGCCGCACGCGCCGATCACGCCGGATTTCACCACCGTCGCCGAACGTCTCGAACGCGGCGAGACCTGCGTCATCCAGGCCCGGCGTGTCGATGACCTGCTGACCCCGGTTGCGGCCTATCTGCGGCTGGCGGCGGATCAAGCCAACACGTTCCTTCTGGAATCGGTTGAGGGCGGCGCCTGGCGCGGTCGCTATTCGGCGATCGGGCTCGATCCGGACCTTCTGTGGCAGTGCCGCGATGGCGTCGCCAGCGAAGCCCGCGGCATGGATGTCGCGGCGCGGCGCTTCACCCCGATTGACACCGAACCGATGGCCGCCCTTCGCGACGTCATTGAAGCCGCCCACTGCCCCCTGCCCGACGACGCACCGCCCTTGGCGTCCGGTCTGTTCGGCTATGTCGGCTATGACATGGTCCGCTATCTGGAACGCCTGCCCACCGGAGCCGCGCCGGACCCGCTCGGCCTGCCCGAATCGATCCTGCTGCGACCACAGACCATGGTCGTCTTCGATGCCTTGAAACAGGAAATCCAGGTCTATTGTCCGGTCCGCCCCGGCGAATTTTCGGCCCGGGAAGCCTATGACGCCGCGGTCGAACGCCTGCAAACCACCTTGCAGAAATTGGCTGGCGGCACGCCGGAACCGGCTCGCCCGGCCGGCCAGCTCGGCGCGCGTCAGTCCAATCAGAGTGAGGACAGCTACCGCCAGGCCGTCGATGCAGCCCGGGCCTATATCCGCGCCGGCGACGCGTTCCAGGTCGTGCCCAGCCAGCGTTTTTCCGCTGACTATCCGGCTGACCCGTTCTGGCTCTACCGCTCGCTGCGCCGCCTCAATCCGTCGCCCTTCCTCTTTTTCTTCCGCTTTGACGGGTTTGAAGTAGTCGGCTCCAGTCCGGAAATCCTGGTCCGCTTGCGTGATGATGTGGTGACTATCCGGCCGATCGCCGGCACCCGTCCACGCGGCAGAACCCCGGCCGAGGATGACGCCCACGAGGCGGACCTGCTGGCCGACCCGAAGGAGCGCTCGGAACATCTCATGCTGCTCGATCTCGGGCGCAATGATGTCGGTCGGATCGCCAAGCCCGGCTCGGTGCGGATCACGGCCCGAGAGATCGTCGAGCGCTACAGCCACGTCATGCACATCGTCTCAAACGTCGAAGGTGACCTGGCCGCCGGGGAGGATGTTGTCTCGGCCCTGTTCGCCGGCTTCCCGGCCGGAACCGTGTCGGGCGCACCGAAAGTTCGGGCGATGGAAATCATTGACGAGCTGGAGCCGCATCGTCGCGGCGTCTATGCGGGTGCCGTCGGCTATTTCAGCGCCGATGGCGGCATGGACACGGCCATCGCCCTGCGCACGGCGGTGTTCAAGGATGGCCGGATGTATGTCCAGGCCGGCGCCGGCGTTGTGCTCGACAGCGATCCCGAGTCGGAACGGGTCGAAACCGTCAACAAGGCGGAAGCCCTATTCCGCGCCGCGATTGATTCCCTCGACAATTGAGGCCTGCAGGCCGGGCTCGGCGACGAAGAGTTGGTCGGCGAGGTCGCTGACGGTCACGAACTCGACCTCAGCCGCCTCCGGACTGTCCAGCCAGGCTTCAAGCGTTTCCAGCGTCAGCGCGTGCGGATGGCCGATCACGACGGCATGCCCGTCGGCGCGCGCCAAGGCCGCGGCCTCGTCCAGGCGGGCCCGGATCGAGCCGGCATCGAGGTCATGATCGAGGAAGATGTCACGCTCCAGCGACCGCAGGCCGAGTCCCGACGCGACGGCGCGGCCACGGCTCTGCGCGGTCGTCAGGCTGTCGAGAAATAGCGGGCTTTCATGGCTGATAGCGGCCAGCGCGACACGGAGAGCGCGCGGATCAGCGGTAAAGCGGCTGCCCATATGATTGTTGAGACCGATCGCGCCCGGCACCCGGGCCATCGCCCAACGCACCCGCGCCTGTAGATCGGCATCGCTGAGGCCGAGCCGCAGCGCGTTCGGTCCCGGATCGGCCAGTCCGACCGGCTCCATCGGCATGTGCAGCAACACATCATGCCCATTGGCTTGCGCCAGCGCGGCCAGGCTCGCGGACGCCTCGGCGTAGGGCAGGATTGCGAGGGTCAATGGCACGGGCAGCGCAATGACGCGCTCGGCAGCGGCGACGTCCAGTCCGGCATCATCGATCACCAGCACGATTTGCGGTCGCCGCGCTGTGACCGGCGTGGCCACTGTGAGGTCGGTGATGACCGGGATCATATTTGATGCAGCTATGTCGATCGGCGCGTCCAAGTCATCGGTTTGTGAGGCGATTGCGACCGAATCCAGCGAATCAAAATTGCGGACGCGGCTGACGCGTATCCCCTGATGTTGGGACGTCTCCTCCGCCGAGGCCATGGCCGGCATCGGGAAACCGCCGTTGCTGGCGACAGAAAACACAATTGCACCAAGCAGATAGGCCGCAGCTGCCAAGGCCCCGGCGAAAGCCGGGATGGCTGAATGGCGGGCCTTGATCAATGTCGGAGCAGAGCGGGTCATGACCCCAGCACGCGCCAGCCTGGTTAATCAGGCGTTAATGCACTTGCAGGATTGGCGAAGCCCGGCCCGGCGACTAGCTTTCATGCCAAGGAGAGCCGCATGCTGCTGATCATCGACAATTACGACAGCTTCACCTTCAACCTGGTGCATTATTTCCAGGAGCTGGGGGCGCAGACCAAGGTCGTGCGCAATGATGCGCTGACCGTCGACGAGGCATTGGCCTTGCAGCCGAGCGGGATCGTGCTGTCACCGGGCCCGTGTGCACCGGACCAGGCCGGGATCTGTCTCGATCTGATTGCTGCTGCGCCTAATACGATGCCGATCCTGGGCGTCTGCCTCGGTCATCAGTCAATCGGTCAGGTTTTCGGCGGCGAGGTGATCTCGGCCAAGACCATCATGCACGGCAAGACCAGCCCGGTGGTGCATGATGGCAGTGGTATCTTTACCGGACTGCCAAGCCCGTTCACCGCGACCCGCTATCATTCCCTCGCGGTACGGCCGGAGAGCCTGCCGGACATGCTGGTCGCGACCGCCCACACTGCCGACGGCGAGATCATGGGGCTGGCCCACCGCACGCGTCCGGTGCATGGCGTGCAATTCCATCCCGAATCCATCGCCTCGGAACACGGCCACGCCCTGCTGCGCAACTTCCTCGACCTGACCGGCCTGCCCCGCGCCCAGGCGGCGTGATCGGGCGGCACGACCAGGCCGCACGCACATGGCAACGGCCAGCGGGCGTTGAAATGCCAGCGGCCCCGCGCTAGGTCCTTCCGGTTCGCTTTGTTCAACCCGGTGACAGGTATGCCGTTTTGCGCCCTTTCATGTCTCGCCCACCCGGCCGCCTTGGCCGGTCCGGTCGGCATGGCGGCGTCGACGCGCGTTCGATACGCTCAGCCGGCCACGCGATGGCGCAGCCCCCATCGATGGCGCAAGACCGCCTCCTGACGACCCTGCGGGGTGATGGCGTCCGGCCTCAAGCCGGATTTGAAAATAGCTGGCGAAACGACTGACAATGCAAAATATTTCCCTGTGCCTGAATGCCTTTTCACGCGGCACCTATCCCGAGGACGCCGCCATTGCCGGCGCCTTTGACGAACTCATGTCCGGCGATGTTGCGGATGCCGCCATCGGCGGCTTCCTGATCGGTCTCGCCGCAATCGGCGAGCGCCCTGTCGACATTGCCGCCGGCGCCCGCGCCATGCGCAGCCGGATGACCCGTATCACCGCTCCCGAAGGCGCCATCGACACGTGCGGCACGGGAGGTGACGGCAAGGGCGCCTGGAATATATCGACCGCCGCCGCGATCATCGCGGCTGGCGCCGGCGCCATTGTCGCCAAGCATGGCAACCGGGCCGCCTCCTCCAAGTCCGGCTCCTCCGACGTCCTGGCCCAGCTCGGCGTCAAGCTCGACTGTCCGCCACAAGTGGTCGAACGGGCCTTGCTCGAAGCCCGCGTCGGCTTCCTCTACGCCCCGGCACACCATGCTGCCGTGCGTCATGTCGGTCCGGCCCGTCAAAATCTCGGCGTGCGTACCGTGTTCAACCTGCTTGGTCCGCTGTCCAACCCGGCCGGCGTCAAGCGTCAGCTGCTCGGCGTCTATGACAAGCGCTGGCTGGTGCCGATGGCCGAAGCGCTGCGCAATCTGGGCTGTGAGCATGCACTCTTGATGTGCGGCGAGGACGGGATGGACGAGTTGACCACGACCGGTCGCTCGAACATTGCCGAACTGCGCGACGGGGTGATCCGGGAATACAGCTTCCATCCCGAAGAGGCCAGCCTGCCTCTGGCCAGCGCCGAGGCACTGCAGGGCGGCTCGCCGCAGATGAATGCCGACGCCATCCGCGCCTTGCTCGACGGTGAGACCGGCGCCTTCCGCGACATTGCCGTGCTCAATGCCGGCGCCGCCCTGCTCCTGGCCGGACTGGCCGACAGCATTGCCGATGGCACCCGCCTGGCAGAAGCGGCCGTTGATGACGGGCGTGCCAAGACCGCCCTCGCCCGTATGGTCGCCATTTCACACGGGGAGGCGTGAGCCATGAGCACCCGCCCCGAGACCATGCCTGACACGCTGGCCCGCATCGGCGCCTACAAGCGCGAGCATATCGCGGCCTGCAAACAGGCGCGCCCTTATGCCGAGATCGCCGCCGCGGCGCGCGATGTGGCGCCGGTACGCGGCTTTGCCAAGGCCCTCGCTGTCGCACCGGACGGCCTCGGCCTGATCGCCGAGATCAAGAAGGCCAGCCCGTCGAAAGGCCTGATCCGCGCCGATTTCGATCCGCCCGCCCTCGCCCGCGCCTATGAGGCCGGCGGGGCGAGCTGCCTGTCCGTGCTGACCGATACGCCCAGTTTTCAGGGCGCCGATACCTTCCTCACCGAGGCCCGCAATGCCGTCGCCCTGCCGGCCCTGCGCAAGGATTTCATGTATGATCGTTACCAGGTTGCCGAGGCCCGCCTACTCGGGGCCGATGCGATCCTGGTGATCATGGCGGCGGTTGATGATGACACCGCCCGCCAGCTGATCGAGGAAGCCAATGCCTGGTCGCTCGACGTGCTGGTGGAAGTCCATGACGCCGCCGAGATGGAACGGGCGCTGGCGCTCGACGCGCCCCTGCTCGGTGTCAACAACCGCAATCTGCGGACCTTCGAGACATCCCTCGACACATTCGACGCGCTGGCGCCGATGGTGGCTGATGACCGGCTGCTGGTCGCCGAGAGCGGGATTTTCGGCCGTGATGACGCCTTGCGCCTGAAACAGGCCGGTGCCCGCGCCCTGTTGGTCGGCGAAAGCCTGATGCGTCAGGACGATGTCCGGACAGCAACGGCGACCCTGTTGGGCCGTCCGGCGACCGCTTGACGACATTTCAGAACACTTGTAGAACAAACACTCCTATTCCTGATTTGTTCCCGCAGGCCTGCGCCTGATTCCGGGAATGCGAACAAGGGGGTTGCCTTGCTGACGCGGAAACAGAACGAGCTCTTGCTCTTCATCCATCAACGCATCAAGGAAACCGGCGTCTCGCCCTCCTTCGACGAGATGAAGGGCGCGCTGCAACTGGCCTCCAAATCCGGTGTTCACCGCCTGATCACGGCACTGGAGGAGCGCGGCTTCATCCGTCGCCTCGCCCATCGCGCCCGGGCACTGGAAGTGCTCAAATTGCCCGAATCAGCGGCGGCGGCTGAAACGCCGAGCCTGCCACGCGGCAATCTCGGCCCCAATGTCGTGCGCGGCAATTTCGCCAAGCCCGAGGAAAGCCCGCGCGAATCGACGGTCGACATACCCGTGCTCGGCCGGATCGCCGCCGGCGTGCCCATCTCGGCCATCCAGCATGAAACCGACCGCCTGCCCGTCCCTGCGGACATGGTCACCGGCGGCGAGCATTTCGCGCTTGAGGTGAAGGGCGATTCGATGATCGAGGCCGGTATCATGGATGGCGACACTGTCCTCATCCGGCGCTGCCAGTCTGCCGAGTCCGGTGATATCGTGGTCGCCTTGGTTGATGACGAGGAAGCCACGCTCAAACGCCTGCGCAAAAAAGGCGGCTCAATCGCCCTGGAAGCGGCCAATCCCGAATACGAGACCCGCATTTTCGGCCCCGATCGGGTCAAGGTGCAAGGACGTCTTGTGGGACTGATCCGGCGTTATCACTGACGACGTGATTGCTTTGCTTGGCAACTTCGATGCGCACGGTTTGAATCGTCCTTGGACGCTGTCACAGCCATAGGCGCAGGTCGCAGGTGCGCTCTACAGGCGCCGCCTGTGTGCCGTTTGGAACGCACCGGTGGACGCCGGCTCTTGTTCCAGATTCAGCTCCTGCCGCGCCGCGACGATGGTCCGGGATCAGGCGGGCAAGGGACCGTCGCAAATCGCCACCGCCATCAACGCCCGTGCCAGGGGCGTGCACCGACCAATGGCCGTGCACGCTGGATCGCGACCAGTTGACCATCACGCAGATGCAGTGACTGGCCACCGGTTCTCGCCAACTCATCGGCATCGATGATCCGGGCTTGGCATTGGCGGGCAATTGCCGGCGGCACCGCAAGATCAGCCACAATGAGGTCGGCGCGGGAACAATCGGTCGGCCAATCCTGCAGCGACGACAAGCGGGTCACCCGCACGCCCTGGAGCCGGGCATTGCAGCCATGGCTGTCACAATTGGCATCCCAGACTGCCGGCGCCGGATCCGCCACCCCGCGCGCCTCGAGGAACACCCGCGCTGCAAAGCGTGAGCGGCGCCGGTCGCTGACCACCCAGCCGGTGGCGTCATCTCGGGCGAGGATCAATCCGGTCTCGGAGATGAAGAGATCCGGCTGCGGCAGCACGGCCCACAAACCCAGCGCCGCTGCCATCACGGCGGCCCCGCTCCAGCGCCACAGTCCACGAACCAGAAGGCTGGCGACAAAGCCGGCCGCAAACAAGGCCAGAACCAAGCCCGGCGTTGCCGGCAGATAACGCTGCGCGCCCGGCCAGTCGGCGACCATGTGGGCCAGTGCCAGCATGATCGATAACCCCCACTCCATGACGGCGAAGGCCGGACCATCCAGACCGACGGGTATCAGCACCAGGCCGAGCACGCCAGCCGGCATGACCAGCAAGGAGAAAATCGGCATCACCAGCAGATTGCCGGCCAGGCCGAAGCTGGCGACGCGGTGAAAATGGAAGGCGGCAAACCCGGCCGTTGCCGTGCCGGCAACCAGGCTGGTCGTGCCCAAACCACCGAAGAACAACCGTATCTGCGACAAGGCGCCAGCCTGCGAGCCACGGCGGGACCGGTCCTGCCACAGCCGCGCCACCGTGATCAGCGCTGCCGCCGCGGAAAACGACATCTGAAAGCCCGGCGTGATCACGGCTTGGGGCTGCAAGGCAAGGACGGCAATGACGGCAAGGCTCAGCGTGTGCAGCGACAGGGCGCGGCGTCCGAGAATGACTGCACCGAGCACCGAAACCGTCATGATGAAGGCGCGCTGGGTCGGGATCGTACCGCCGGACAGGACCAGATATCCCACTGCGAACACCAATGCCACCCAAGCCGCCGGCACAGCGGCATCATAGCGCCGCGCCCAAGGAAAGATGGTGGCCAGACCGAGACGGACGGCGAAAAAGACCCCGCCGGCCAGCAAAGCCATATGCATGCCGGAGATCGCCAGGACATGTCCAAGCCCGGCCCTTCGCAGCGCTTCGACATCACCCGGATCGATATGGGCCCGGTCACCGGTCAGGAGGGCCGCTGCCAGCGCACCGGGGCGGGCCTGCATGCGCGAGCGGATATGCCGGGACATGTCGGCCCGCAATCGGGCCACCGCGCGGGCTGCCCGGTCCTGGTGCACGGGAGGGCCGGCCTCGGCCGGGGCAATGCCGTATCCTGTCGCGACGATGTCACGAAAGGCTGCGTGAAAGGCAAAATCATAGCCGCCCGGCACCGCGGCCGGTCGCGGCGGTGCCAGCACAGCGCGAAGCCGGATCGCGTCGCCGGGCCGGATACCGGCCGGATCACCAAGAACTCTTACCCTTTGCGGCCTAGCCCCATCATCGGCGGCGACGAGACGCAGCAACAGGCGTTGTCGGCCACCGCCGCTGCGATCGATCGCTTCCAGCCAACCGGTCAGCTCGACCGCGCGATCCCCGGTCACAAATGGTTCGCGGTCATGATGGGCCGCTGTGTAGCGGGTTGCGTGCCAGCCAAAGAGCGCGGTTGCGACCAGGAAAATCGCCAGAAGTCCGGCTAGCCGATCCGCCCCAATTCGGCTGGCGGGGGAAATGCGAACCGTGGCCAGGAGCACGCCCGCGACCGCGACCGGCAAGGCAATCAGCCCCCATCCCGGCTCGACCGGGGCGGAAAAATAACTCGCACACCCGGTCATTGCGCCCAGGCTGCCAACAATGGTCGGGCTGAAATCCGCAAGCGGATCAACGCGATTGCCCGGTGAGTTCCGGCTATTTGCCGCGCGTTGCGGCAGGATTGCGTCAGGTTGAAGCATCAAGCAGCCTACGGTCTATCGCAAAAGCTGATATTCATGCTAACACGGCTTTCCCTTCTCGCAGTGCAGCATGAATTCGCAATTGCAAAACAACGACAAGATGATCCGCACGCGCTTTGCGCCCTCGCCCACCGGCTTCCTCCATATTGGCGGAGCCCGGACGGCGTTGTTCAATTGGTTGTTCGCCCGTCGTCATGGCGGCCAATTCCTGCTGCGCATCGAGGACACGGATCGCGCCCGCTCGACCCAGGCCGCGATTGACGCGATCCTCGACGGGCTTGGCTGGCTTGGCCTCGACTGGGATGGCGATGCCATCTCGCAATTCGAGCGCGCCGATCGCCATGCCGAGATCGCCTATGCGCTGCTGGAAAACGGTCATGCCTTCAAATGCTGGTGCACGCCGGACGAAGTCCAGGCCCTGCGGGATGCAGCCTTCGCCGAAGGGCGCGCCCTGCGTTCGCCCTGGCGCGATCGCGACCCGGCCGACGGGCCTGCCGACCAGCCCTTCACCGTTCGCTTCCGGGCGCCGGACAGCGATGTCGTGCTCGAGGATGCAGTCCAGGGCACCGTGCGCTGGGCGGCCAAGGAATTCGACGACGTGATCCTGCTGCGTTCCGACGGCAATCCGACCTATAATCTCGCCGTCGTGGTCGATGATCACGACATGGAGATCACCCATATCGTGCGCGGCGATGATCACCTTGTGAACGGCGCCCGCCAAAGCCAGATTTATGACGCCATGGGTTGGGACCGCCCGGTCTTTGCCCATGTCCCGCTGATCCACGGCCAGGACGGCAAAAAACTTTCCAAACGCCATGGTGCGCTGGGCGCGGAAGCCTATCGCGACATGGGCTATCTGCCCGAAGGTCTGCGCAATTATCTGCTGCGGCTTGGCTGGTCACATGGCGACCAGGAACTCTTTAGCGATGCCGAGGCGGTCGCCGCCTTCGCTCTGGACGGCCTCAACAAGGCGCCGGCGCGGATGGATATCGACAAGCTCAACCACATCAACGCCCACCATATCGGCCAGGCTGAGAATACCCGCCTGATTGAACTGGTGACGCCCTTCCTCGCGACCCTTGAAGCGCGGATTGAGGATGCCGATATTACGCGCGAACGCCTGACCGCGGCGATGCCGGTTCTCAAGACCCGGGCATCGACACTGGAAGAGCTGGCAGCTCAGAGCTATTTTCTGCTGCGACCGCGCCCCTTCCAACTTGAAGGCAAGGCGGCCAAACCGCTCAAGGATGACGAGGCCCGCGACCGGCTTTACCGCCTGTTCACGCATCTCGGCGATGTGGAGGCCTGGACGGAGGCTGCGTTGTCCGACGCGCTCAAGGAATTCGCTGAAGCCGAAGATGTCGGTTTCGGCAAAATCGGTCAGCCGCTGCGTGCAGCGCTGACCGGCGGAGCACCCGCTCCCGATCTGGCCCTGGTCATGACCTTCATCGGTCGTGACGAGACGCTGGACCGTATCAAGGATCAGATGACGCCGGTTGCGCCCGCGTAACCTGGTAACCATGGGGATGACGTGATGGAAAACAAAGCCAAGCCGAACGGATCGGCCACGCTCAACTACAATGGCAAATCGCTGGAACTGCCCGTGTTCAGCGGCGAGATCGGCCCGGATGTGATCGACATCCGCAAGCTGTACGCTGAAACCGGCATGTTCACCTATGATCCCGGCTTCACCTCGACCGCGAGCTGCGAGAGCCAGATCACCTATATCGATGGTGACAAGGGCACGCTGCTCTATCGCGGCTATCCGATCGACCAGTTGGCAGACAATTCAAATTTCATCGAAGTCTGCTACCTGTTGATGAATGGCAATCTGCCGTCCTCCGGTGAGCTGGAAACCTTTGACTGGACGATCCGTCGTCACTCCATGCTGCACGACCAGTTCGACCAGTTCTTCCGCGGCTTCCGCCGCGACGCCCACCCGATGGCGATCATGGTTGGCACGGTTGGCGCGCTGTCCGCCTTCTACCACGACTCAACCGACATCAATGATCCGGAGGCGCGCACCATTGCCAGCCACCGCATGATCGCCAAAATGCCGACGATCGCGGCCCGGGCCTATAAATATGCCATCGGCCAGCCATTCATCAGCCCACGCAACGAGCTCGACTACGCCGCCAATTTCCTGCGCATGTGCTTTGCCGTTCCGGCCGAGGACTATGAGAGCAATGCCGTGCTCGCCAAGGCGATGGACAAGATCTTCATCCTGCACGCCGATCACGAACAGAACGCCTCGACCTCGACCGTGCGCCTGGCCGGATCTTCGGGGGCCAACCCGTTTGCCTGTATCGCGGCCGGCATTGCCTCGCTGTGGGGCCCGGCCCACGGCGGCGCCAATGAAGCCGCCCTCAACATGCTCAACGAGATCGGCTCGGTCGACAAGATTCCGGAATATGTCCGCAAGGCCAAGGACAAGTCGGACCCGTTCCGCCTGATGGGCTTCGGTCACCGCGTCTACAAAAATTATGATCCGCGCGCCAAGGTCATGCGCGACACCTGCCACGAAGTTCTCGACGTGCTGGGCGTGCGCAATGACCCGACCCTGCAGGTCGCCATGGAGCTTGAGCGCATCGCGCTGGAAGACCCGTATTTCGTCGAAAAGAAGCTCTACCCGAATATCGACTTCTATTCGGGCATCACGCTCAAGGCGATGGGCTTCCCGACCGAGATGTTCACCGTGCTCTTCGCCCTGGCCCGCACCGTCGGCTGGATCGCGCAATGGTCGGAAATGATCGAGGATCCGTCCCAGAAGATCGGCCGTCCGCGCCAGCTCTTCACCGGCGCGACGCCGCGCGACTACATCGATCTCGGCAAGCGTTGACAGTTCGCATGATGATCACAGAAAAGGCCGCCTCCGGGCGGCCTTTTTTATTGCGGGGCAGGCAGATCTGCCAGCACAGCTTCGGCAGCGCGGCGGCTGGCTTGGCCGCTGCCGCGCAGCTCGGCGGTCACGGCCTTGAGCTTGGCGGATATCTCGGCCCGCTTTCCGGCGCTGCCCAGCAGAGGTTCGACAGCGGCGCTCAGATTGGCGCCGGTACAGGCCAGCTGGATGACTTCCGGGACGATGCGCTCATCAGCGGCGATATTGACCAGTGAGATGTGCGGCGTCTTGAGCAGGTTGAAGGCCCGCACCAAACCCCAGGTGATCCAGCCAAGCTTGTAACTGGCGACCGTGGGCACACCCGCCGTCGCCAGCTCGGTCACCACCGTGCCCGAACAGGCCAGCGCCACGTCGGCTGCGGCAAAAGCGTCAGCCTTCTCGTCCTCGCCAACCCGGATCGCGGAGGCCAGTACCGGATGACGGGCCATCACGGCATCGACCTGCGTCGCAACGGGATCCGCGACCGGCAAGACCAGGCGCAGCCCGGGATGACGCCGGGTCAGACGCTCGAGTGCCTTCACGAAAGGCTTGGTCATGCGCCGGATTTCCGACGGACGACTTCCCAGCAAGACCACCAGCACCAATTCCTCACCGGTGACGCCATGGCGCTGACGGAAAGCGGGGCCATCACCGGTCGGCAGGCGTTCCAGCGTCGGATTACCGACAAAGGTCACCGGCAGGCCGTGCGGTTCGTAATAGGGACCGTCGAAATTCAGGATCGTCAGCAGTTCATCGACGGTCGCCGCCAGAACGGCCGCCCGTCCTGGCCGGGTCGCAAACACCTGCGGACCCACATATTTGACCAGGCGGATGGCCGGATTGATCGCCCGCACACCGCGCGCCACCCGCAAGGTGAAGCCCCAGGAATCGATTAGAACAACGGTGTCCGGCTTGGCCGCGATGATCGCGTTGACAGCCTCGGCGACGGCGGCCTTGACCCGCTTGTACGCCCGCAACCCGTCGATCCAACCGAGAATGTTGAGGCCGTCGATCGACATCGCCGAGACGACGCCCTGCTCGGCCATGGCACTGCCGCCAATCCCGGACAGGGTGACGGCGCCGGAGGTCAGACTGCGCAGCTCGCGGGCCAAGCCGGCGCCGAGCAGATCCCCGGAGCGCTCTGCCGCAACAAGAAAGACGTGCGGCTGGCTCATCGGACCGCCTCGACCAAGACGAACAGGTCGTGCTCGGCCAGCGCCGCCTCGACACCATCACGATCCACGATCAGCGCGCCATCGACTTCCAGCACAATACCGGCCAGGCCGGCACGCGCACAGCGTTCCACCGTATCAACGCCAATGGTTGGCAGATCGACGCGGCGCTCCTGAATTGGTTTGGGGCGCTTGGCGAGCACGCCCATACGGTCACCGGGCCGGCCGCGCAGCACGTCAGGCAGGCCGGCGACGCGTTCGAGCATGCCATTCGTGCCCTCTTGCGCCTCGACCGCCAACACGATGCCACCGGCGACCACAGCGCCCTGACCGATATCCAGCCGCCCGATTTCCGCCGCGACAGACATCGCCTTGGTGACATCGTCACGGTGAGCCTCAACCAGGCCCGGATCGCCGATCACGCCGGCCGGCAAGCCGCCCTGCCCGATCAGGCTGTCAGCACCGACCACGGCGAAACCGGCCCGCTCGAACTCATCAACCACGACACGGATTACCGCATCATCGCCCTTGCGACCGGCTGCGAGCGCCCGCGGCACCATGATCAGACCGCGCGCATCCATCTTGAGCGATTTGATATCCGGCCGCGTTACATAGCCGGCAAAACACACGGCGTCACAGCCGGCCGCCCGCAGCGCCTTGATCATGCCACCGATCTCTCCGACCGATTTGGACACCGTGTCGGCATGGCTGTAATCCCGGTCGGCAAAGCCGCGCAGCGCGATGACAAAGACCGGTTTGCCGGCCTGGGCCTTGAGGATTTCCAGCGGCAGGTCTCCACCGCCGGCGAGCAGACCCAGCTTTGTCCAGCCCGCCTCAGTCATCCGGCATGCAGATGGAACGCTTGGCATCGGCGCGGATGAAGTCGATGATTTCCGCAATCGGGGCGTTCCCGGAATAGAGCTGGGCGACATCATCCACACGCTCGTCGAATGTGCCTTCCTGAGCGAACAACAGGCGGTAGGCGGCGCGCAGCTCGCGCAGTGTCTCGCGCGGCATGCCACGACGTTTGAGGCCGACGACATTAAGGCCGGCGAGATGAGCGTGATTGCCGATCACCGAGCCATAGGGGATGACATCCGCCGTCACCATCGCCATCGCACCGACAAAGGCGTGGCGACCGATCCGGCTTTTCTGGTGGATGCCGGCATAACCACCGAGAATCGCGTGATCGGCAATTACGGTCTCGCCGCCGATCGCGGCGCAATTGGCGAATACAACCCGGTCACCGACGATACAGTCATGCGCGACATGGGCGCCAACCATGAAGTAGCCGTCATTGCCGACCACGGTCCGCCCGCGCGCAAATGTCGTCCCGGGGTGCATGGTGACATTCTCACGCAGAATATTGCGCTGGCCGATGATCAGCTCGGTATCTTCGCCCTGGTATTTGAAATCCTGTGGCGGATGGCCGATCTGGGCGCCCGGATAGAGCACGCAATCCTCGCCCAGCGTCGTATTGCCGGCGATCGTGACATGCGAGATGACGCGCACACGATCCTTCAGCACGACTTTCGGTCCGACGATGCAGAAGGGGCCGATCTCAACCCCCTCGCCAATCTGGGCGCCCGGATCGACAATGGCGGTGGGATGGATCTGACTGGACTGGGTCATTTGTTCTCAATGGCCTTGGCAGAGAATTCAGCCTGGACGGCGCGCTTGCCGTCGGCCCAGACCTCGCCCTTGAACTTGAACACGCCATGGCGCGCTGCGGTCACCGCAACGGGCATGCGCAACATCATGCCGGGACGCACGGGGGCGCGAAACCGTACCTTGTCGGCGCCCATGAAGAAAACGGTCGCGGAATCGGGTGAGGCGCCGAGCGTCTTGTACATCAAAACCGCGCCAGCCTGGGCCATGGCCTCGATCATCAACACGCCCGGCATCACGGGATTGCCGGGAAAATGCCCGGGAAAGAAGGGTTCATTGGCGGTCACGCCCTTGATGCCGACGATCGAAGTGCCGGCGACATAGTCTTCTGCGGCGTCAATGAGCAAGAAGGGGTAGCGATGCGGGAGCAGGGTCTGGATTTCCGCGTTTTCAATGCGATCGGACACGCCGTTCAGCCTTTCTTCGAGGTCTTTTTGCCGGTTTTCGCCAGGCGGCGGAGTTCGGCGAGTTCACGCAAATGCTGCCGCAGGGGCTGGGCGGGATTGCCGACCCAGAATTCGCCAGCCGGGACATCCCTGGATGCCGCCGAATTGGCACCGACCTGGGCCCCCTCACCGATGCGGACATGATCATAGACACCGACACGCCCAGCCAGGACGGCGCGATCTCCAATCACGGCACTGCCGGCGAGACCGGTATAACCCGCCATCACCACCTGCCGACCGATCCGGGCATTATGGGCAATATGGCAGAGATTATCGATCTTGGTGCCATCGCCGATGCGCGTCGCGCCGAACACGCCACGATCAATCGCGGTATTGGCCCCAATGGTGACGTCACGGCCGATAACAACGCTCCCCAAGTGCAAAATATCGGTGTTAATTCCGTTGGATATTGCAACGCCGAAGCCGTCCTCGCCAATCACGGCTCCCGCAAGAATGTTGCAGTTTTCGCCAATTTCGCAGCACAGGAGGCTGACCCGGGCCGCCAGCCGGGTCCCGGCTCCGAGTCGGCAACCCGGTCCGATCACGCTGTGGGGACCAACCGCGCAGTCGGCGCCGATCTCGGCACCGGCACCGACCACCACGCCGGCTGCGAGCGAAGCGGTCTCGTCGATCCGGGCCGTTGGATGGATGAAGGTATCCACATCAAAGCCGCGCAGGCGGAACAGATGAGGCAGGGTATGGGCGAAGGCCGTACGTGGCGCATCATGGGTCAGTGTGGTCGCACCCAGGTTCGCCGCTTCATTCGCGGCATCAAGCGGGCAAATCACCACGACACCGTCCAGCGCGCCGGCCGGCGCGTTCGCGAAATGCTTGCCGGTTTCGGCATAAGCCAGCGTACCGGGACCGCCCTCGCCAAGTGGAGCGACGCCCTCGACCGATATCCCGACGGCTGCAGAATCAGAAATCGCCGCACCCGAAAGCGCGGCGATCTCTTGCAGGGTCAGAGGGCCAAGCCGGTCATAGAAACGCGGGTCTGCCACACTCTCCCCCTTTGCGCTGTCCGCTTATTGCGGGCGTTGCTGACCGGCTCCGTCCTGCGGCAGGCGCACGCGGGTCACCGGAACCGTGGGCAGGCGTTCGTTCAGCAGGGTGATCACCGACGCGGAAATATCGATGTCCGGCGAGGCAAAGACCAAGTTGGAACGATCAACCAGGATGTCGATCCCCTGGGCCGCGACAACTTCTTCGAGGATCGGACCCAGCGCTTCATAGACAGGACGCATGGCCTGGCGCTCGGTCTGGACGATTTCCTGTTGGCGGGCCCGGCGCGTGACTTCGAATTGCTGGGCTTGCTGGTTAAGCGTGGTGATCCGGCTCATCAGGTCCGGACGCTCCTGGATCGCCGCCTGCGTCATAGACGCGGTGTCGGCATTGAGGCGTTCGGTTTCCTGTTGGATCGGCTGGCTCATCGCCTGCAGTTCGGAGTCAATTTCCTGTGCGATTTCCTGCATGCGGGCGGCGATATGCTGGCCAGCCGCGCTTTCACGCAGGACACGTTCCTCATTGAGCACAGCAATATTTGTCTGTGCCATCGCCGGCGCGGCGATACCGACCACCAGGACCGGCAGAAGGAGAAGAGTCTTAAGCAGTTTCATGGTTTTAGAACCCTGTTCGCGTGCTGAACCGGAAGAATTCGGCTCTGTCATAGTCTTCACGAATGAAAGCCTGTGCAAAGTCGAACCGGACCGGTCCGAATGGTGAATCCCAGAAGATGCTCAGGCCGGCCGACGCCCGAAGCGCCAAATCATCAACCGTGAACACCGCATTTGTCGCTTCGTCTACCTGATCGGCCGAATCCAGCATGCCAAGCGTGCCGAACTCGGTGAACAGGCTGCCCCTCACTCCATATTGCTCGGGCAAACCGAGCGGGAATGAGACTTCCAGTGCGCCCACTGCATAAAGCCTGCCACCCAGGGCATCACCCCGGATCAGCTCGCCGGTCGTGGCATCGCGCGACACCGCACGCGGGCCAATACCGGCGACTTCGAAGCCGCGGAACGAATTGCCGCCCTTGAAGAAGCGATCATTGATTCGAACCGAGTCACCGCCCCAAGGCAGGACAAAACCGCCATTCATGGTGAAGCTGGCGACCACATCATTGCCGAGTAGACCCGGGAAGAATGGCCGATAGATGGCACCATTGAACTCAGACCGGACATAACGCACATCGCCGCCAATCCCCGCAAAGCCCTGCGTGAACTGCAAACGATAGCCATTGCTCGGCTCGATCGGGTCATTCAGGCGCGACCAGTTCAACGTATAGGTCAACACCGATGTTGCACGGCTCCCCGCCTGATTGAGCAGGGCTGACGACGCCGAGGTATAAACCAGGACATTGTCCGTCCGGTAGGTATAGCCAAGCTGCAGATTGGTCGACGCCGTCACCGGGAAACCAAGCCGCAGGCTGGCACCGGTCGACTCGGTCTGGAACGAGGCTTCTGACAGGAAATCCGAATTGACCCGGAACAGGTCGAAACCGGCGGCCAGATTGCGATCAAGGAAGCGTGGCTCGGTAAAGCGGATATCCAATGATTCCCGGTTCGACGAGGCCGAAATCCGGAAGCGCAGGAATTGGCCGCGGCCGCGCAGATTACGTTCCGAGATCGACAGATCGATCAGGAAGGCATCCGTCGAGGAGAAACCGGCACCAAAGGCCAACTCACCGGTCGGTTGCTCGGTTACGGCGACATTGACCCGGGCCCTGTCAGGAGCGGATCCGGGGGTTTCCTCGACTTCAACTTCCTCGAAGAAGCCCAGCCGGCGGATATTATTGCGCGAACGATCAATCAGGACCTGGTTGAAGGCGTCGCCCTCAACAATATCGAGCTCGCGGCGGATCACCTGGTCCAGGGTTCGCGTATTGCCGGAGATATCGATGCGTTCGATGTAAACACGCGGGCCTTCATCGATGACGAATTCGACGTCAACGGTACGGTCCTCACGATTGCGCTGCGACAGCGGGCGGATGTTGACGAAGGCATAGCCCGACGCACCGGCCGAGAAGGTCAGTGCATCGATACTGTCTTCAATCAACTGGCCCTGGAAGAGGTCGCCTTGCTGGACAGGCAGGATGGCTTGCAGGAATTCCGGATTGAGATCAGGGATTTCCGTTGAGACCGTGACTTCACCGAAATTATAGATCTCACCTTCGTCGATCGTGATGGTGATGTAGAAATCGCGCTGGTCCGGCGTCAGTTCTGCGACGGCGGAAAGGACGCGGAAATTGGCATAACCCTGGTTGGAATAGAATTGCCGCAGCAATTCACGATCATATTCCAGACGGTCCGGGTCATAATTGTCGTTCGATGAGAAGAAACGCCACCAACGCGATTCGCGCGTCACCAATTCACGCCGCAGACGACGGTCGGAATAGCTCTCATTGCCGATGAAATTGATCCGGCGCACGCCCGTCACCGGACCTTCCGAGATTTCAAAGATGAGATCGACACGATTTTGCGGTTGCTCGACAATCTTCGGCGTCACCGTCGCTGCGAAGCGACCGGAGCGGCGATAGACCTCGATGATGCGCTGAACGTCCGACTGGACACGCGACCGCGTGAAGATGGCGCGCGGCTGAGCCTGGATTTCATCGGTGATCTTCTCGTCATCAATCGCACTGTTCCCCTCAAGGATCACGCGGTTGATGATCGGATTTTCCTGGACACGAACCAGAACGATCTGGCCGCGGTCCTCGAACTGCACGTCCGAGAACAGGCCGGTCGCCATCAGGGTCTGGATCGAGAGGTTGACCAGGCGCGTGTCAAACGGTTGTCCCGGCTGCAAGAGCAGGTAGGACAGGACCGTATCGGCCTCGACCCGCTGATTTCCCTCGACAAGGATTTGCCGGATTACCGGCGCCGGCGCGGGTTGCTGCACCTCCGGCTGGGTCGTTGCGGGAACTTCCGCACCCGATTGTTGTGCCGACGCTATAGCCGACACAGTCACAGTCATCAGGGCTGCGAAGAGCACACGCAGAACACTCGCCATGGAAGATCGCCGCTTGCTGGGCCCGGTCAGACATTCATCAGAAAATCTGGCCGAGCAAATAATTCAGGTCATTCCAGGTCGCTACAAGCATCAAACCGAGCACGAAAACAAGCCCCACCCGGAAACCGAGTGCCTGTGCCTTCATGCTCAGCGGACGTCGTGCCACCGCTTCATAGGCGTAATACACCAAATGCCCGCCGTCGAGGATGGGTATCGGTAGAAGATTGACCAATCCCAGTCCGACCGAGAGAAAACCGGCGACAAATATCAACCTGCGCAGCAGATTACCGGCACCTTCCACGACGCTGTCAGCGTCATCAACGGCGACATGCGCCACTTGGCCTGCGGCGGTCGCAATTCCGATCGGTCCGTTCAGATATTCCGGCGACGATCGGCCGGACACGATCCGCCCGACATAGCTCGCGGTGCTGGTTACCGTTGTCCAGACCATCCGGGCGCCTTCAACCGGTGCGGTCAGGAGGGTGAAGCTTTGATGCTGGCGGAGCACCAGCTCGTTGCCGAGACCCAGGCGTTCCAGCGCAGCGTGATTGCGGCGGTCGATATCGGCGAGCGGGACGGGGTCGGCAATGATTTCAAGCTGCGATCCGTCACGTTCAACCAAAATTGTGAGTTCGCCGTCGCGTTCGCCGATCAGGGTATTGAACTGGCCAAACGTCTCGACAGTCTGTCCATCGACGCTGACAACGCGGTCCCCCGCACGAAAGCCGGCCGCTGCACCGCGGGACTCTTCGACGACCATGCCGATAACCGGCTCGTAGAACGGGCCAATGCCAATCTGACCGACATTCCGGGTCCCACCGAACCGGTCTTCCTGGGCGACACGCTGCGGCGTCGCGACCAGCGTGATCAACGCGCCATCCCGCTCGACGTCGATGGACACGGTATCATTGGCCCGGTCGAACAACGCCTGGCTGATATCCATGAAGCCGCTGATCTCACGGTTCCCAACCCGGACAATACGGTCACCGATCTCGAAACCTGCCGCCTCGCTAGGCGATCCCGGTTGGACAAAACCGATCACGGGCTGAACCTGTTCATCGCCGAAAATCAGCGCATGGCTCGCAAAGATGAAAATCGCCAGGATGAAATTTGCAATCGGTCCCGCTGCCGTGATGAAGGCGCGTTGCCAGATCGGCTTGAAATGATAGCAGCGGTCCGCCGCCTCCCCCATCTGCTCGCGAAGCAGCGCCAGCTTGTCGGCATCCGGCTCGCTGGCAGCGCCGGCATCACCCAGGAATTTCACATAGCCGCCCAGCGGCAGTGCCGCAACGCGCCATACCGTCCCGCGCTTGTCCCGCCATGAGACCAGGGTCGGCCCGAATCCCATCGAGAATGTTTCCGCATGAACGCCGCAGAAGCGGCCTGCCCAATAATGCCCAAGCTCGTGAATCACGACGACAATCGAGATCAGGAACACAAAGGAGAAAATGGTCAGAAAGCCGCTGCCAATCAGGCTCATGAATGAAATGTCCGTTGTTATGGGTTCGCCAAGCGCTCAGCCATCAAGTCCCGTGCCATCCGGCGCGCGCGACCATCAATGGCGAACACATCTTCAAAAGCCGTTAGCGCATGCGGCATGTCTGCATCGGACAAGCTGCGATCAAGAACCTCTTCAACGCTAGCAGCGATGTCAAGGAAACGGATGCGATCCGCCAGGAATGCCTCGACGGCGATCTCATTGGCTGCGTTGAGCACGGCCGGGGCGATCCCCCCTGCCTCGATTGCCTCGCGAGCCAACCGGATGGCCGGAAAACGGGTCAGGTCCGGCGGCTGGAAATCGAGCCGGCCGATCTCCGCAAGGCGCAGGCGCTCAACCGGTGCCGACATACGCTTTGGCCAAGCCAGGGCGCTGGCGATCGGGGTGCGCATGTCCGGCGAGCCGAGCTGGGCCAGCAGCGATCCGTCGGCATATTCCACCAGTCCATGCACGATGGATTGTGGATGCACCACCACTTCGACCCGATCCGGCGACAGGTCGAACAACCAGCACGCCTCGATGACCTCCAGCCCCTTATTCATCATGGTGGCGCTGTCGATGGTGATCTTGGCCCCCATTTCCCATGTAGGGTGTGCCAAGGCGTCCGCTCGGGTGGCACGGGCCATATCCTCGCGACTGGCTTCCCGGAACGGGCCGCCCGATGCGGTCAGCGTGATCGAGCGAATGGCAGCGCGCTGGACCGGATCGAAGACCTGAAAGACAGCATTATGCTCGCTGTCGACCGGCAACAGCGTGGTGCCACAGCGGGCGGCCTCATCCATGAACAGCGCCCCGGCGCAGACCAGGCATTCCTTGTTGGCAAAGGCCAGCGCCCGCCCCTGGCGCAGGGCGGCCAAGGTTGGCTTGAGTCCGGCGGCACCGACGATGGCGGCCATGGTCCAGTCAGCATCGCGTCCGGCGACATCGCAGACCGCGTCCTCGCCGACACCGATCTCGATACCGGGATGATCCTTGAGCGCCGCCTCCAGGGCCGGTGCCGCCGCCGGGTCCGCGATGGCGACGCATTCAGCCCCGAAACGGATCGCCTGCCGGGCCAGCTCGGCCGCATTGGTCTTGGCGGTCAGCGCAACCACCTGAAATGTGCCGGGCGTCGCCCGGCCGATCAGGTCGAGTGTGGCCAAGCCCACCGAGCCGGTGGCCCCGAGTATGGAAATCCGGCGGGCCGTCATGCGGCAGCCCAGCCGAGTGGCCAGATACGATTGACAAGGACAGCAGCAATCACCGCCAGCATCAGCGCATCAACCCGGTCCAGCACGCCGCCATGCCCCGGGATCAGCGTGCCTGAGTCCTTGACCCCGAAACTGCGCTTGAAGATCGACATGGCGAGATCGCCACCAACCGAGGCCAGCGCAACGATCACGGCAAACGGAATGACCCGGGACGCCTCGAGACCGAAAAGGCCGCCCGCCGCCCACCCGGCCGCACCGCCGGCAACAACGCCGGCGAGAAAGCCCGACCAGGTTTTTTTCGGGCTGGCCTGGGGTAGGAGTTTCGGGCCACCGACCCAGGTACCGACCAGATAGGCGACACTGTCCGCCGCCCAGACGATGGCGAACAACAGGATGACCGACTGCAGTCCGTGATCCGGCATGGCCCGCATCGAGGCCAGCAGGGCCGCAGACAGCGAGACATAGAGCACACCGAGCACCTCGCTCGACCAACCCCGCCGCCAGCGCTCGATCCCGCTGGCCAGCGTCCCGGCCGCACCCCAGGCGAGCGCGTCGATCACATTCGTCTGTCCGGCCAACAAGACGGTTCCGGACGCCGTTGCACAGGCGATGGCGTAGGCAACGGGCGGCGCGTCGCGGTCGGACATGTAAATCCATTCCCACGCCATCGCGGCCGCAAAGGCAGCAACCCAGGCCGTAAAGGCCAGGTCACCAAGATAGAGAAGCACGACCGCCAGCGGGCCGAGGATCAGGGCGGAGATCAGTCGACGCCGGAAGACCGGGTCACGCGGCGCCGGCATCCACGCCTCCATAGCGCCGGCTGCGCTGTCGGTAGAGATCAATCGCCCGGGCCAGGTCCTGGCGCGAGAAATCCGGCCACAAGACGTCGAGAAAGACGAGTTCGGCATAGGCCGCCTGCCAGAGCAGGAAATTGGAAATGCGCTGCTCGCCACTGGTGCGAATCATCAGGTCGACATCGGGCAGGCCGACGGTGTCGAGATGCGTGCCAAGGGTCGCCTCATCAAGCGTATCGGGATCAAGGCGCCCGTCTGCAGCCTCACGGGCGATCGCCTGACAGGTCCGCAGGATTTCGTCGCGCCCGCCATAATTGAACGCAATAGTGAGATGGAAGGCGTCATTGTCACGGGTCCGGTCTTCGGCGCGCTCAATGATCGCGGTCAGATCCGAGCCCAGATTGTCGCGGCGACCGACAATGCGGATCCGCACGCCACGGCGGGCCAGGCCTTCCAGATCGGCCTCGACATAATGTTTGAGAAGCTCGAACAAAGCCCCGACCTCGTCCGCCGGCCGGTTCCAGTTCTCGGTCGAAAAGGAGAACAGCGTCAGATAGCGGACGCCGAGATCACCGGCATCTTCAACAATCTGCCGCACCGTCTCGACCCCGCGCTTGTGGCCGAAGGAACGCGGACGACCGCGGGCCTTCGCCCAGCGGCCATTGCCGTCCATGATGATGGCCGCATGGCCCGGACCCGGCTGGTCAGCAGGAGCGTCGTCAGTCATTCTTTCGCTCCGCCAAACGGCATGATTAGACCTGCATGATCTCGTCTTGCTTGCCCTTCAGACTCTCATCAATGCGCTTGATCGCCTCATTGGTGAGCTTCTGGACGTCTTCGGAGAAGGCCTTCTGCTCGTCCTCGGACAAGTCGCCATCCTTCTCCATCTTCTTCAGCGCGTCCATGCCGTCACGCCGTACATTGCGCACCGCGACACGGGCATGTTCGGCATAGCTGCCGGCCAGCTTGGCGATCTCGGCGCGACGCTCTTCATTGAGCGGCGGGATCGGAATACGCAGCAACTGGCCTTCCATGACCGGATTGAGACCGATGCCGGAATTGCGGATTGCCTTGTCGACAGCGCCAACCATGGACTTGTCCCAGACCTGCAGCGTGATCATGCGCGGCTCGGGAACCGAGATATTGCCGAGCTGGTTGATCGGCGTCAGGGCACCATAGGCTTCAACCTTGATCGGATCGAGCAGACCGGCACTGGCGCGACCGGTCCGCAGACCTGCGAATTCCTTGCGCAGGGCCTCGATGGCCCCGTCCATGCGCCGCTTCAGATCATTCTCGTCATACTCGTCACTCATGGTGTTCTTGCTCTTTCCTGGTTCAGCCGGCTGACACGTCGGTCTTCATCTTGCCGATCATGGTGCACAGGCCCTCCCCGGCCAGCACCCGTGCAAGACCATTCGTCTTGTGAATGTCAAACACGACAATCGGTATCGCATTTTCGCGCATCAACGTCACCGCCGAGGCATCCATGACCCGAAGGTCACGGGTCAGCACGTCGAGATAATCAAGCTGGTCATAGCGTTCGGCATCCGGATTGGTGCGTGGATCGTCGGAGTAAACGCCATCGACCTGTGTGCCCTTCAACAGCGCATCGCACCCCATCTCGGCAGCGCGTAGTGCGGCAGCAGTATCGGTGGTGAAGAAGGGATTGCCGGTGCCGGCCGCAAAGATCACGACGCGGCCCTTTTCCATGTGCCGGGTGGCGCGACGGCGAATATAGGGTTCGCACACCGTGGTCATGGGAATGGCCGACTGCACCCGCGTCTGGACGCCGATCCGCTCGAGCGCGGTCTGCATCGCCAGCGCGTTCATGACGGTAGCCAGCATGCCCATATAGTCGGCAGCGGCCCGGTCCATGCCCTTGGCGGCGCCGGACAGGCCGCGGAAGATATTGCCACCACCGATCACGAGGCACATTTCTGTGCCGCGCGTGACGGCCGCAGCGACTTCGCGCGCAATCCGGTCAGCCGTATCGATATCGATACCGTAACTCTGGGAACCCATCAGGGCTTCACCAGAAACTTTCAGCAGTACGCGCCGGAATTTCGGCGCGCCCGCCTGGCCATCAGCCGGCCCGGATGCAGAGGAATCAGTCACGGCGTGCAGCATATAGAAAGCGGCGGCGCTGAAAAGCGCCGCCGCTTGTTGTCAACGAGGATCAGGACTGGCCGGAGGCCGCAGCGACTTCGGCTGCAAAATCCTCTTCCGGACCCTTCTCGACGCCTTCACCCAGCGCCATGCGGACGAAGCCCGAAATGGTGACCGGTGCGCCAACATCCTTGGCTGCGGCTTCGAGGACCTGTTCGATCGTCGAATCCGGATCCATCACGAAAGCCTGCTTCAACAGCACGACTTCCTCATAGAATTTGCGCATGCGGCCTTCGACCATCTTTTCGACGATGGCTTCCGGCTTGCCAGACTGGCGGGCCTGGTCGGCAAAGACTTCGCGTTCCTTGTCGGCGATCGCGCTATCGACACCGTCAACATCAACCGAGACGGCGACGGCCGGCGAACCGGCGGCGACGTGCATGGCGATCTTGCGGCCGAGCTCGGCCAGCTTGTCCTTGTCACCATCCGATTTCAGGCCAACGAGCACGCCGATGGCACCCATGTCGGCAACAGCCGGATTGTGGACGTAGGACGCAACGACACCCGGTTCAGCGGTCACGACGGCGGCACGGCGCAGGGCCATGTTCTCACCGATCGTGGCGATCAGGTTGGTGAGATGATCTTCGACCGTGGAACCGGAGGCCAGCGAAGAGGCCTTGATCTCGGCAACATCGCCCGATCCGCCAATGGCGAGCGAGGCGATTTCCTTGACTGTGGCCTGGAATTTTTCATTCCGGGCCACGAAATCGGTTTCCGAGTTCACTTCGACCACGGCACCCTTGCCACCATCGGTGGCAACGGCGACGAGACCTTCGGCAGCAACGCGATCAGCCTTTTTGGCAGCCTTGGACAGGCCTTTCTTGCGCAGCCAATCAACGGCGGCTTCGAAGTCGCCGTCGTTTTCACTCAGCGCCTTCTTGCAGTCCATCATGCCTACGCCGGTTTTTTCGCGCAGTTCCTTCACGAGAGCAGCGGTAATGGCAGCCATCGGTTTCTCCTGGATTTCGCTTTGGATCGAAACGTTACGCTTCGGTCTTGTCAGATTCGGATGACGTGTCCGTGGCGGCCGCATCAGCTTCCGGTGCGGCGTCCGCGGCCGGGGCCTCTTCTGCTGCAGCTTCCTTCGCGGGTGCTTCCTGGGCCGGAGCC
Source organism: Maricaulis sp. W15 (assembly GCF_001924955.1). Taxonomy (NCBI): domain Bacteria; kingdom Pseudomonadati; phylum Pseudomonadota; class Alphaproteobacteria; order Maricaulales; family Maricaulaceae; genus Maricaulis; species Maricaulis sp. W15. The sequence goes on along the minus strand of NZ_LQXG01000012.1, from coordinate 338,170 downwards.
TCATCAACCGGAGCCGCTTCGGCTTCGATCAGGGTCTCGACCGGTGCTTCGGCTTCGCCGAGATCCATGCCCATCGCCATCTGGCTGTCGCTCATGCCGTCAAGAACAGCGTCGGCGATCAGGTCGCAGTAAAGCGAGATCGCACGGCTGGCGTCGTCATTACCCGGGATCGGGAAGTCGATCAGGTCCGGATCGCAATTGGTATCGACCACGGCGATGACCGGAATGCCCAGCTTCTTGGCTTCCTGGATGGCGATGCCTTCCTTGTTCGTGTCGATCACGAACATCAGGTCCGGCGTGCCGCCCATGTCCTTGATACCACCGAGCGAGCGATCAAGCTTTTCGCGCTCACGGGTCAGCATCAGCTGTTCTTTCTTGGTCAGACCGGCCAGGCCGCCCTCACCTTCAAACATGCTTTCCAGCTCGCGCAGACGGGCGATCGAGTTGGAAATCGTGCGCCAATTGGTCAACGTACCGCCGAGCCAGCGCTGGTTCATATAGTATTGGGCGCAGCGACCGGCAGCCAGGGCCAGCGGCTCGGAAGCCTGGCGCTTGGTGCCGACGAACAGGACCCGGCCACCCTTGGCCGCCGTTTCGCGCACTTTCACCAGGGCCTGGTGCAGCAGCGGGACGGTCTGGGACAGGTCGATAATGTGAATGTTGGACCGCTCACCAAAAATGAAATCCTTCATCTTCGGGTTCCAGCGGTGGGTCTGGTGTCCAAAGTGACAACCAGCTTCAAGCAGCTGACGCATGCTGAAATCAGGGAGAGCCATCGTGTTTTCCTTTTCCGGTTGGCCTCCACGGAGCGGAGCCACCTGCACCTGCAGGCGACACCGGAGCGTCAGGCCAAAGACCGGACGTAGCCCCGTGTGCGTAATGGCGCGGCTTATAGGCTCGCAAGGTCGCCTTGGCAAGCGCGTGAGGCCGCCGGAAAAGCAGTGCTGGCTTGCGCCGCAGCGGCCACGCCGCTGACAGGCTCACCATTGGCGCCGGGGCTGCCCCTGAAGCCATCCCCCGACGCCACAAACTGGGCTCAGTCGGGGTCCATCGCAACCGCAACCGGCGATGCCGAGGAATGGTCCGCGACATAATACCAGCGCCCATCAATTTGGGTTTGGACATCCATGAAACGTCCTGTCAGCACGAAGGACTCGCCGCCGCCGGCGGGCGTTTGGGACAGGGTCCAGAGACCCCAGGCGGCATGGGTCGTGCCGGAATGGGCCGAGCCATGCGCGTCGATCTCGAGCTCGATATTGTCGAAGGCATCAAAAAAGCCCTGCCAGTCAGCCGCGATCGCAGCGCGGCCGCGGGCATGATTGGCGCTGGGCGTGTAACTGTCGGCATCTTCAACATAAAGGCCGGCCAAGGCCTGCGAGTCTTCCGCCTCGATTGCGGCAATGAAGGCCTGCAGCAGCGCGTCGGGCGTCTCCTGGGCCATCACCTGCGAGCTGGCAGACAGAGCCAGCAATCCGGCAGTCAAATATCGCATCATCGATTCATCCCCCTTTTGGATCGCGAGACTATTGCCAGCGCGTTGATCTCACGCAAGCCTGCAGATCCGGCACGGGTGCTCGATCTTGCCTGGCACAGCCCCTTGCCGACAACGGGATGCCGGCTCTGAACGCGGATGCCGCTGGATCACACCGTCTCGACCGAGGCCACACCCTTCAGGGCAGCCTGCAGTGCCGCGTCGGGGCGTTTGTTGGCCAGCTCTCGGCGAGCAAAGACAGGTTGGCAAGCACACGAGACCGCCGCAAACGCAGCGCTGGGATGCCCGTGCGGATGACTAGTCCGGTGCTCGGGGTTGGGTACCGGGATCACCATCTTCGTCATCGCTCCACCAGCTGCCGCCCCGACGCAAAGCGTGACGCTGGCGCAGACGGCTTGACCACCAATTCAACGCGCGACACGGACGCCTTTCAATCAGGCGAAACACGGGTGCCCGGGCTCGATCCAGTCCGGCGAGATCATTGCATTTATAGTGCTGCGCCGCGAACTGGATTGCTTTACTTTCCAATTCAGTCAGATCACGAGCCAGTATGAGGCCGGAGGTTGTATATCCGCGGAGAGTTTTTCCACTCGCCGCGGATCGCACATCAAGGGCGGACACTTCGACCATCACCCACCACCCGGGCATTACACCGTCTCCACCGAGGCCACACCCTTCACGCCCTTGAGCGCCGCCTGAAGGGCGGCGTCGGCGCTGTGGCGACCGGGCAGGCGCAGCTCGATTTCGCCGCCATCGCGCAGCGGCATCAACAGGTCGATCACGGCGTCATGGGACGCATCTTTGCGACCATTGGCCCGCTCCAGCCGGGCATGCACGCCCGCCAGGGCCTCAGCCACATCAAGACGTATCCGCAAACGCTCGGCCGATACCTTGGTGTCGAGTGGTTCGATCCGGTCGGCGAAGAAGGATATCTGCTCATCGCGCTCATCGACCCGACAATTGACCAGAACAGCCTGGCCGCTATCGAGAATTTCGCGTGAGGTCCGCAACAGCTCGGAATTGACGAAGATCTCGAATTCCCCGGTCGGATCCGACAGAGTCGTCCAGGCGAAGCGCTCACCGTTTTTGTTGGAGACCCGCTCCTGGCGGCGCCGGACCATGCCGGCCAGGCGCAGGGCGGTGGCTCCGTCTGCCACGCGGCCCGGCGCTTCAGCGAAAAAGACCACGCCGCGTCCGGCCAGATGCTCGGCCAGATCGTCGAGCGGGTGGCCGGACAGGTAAAAGCCGATGGCGGACAATTCCGCATCCAGACGTTCGGTCGCCGTCCAGGGGTCGGGTTCTGGCAGGCGCGGCCGTTCCAGAAGCGCTTCCTCACCGCCACCGCCAAACAGGCTGGCCTGGGCGCTTTCGCGTTGCTCGGCGGCGTGCTGCGCCATCGAGATCAGCGTCTCGGCGGACGCCATGACACGCGCCCGGTCAGGATCGAGCGAGTCGAAGGCACCGGCCTTGGCGAGGTTTTCAAAGGTGCGCTTGTTGACCTGGCGCGGATCAATGCGTTCGGCAAAATCATAGAGATCGCAGAACGGCCCATTAGCCTCACGCTCGGCGACGATGTGTTCCATGGCGACAAACCCGACATTCCGGATCGCGCCAAGGGCAAAGCGGATCGCGCCCTCCTCGACCGAAAAATCCGCTTGCGAGGCATTCACGTCGGGCGGCCGCACCTCGATCTTCATGCGCCGGATTTCCTGGAAGAAAGCGGCCAGCTTGTCAGTATTGGCCGCGTCCAGCGACATCAGGGCGGCCATGAATTCGACCGGATAATTGGCTTTCAGATAGCCGGTCCGGTAGGCGATGGCGGCATAGGCGGCGGCGTGCGATTTGTTGAATCCGTAGCCGGCAAACTCGGCCACCAGTTCGAAAATATAGGAGGCCTTCTCGCGGCTGACGTCGTTTTTCTCGGCGCCCTCGAGGAAACGGACTTTCTGCTTGTCCATCTCCTCCTTCTTCTTCTTGCCCATGGCCCGACGCAGAAGGTCGGCTTCACCGAGCGAGTAACCCGACAGGATCTGGGCGATTTGCATCACCTGTTCCTGATAGATGATGACGCCATAGGTTTCCGACAGCACGCCTTCGAGATCGGGGTGGAGATTATCGACCTCGGCCCGGCCGAATTTGCGATCGACATAGACGTCAATATTCTTCATCGGGCCCGGTCGATACAGCGAGATCAGGGCGATCAGGTCCTCGATCGCATCCGGCTTCATCTTCTTGAGCGTATCGCGCATGCCCGACGATTCCAGCTGGAACACGCCGATCGCATGACCCGACTGCAACAGGTCGAAGGTCGCCTGGTCGTCGAAATCAATGCCCTCGATATCCGGCACATCCTTGCCTGCCGAGGCGATATAGCCCAGCGCCCGGGCGATGACGGTCAGGGTCTTGAGACCGAGAAAGTCGAATTTCACGAGTCCGGCCGGCTCGACCCATTTCATGTTGAACTGGGTCGCGGGAATATCGGAACGCGGATCGCGATAGAGCGGGACAAGCTCAGACAGTTTGCGATCGCCAATGACCACGCCGGCGGCGTGGGTCGAGGCGTTGCGGTAAAGCCCTTCCAGCTTCAGCGCCACAGTCAGCAGGCTATCGACCGAGTCGTCATCGCGGCGCATTTCGCGCAACCGTGGTTCGATATCCAGCGCCTGGGCCAGCGTGACCGGATTGGCGGGATTGGCCGGCACCATCTTGGCGAGACGGTCGACGAGGCCGAGCGGAAGCTGGAGGACCCGGCCAGTATCGCGTACCACAGCTCGGGCCTGCAAGGTCCCGAAGGTGATGATCTGGGCGACCCGGTCATGGCCGTATTGTTCCTGGACATAGCGGATCACCTCGCCGCGCCGCTCCTGGCAGAAATCGACGTCGAAGTCGGGCATCGAGACCCGTTCCGGATTGAGGAAGCGTTCGAACAGAAGGCCGAAACGAAGCGGATCGAGATCGGTGATGGTCAGTGCGTAGGCGACCAGTGAACCGGCGCCTGACCCCCGCCCCGGCCCGACGGGAATATCATTGTTCTTGGCCCACTGGATGAAGTCCGAAACGATCAGAAAATAGCCCGGAAAGCCCATCTGGCGGATAATGCCGAGTTCGAAATCCAAGCGTTCGCGATATTCAGTTTCCGGTGCCGCCGGATTAATGCTGGCGAGACGCTCGGCGAGGCCTTCATGGGCACGGGCAACCAATTCCTCGCCCTCGTCACGGCCGCCCACTGTCGGAAAACTCGGCAGGATGGGCGCGTGGGTGCGCACCCGGAAAGCGCAGCGGCGGGCGATCTCAACCGTATTGTTCAGCGCTTCCGGCAGGTCAGCGAAGCGCTCATTCATTTCCTGCGGCGTGGTCAGGTAGTGATCGGCCGTGACCCGGCGCCGATCGGCAACCGAGACGAAGGAGCTCTCCGAGATGCACAACAGCGCGTCATGTGCCTTGTGCATTGAGGCGTCGGGAAAATACGCCTCATTGGTCGCCACCAGCGGCAGATCCCGTGCATAGGCCGTCTCGACCAGCCAGTCTTCCGCTTCCAGTTCCGGTGCCAGCCCGTGGCGTTGCAATTCGACATAGAGGCGGTCACCGAAGGCGGCTTCCAACTGGCCGAGAAACCCGCCAGCCTCGGGCTGACGTCCGCTAGTGACCAGCCGGTTCAGCACACCATCAGGCCCCCCCGTCAGACAGATCAGCCCGGCGGCGTGTTCCAGGACCAGTGCCATCGGCACATGCGGTTCTTCCGACCCGTCCACATCCAGATAGGCCGCGCTGGAGAGCGCCATGAGATTGCCATAGCCGACCTCATCCTGGGCCAGCAGTACCAGCGTGCCATCAGGCTCCGCGCGTTCGCCGGGATGCGGGTCACTGAGCCGGACCTTGAGTGTGCAGCCGACAATCGGCTGCACACCGGCGCCCGACAGGACTTCGGAAAATTCCAGCGCTCCGAACAGGTTGTTCGTGTCAGTCAGCGCGATGGCCGGCATGCCATGGGTCTGGCAGACCTCGACCATTTTCGGCATGCGAATGGCGCCTTCCAGGACCGAATAGGGCGAGCGCACCCGCAAATGCACAAATGGATATTGCGCGCCCATGGGGCTCTCCTGACATCCGGCCTGAAAACTGATCCCGCCCTGCCCGGACCTGACGCCGTCGGCGCCACCGAGTCAGATCAATCAGTTTAACCGGTTCAGGCCGCGCCGAGAACCGATCCCCACATCGCGATCATCCAGGCAAAACCCAAAACGGCGGTGGCGGCGGAAACATCTTGAACAACCCGGCGCATGACACTCTCCCCAAAACGCTTGTTCTGCCTTTGTTCTATTTCGGCAAAGACGCGCCGTCAAGCGAAATGTTCCACTTTTGTTTCAGTGTGGTTTTGAAGCTATCAGACCTCAGTCGGCGACATACGGCGTGAGATGCCCGTCGGCGAAGGTGAGAATGCGATCCATGCGACCGGCCAGCTCGTGATTATGGGTCGCGACCAGGGCCGCGGCGCCCTCTGCCTTCACCGTCTCCCGGAAAGCGTCGAACACCTTCTCGGACGTTGTTGGATCGAGATTGCCGGTTGGCTCGTCGGCCAGCAGCACGTGCGGGCGATTGGCCAGGGCGCGGGCAATCGCAACCCGCTGCTGTTCGCCGCCGGACAATTGCGAGGGCTGGTGCAGGATCCGGTCGCCTAGACCCAGCTGGGTCAGCAGCAACTCCGCCCGTTCGCGCGCCTTGCGCGCCGGAACGCCGCCGATCAATTGCGGCAGGACGATATTCTCCAGCGCATCAAACTCGGGCAGGAGGTGGTGAAACTGGTAGACAAAGCCGATTTCGCGACGCCGGATCGCGGTGCGATCACGATCCGACAGCTCACGTGTTGCCCGCCCCCTCACCCGCACATCGCCGGCATTGGGGCGTTCGAGCAGGCCGGCCGCGTGCAAAAGAGACGACTTGCCAGATCCGGACGGACCGACCAGGCCGACAATCTCGCCGGGCGACAGGCTGAGACTGGCGCCGCGCAGCACCGGCAATTCCCCGGCCTCGGTGACATAGGTGCGGTCGATCGCGTCGAGTTCGAGAACGAAATCACTCATAACGCAGCGCCTCCACCGGATCGAGACGCGCCGCCCGCCAGGCCGGCGGCAAAGTCACCAGCAGGGAAACGGCCAGCCCGAAGATCGAGATGAAGGCCACCTCGCCCCAATCCATCTTGGCCGGGATGCGGTAGAGATAATAGACGTTCGGATCCCAGACCTGGGCCCCGGTTGTCCAGGTGATGAAGTCCTGGATCGGACCGATAAAGGTCACGAAGAGTATGCCCAGCAACAGGCCGGCCAGCGTACCGGCCATGCCGATGCTGGCGCCCACAATCAGGAAAACCCGCATCACCGAGGCTCGGGTCGCGCCCATCGTACGCAGTATGGCGATATCGCGCGACTTGTTCTTCACCAGCATGACCAAGCCGGAAATGATGTTCATGGCCGCGATCGCCACCACGATGGACAGGATCAGTCGCATCGCCGTGCGCTCGAATTGCAAGGCGTTGAAGAAGGCCGGATCAAGCCTTGTATAGTCATAGACCAGCGCATTCGGACCTGCGAGGGCGCGGATCGGGGCGACAAATTGCGGTGCCATTTCCGGAATGTCGAGACGGATCTGGATCGTGTCGACCACGTCCCCACGGTTGAAATAGAGCTGACCCTGATCCAGCGGCATGTAGGCGAGATTATTGTCGATGGTGGAGACACCGGCCGCGATGATCGCCTCGACATAATAGGCTTTTTGCTGCGGCCGGATGCCGAAGGCGGTCGGTGCGGCGCGGGCGGCCGTGAAAGTGACCCGGTCACCGATCGTCACGCCAAGTCGCTGGGCCACGCCGGTCCCGATGACGATGCCATCGCCGCCATTATGCCCGTCACCAAAGGTCTCGAGATCGCCATACTGGATGCCGGTCAGACTGCGGGGATCATCGCCGGACTGGATCACATCCATCCGGGCGAGATCGGACGGCCGCACCGCGAGCACCTGAAGCACGGATTCGTAACGCTCGGACGAGGCCAGGACCTGACCGGTCACCACCGGGTCGGCGCTTTTGACGCCGGTCATCGCTTCGATTTCCGCAAGCAGGCGATCTATATCGTCAGATGGAATTTCACGTGTATCGACATAGACATGCGGCTGGAAACCGAGAAGCTGGCTGAAAAGTTCAGCCCGGAAACCATTCATGATCGACATGACAGCGATCAGGCCGGTGACGGCGAGCGCAATCCCACCGAAGGAAATCCAGGCGATCAGGGCAACGCCGCCATGCTTGCGGCGGGCCCGCAGATAGCGGAAGGCGAGCAGGAATTCATAGGGGCTGAAAGGGCGCGCCCCGCCCGTTAATGCCTCGCCAGTCCCGCGCGCCGCCTCAGTCATCGCTGAACGCCCGGTCCGAGAGCCGCGCCACCGCATCCTCGGGCGAGAGTTCATGCGTCTCACCATTGCGGCGGACCTTGAGCTCGATCTTGCCCTCTTTCAGTCCACGCGGACCAACAACCAGCTGATAGGGCAAACCAATCAGATCGGCGGTCGCGAATTTGGCGCCCGCCCGATTGTCGGTGTCGTCATAGAGCGGGTCGAGCCCGGCCTTGGCCAACGCGGCATAAGCAGTTTCACAAGCCGCATCACACTCGGCGTCGCCGACGCGCATATTGATGATGCCGACACCAAAGGGCGCAACGCTTTCCGGCCAGATACACCCCTTCTCGTCATGATGCGCCTCGATGATCGCGCCCAGAAGTCGCGACACGCCAACACCATAAGAGCCCATATGCACGGCACGCGGCTGACCATCCTGATGCTGGACCAGCGCCTTCATCGGTTCAGAATACTTGGTGCCGAAATAGAAGATATGACCGACCTCGATGCCGCGGGCCGAGAGCTGTCGGTCCTTCGGGACGGCGGCGAACTGCTCAGGCTCGTGCATCTCGTCGGTCGCCGCATAGAGCGCCGTGCGCTGGTCGACATAGGGCTGCAGATCGCCATCGAAATCGACATCCAGTCCCGGCGCACCCATCTCGACGAGATCGGCATGGCAGAAAACCTCGCTCTCGCCGGTTTCGGCCAACACGATGAATTCGTGGCTGAGATCGCCGCCGATCGGACCGGTATCGGCCTTCATCGGCACAGCCTTGAGGCCAAGCCGCGAGAAAGTGTTGAGATAGGCCACGAACATGCGGTTGTAGGAGCGCCGGGCCGCCGCTTCGTCGACATCGAAGGAATAAGTGTCCTTCATGAGGAATTCACGACCGCGCATGACCCCGAAACGGGGCCGGCGCTCATCACGAAATTTCCACTGGATGTGGTAAAGCATTTTCGGCAAGTCCTTGTAGGACTTGCAGTATGAGCGGAAAATCTCGGTGATCATTTCCTCATTGGTCGGCCCGAAGAGCAGCTCGCGATCATGACGGTCGGTGATGCGCAGCATCTCGTCGCCATAATCCTCATAACGCCCGCTTTCGCGCCACAGATCCGCCGACTGGATGGTCGGCATCAGGAGTTCGACGGCGCCGGCCCTGTCCTGTTCCTCGCGCACGATCTGCTCGATTTTCTTCAGCACGCGATGGCCCAGCGGCAACCAGGCATAAATCCCCGCCGCCTGCTGCTTGATCATGCCGGCGCGCAACATCAGCTGGTGCGACACGATCTCGGCGTCAGAGGGCGTTTCCTTGAGGACGGGCAGGAAGTAGCGGGACAGGCGCATGGGGCGATTCCGGTGGGTTCGTGTTTGACGCCCATTAGACCGGGTGAGCGTCGTAATACAAGGCGGGATGCGCGATTGGGTGCAGAGACTTCGTGACCGTCATGGCAAACGCAGCAGGTCTGAAATACACGCGCCGATCGTCACAGTGGAACGTGATCCGAAATCGCCGGAGCGGGTAAAGGCGCCAACCGCTTGCCCCTATCACCCGCTCAGCGGTTCTCCGCCGCTACTCTGCCGCTTCGGATTCGGGCTTGGGCTGGGCGGCCTGACGGGCCTGCCATTTGGCAAGGAGCTGCTTGGACGTCTCGCGCGAGCCGTCCGGCGACCAGCCAGGCGGGGCGAGCAGATACATCGCTGCGTGTTTGAGGGACTTGGCGCCGGCCATGTCCTTCACGATACCCATCCATTCATGCAGACAGATCTTGATCGGGTTGTAGGTGCCCAGATTCTTGACGATGCCATAGCGGCAGGGTTCGTCGGCGCGTTCGACCTGGAAAGTGCCGAACATCTTGTCCCAGATGATGAAAATGCCAGCGTAGTTCTTGTCGAGATAAATCGGGTTGGTGGCGTGATGGACGCGGTGGTGCGACGGCGTGTTCATCACCGCCTCGAACCAGGCCGGGCAACGCTTGATCGCCTCGGTATGGATCCAGAACTGGTAGATCAGGTTGAGCGCGCCGACAAAAGCAACCATGGCCGGATGAAAGCCCAGGAAGACCATGGCCGAACCAAGCCATAGGAATTTCAGGGTCAATGGGCTGATCCAGGGTTGGCGCAGGGCCGTCGTGAGATTGTAGTGCTGTGACGAGTGATGGACGATGTGGTCGGCCCAGAACCAGCGCACGGTGTGAGCAAAACGGTGCGACCAGTAATACAAGAAATCATCAAGCACGAAGGCGATCACCCAGACCCACCAGGCGAAAGAGATATCCAGCAGGCGGTGCTCATAGACGAAGACCGACCAACCACCAAGCAGGATGCCGAACACGATCGAGGACACATTATTGCCCAGCCCCATGACCAGGCTGGCCGCGGTGTCGCGGGTTTCAAACCGGGTCTTGCCGGTCAGGCGCGCATGCAGCATCTCGGCAAAAACGGACAGGGTGAAGAACGGAATCGCCAGCGTGATCGGGTTCCAGTTCTGGACAAAGGCGGGAACGTCCATCTTTAGCTCCTTGCCCCTGCCTGAAGGGGCGCGACCTCGACGGCGACCGCCTGCAGGGCAGTGAGCCGCTCGGCCCAGTCTGCGGCGATCTCGGCGCTGTCAAAGCGCAAGCGGGCCGGTGCGAAGACAAAATCATTGAGACGCAGGTGAAGCGTATGGTCGTTGTCGATGGCCACATCACGGACGCTGCCGGGGCCGAGATAGCGGATCACGAAGTCGCTGCCGCGCGCCACCACAAGACCAAGACACGCGCCGGAGCGTTCGGCGACCAGGGCGCCCTCGCCGTCTGGGGCGAGCACCCCCTCGCCGGCTTCAAAGCCGACGCGGTCCGTATCGAGGCGCATGATCGCCTCGTCCAACCCGCTCAGCTTCGCCTGGGTGCTGATACCCAGCCGGGCGTTGAAAAACACCATGACACTGACGCCGACCACTGATCCGACAATCAGGAAAAACAATCCCATCACTGGCTCCGCCGCACATGAAAACGGGCGGGAACACCTGGTTCCCGCCCGCGATCATACGCTTATTTGAACAATGTTCACTAGCCGCGAACACGCAGCGTGATGCCGTAGGTCTGCGGATCACCCGGATAGGCGTTGTAGCTGGTGCCGAGATAACCAACCGACGGGAAACCGCCCTTGGTGTAATTCTCGTCAAAGATGTTCCGACCCCACACCTGCAAGGCCCAAGCGCCGTCATCGGCACCGAGCGTCACCGACGCGTTGTAGAGCTGAAAGGCATCCTGGTTTGCGAACGGACGCGGGTCCTGGCTGGTGGTGTGCGAGAAATCCGAGATGTGGCTCATCTCGCCACGCCAGGACATCTCCATATTGTCACCGACCTGGTGCGTGTAGGTCGCCGTCATCGCCGCCACGAATTCCGAATTGCCGCGGTCACGACCGGTCAGGTCGTTGAAGAGTGCGGTCACGCCGGCACCATTGGTGCGCTCGGCACCTGGCACGCAAAGCGCGAAATTCGGATCGGTCGAATCAAAGCTGTCCGGGCACGGCGCGTAGAGATATTCGCCGTAGATGCTTTCGAACAGGTAGGTGAAACCACCGGTGACGAGCAGATTGTCGGTCGGTGCCCACTGCCCCTCGAACTCAAGACCGGAGACTTCAATCGAACCGGCATTCTCGAGTGCGAAGCCATTGCCGACGAAATTGTTGGTCTGGAAATCAGTGATTTCCTGGTTGAAGTAGGCCAGCGCGTAGACGAAGCGACCGCCGTCAAAGGACCCTTTGGCCCCCACTTCAAAGCTCTCTGCGGTCTCTTCCTCGAACTCGAAAACGCCGGTGAAGGCGGCATTGGTCGAGACGTTGAAACCGCCCGGCTTGAAGCCCGTCGCGTAGCTCGCATAGACGTTGAACGTGTCCGACACATCATAGGACAGGATAATATTGCCCGAGAAGTTGGTGTCGTTACGCGAGGTCGGGAAGTCGGCTGCATTGACCGGCGGGAAGTTCTGGAAGGCCGTGAAAGCGAGCAGCGGATTGAGGTCCGGATTACTGGCAAATGCCGCCGGCAGCGGAGCGGTCGGCGAAATGCCGAGGCCGATCAGCGTATTCAACAAGGTCGGATCGCCTGCCAAGGCTTCGGCCTGAGCCTGACCAAACAGGATCGACGGCACCAGATACGCACAGGCATCGCCGCCAATGACCGGGAAGAGGCCCGGATCACAGGTACCCGGCGTCACCAGGCGCAGATCCTGTGCCAGATCGACAAAGGAGAAGGCCGACAACGGACCCGGCTGGTTGATGGCCGTGACCATTTCCTTGTCTTCGTCGGAATAGCGACCACCCAGCGTCACCGTGAACTGGTCGGTGAGATGCCAATCGATCTGGCCGAACGCCGACCAGGCATTGGTGTCGTATTGATAGCTTTCCGAAATCAGGCCGTGGCTGGTGGCAACAAAGCCTTCAGCCGGCGTGGTCGGAAGCGCGCCATTGCCTGACGCCAGCGGCACGAAGGCGCCAACGCCAGCGGCCTGGTTCATGTCGAGGAAGATCTCAAGCAGCGAGACGCCGCCCGTACCGGCCGGAAGTCCGAACGAAGCAACGAGGTCGGCCACTGCCGGCGCTGACGCCGCATCGAAGAAGGCGCGGGCATCCGCACCATAAGGCGTCGAATTATCGAAGCTCAGCTCGTTGTTGTAATAGAAACCGCCGAACATCCAGTCGACCATATTGTCGCCGGTCGAGGTCAGGCGGAATTCCTGGGTGAAGCTGTCATACTGGTTCTGGATGTGACGCAGGCTGACCAGGTCGAGGTCAGAGAAGTCGGCGTCAAACAGCTGGTCCTCATCATAATTACGGAAGGCCGTGATCGAGGTGAAGGTGAAGCTGTCGAAATCATGGTCGACCTGGGCCGAAATACCCTGCGTGGTCAGCTGGGTGTTCAGGTCACCGTCAATGGCGATCGTGTCGCCGCCATTGGGATCAGCCGGAACCGCCGTACCGCCAAGGCCGACAAGCGCCGCGAGGTCGATCGGATCATAAAAGGCGAACGGTGCCGCACAGCAATTCTCGTCGATATCACCCCAATCCGCGATGATGCGGACTTCGGTATTGTCGCTCGGGTTGAACAGCAACTGGCCGCGAATGCTCATACGGTCGCGGTTATTGGCCTCGCGGCCATCAACGACTTCAATATAGCCGTCATTCTGGTGGACATTGCCTTCCAGACGGAAAGCTGCGTTGTCAGACAGCGGGCCGGTCACGGTGCCGCGCGCTTGGCGCATGCCGTAATTTCCGACCGTCACTTCGCCGGCATAGTTGAAATCAAAATCCGGCGCCTGGGTGATGATGCTGACGACACCGGCCGGCGTATTGCGGCCGAAAATCGTGGACTGCGGTCCCCGGATGACCTCGACGCGCTCAACCGACATCAAGTCGTTGATCGCGGAGCCGGAGCGCGGACGGTAAACGCCGTCAATGAAGACGCCGACCGACGGCTCGAGGCCCGGGTTGAAGCTCGACGTGCCAACGCCGCGCAGGTTGAACTCGGTGTTGGTGGACGTCGCAAACTCGGAAACCCGAAGCGACGGGACCAGGGTCTGCAGGTCCGCGGCATCGCGAATCTGCGATTGCTCGATCTGCTCGCCGGTCACAACGGCGACCGAGACCGGCGTGTCCTGAAGCGTCTGCTCGCGCTTCTGGGATGTCACGGTGATCACGTCGACCTGAGCCATCGCGCTACCCGCAAAAAGCCCGCTCAGAATAGCCGTCGTGCCCATCGCGACGGCTTTGGAAAACAGTTTCATTGGAATTTCTCCCCTGTGGCGCGGTTTTATTAGCCAACCATTCCGCGCATCTGTCCAATATATGAACACCGCTCGACACCGCTGTCAGCCGGTTTATCCTGACTGCGCAAAAAACATGCCCGGCCTGATGCACGGATACCTCACCCAGCGTTTTGAAATGCCGGCGGAAATCTGACCCTTTTCTCCTGTCCCAACTCTGATACGGTAAACAGTGAACAGCGTTCAAATCGCTGTCATGGGGAGAAAAATGAAGAAACTTATCATTGGCTTAGTCATAATTTTCAGCGCCGGCGCGCTCGCCGCAGCAGGCTGGTTCTACCGCCCCTGGTCCGAGTATTCGCCAGCGGAAATCCAGGCCGCCACCCAGCCCGAACGGCTTGTTGAAACATTTTCCAACATGAGCGATGTCTTCCCCTGGCGCGCGATCAATCCATCCGACTCAGCCGCTCATTTGCCGCGGAATCTTCAATCGGTAGCGATCAGCTACCAGTTTGACGGCGCCGACCGGACCCTTGATGACTGGATGGCCGAAAGTGACACAACGGGCCTTATGGTGCTGCATGATGGCGAGGTCGTTTACGAGACCTACCGCCTCGGCGCCGATGCCGACACTCGCCACACATCCTGGTCTGTCGGCAAGAGCTATGTCGCGACCCTGATCGCCATGGCCATGCAGGATGGCCGAATCGCCAATCTCGACCAGAGCGCCGAAATGTTCGCGCCGCAATATGGCGGTACGGACTATGGCGACACGACACTGCGCCATCTCCTGATGATGTCGGCGGGCATGGATTTCGAGGAGGACTATAACGCCCCGAATTCGGACATCCGCCGTCTCTTTCTAGGCGCCAATATCTATGGCCAGAACATTGACCGTCTGGTTGGCGAGATCGAGCGCAATCGCGCGCCCGGCGAAGACCTGCACTATGTCAGTGCCAATACCCAGGTGCTCTCGGCGGTCGTTCGCGGTGTCTATAACGACAATCTGGCCAATATCGTCCAGGACCGCATCTGGCAGCCGCTCGGCATGACCGGCGAGGCCTACTGGAACCAAAACATCCCCGGCGAGAACGGCATGGCGATCGGCTATTGCTGCCTCAATGCCACGCTCGAGAACTATGCCCGCTTCGGCCAGTTCTATCTGCAGGACGGGGTCTGGGACGGCGCGCGTCTCTTGCCCGAAGGCTGGGTTGCCCAAGCGACCCGACCGAATGCGCCCTTCCAGGAGGCCGGGCCCGATTCGGTCTACGCCCATCGCGGCTATGGCCTGCACTTCTGGGTGCCGGAGAACCATGACGGGGAATACTTCATGGCTGGCGTCTACGGCCAGTATGTCTGGGTCGATGAACGCCGCAATATCGTCATCGCCCGCACCGCGGCCGACACCACGTGGAGTGCCCGGACCGAGGAGTCGATCATCGCGATGCGCGCCCTTGCCGCCCACTATGGCGAGATGTCCGCCTCCGAGACCGAAGCGGGGATGACGGAGGCAGGCAATGAGTAAGCTCGACTACGACTATATCATTTGCGGCGCCGGCTCGGCCGGCTGCACGGTGGCGGAGCGCCTGTCGCGCGACCCGTCCGTCTCGGTCCTCGTTCTGGAAGCTGGCGGCACCGACAATTCACCAATCATCCGCACGCCAATGCTGTTGCAATACGCGGTCACCGGCGAGCAATTCAATTGGGGTTATTGGACCGAACCACAAAAACACCTCAACGACCGCAAACTCCTGTGGCCGCGTGGCAAGACACTGGGTGGCTCATCCTCCATCAACGCCATGCATTATATGCGCGGTGCCCCGGAAAATTACGACGAGTGGGAGAGCGCTTACGGCGCCGAGGGTTGGGGCTGGAACAATGCCCTGCCCGCCTTCAAGGAAGTCCAGCACCAGACCCGTGGCGCCAGCGATCTGCACGGCACGGACGGTCCGCTCTGGGTCCAGGACATCAAGCCGCTCAACCCGCTGACCGAGGACTTCCTCAAGGCGGCAGACCAGCTGCAATACAAGCGCAATGACGATTTCAACGGTCCGGACCAGGAAGGTTTCGGCCCGTATCAGGTCACCCAGAAAGGCAATAAGCGCTGTTCGGCCGCCGACGCCTTCCTGCGCCCGGCCCTGGAGCGCGAGAATTGCGCAGTCCAGACCGGCGCCCTGGTCCATCGCATCGTCATCGAGAATGGCCGCGCCACCGGCGTCGAGGTCGAGATCGAGGGCGAACTCCGCGTCATCAATGCACGCAAGGAAGTCGTCCTCTCGGGCGGGGCGATCAACTCGCCCCAGACATTGCTCCTGTCGGGGATCGGCCCGGCTGACGAATTGCGCGAGGCCGGGGTCAGTGTCGTGCACGACCTGCCCGGTGTCGGCAAGAATCTGCAGGACCATCTCGATGTCACGGCCCAGGTCTGGACCAAGTCATCGACATCGATCGGCAACTCGCTGCGCTCCCTGCCCAGCCACATGTATATGGTGGCGCGTTGGGCCTTGCGCGGCGATGGTCCGTTCACGGTCAATCCGGTGCAGGGCGGCGCCTTCATCAAGTCGACCTTTGCCGACGATCTCCCCGACCTGCAACTGGTCTTCATCCCGGCGATCTCGAACCCGCACGGCGTTGAAAAGACGAGCGGTCACGGCATCACCCTGCATGTCTGCCAACTCTATCCAAAGAGCCGCGGCGAGATCCGGCTGAAAACCACCGACCCCACCGACCATCCGGCCATCCAACCCAATTATCTCGCCGAGGACTTCGATCTCGACGTGATGACCGACGGGCTGGCCAAGGTGCGCGACATTCTCAATGCGCCGGCCTTTGATCATGACCGCAAGGAAGAGCGCTATCCCGGTGCCGACATCACCACGATGGACGGGCTGCGTGAGGATGTGAAAGCCCGCGCTGAAACGCTGTACCATCCGACCTCGACCTGCGCGATGGGATCCGGCGACCTCGCCGTCACCGACAGCCGCTGCCGGGTCAGGGGCGTCGCCGGATTGCGGGCCATCGACGCCTCGGTCATGCCGCGCCTAGTCGGCGGCAACACAAATGCACCCACGATCATGATCGCGACCCGCGCGGCCGCCATGATCGTCGAAGACAACGCGTAGTTAAGGAGGCCACGATGAGTGAAGCCGAAGCCAAGCAGATCGAACGCATGAAAGCCCTTCTGGCGGCCCAGCAATCCGCCTTCCGGGCCGAGCGTCACCGGCCGATCGACAAGCGCAAGGCCGATCTCGACCGGGTCGCTGATCTTTGCCGCAAGCATGCCGATGCCATCGCCGAAGCGATCAGCCAGGATTTCGGCAATCGGGCGAAGCAGGAAAGCGTCATCGCCGAGATCGCCTTCGTGATCCAGGATGCCGGACACGCCAAAAAACATCTGGCCAAGTGGATGAAGACCCGCAAGGTCGGTGTGCCGATGACGCTGATGCCGGGATCGGCCACGATCCGCCGCGAGCCCAAGGGCGTAGCCGGCATTGTCTCGCCGTGGAATTACCCGTTCCAACTCGCCATGGCACCGCTGGTTGCCGCCCTGGCGGCCGGGTGCCGGGCGATGATCAAGCCGTCTGAATACACGCCGGCCACGGCGGAGGTCATGAAATCCCTGCTGGCCGAAGCCTTCGAGGAAGACCATGTCACCGTGATCACCGGTGGACCGGCGGTCGGCGAGGCCTTCACCAAGCTGAAATTCGACCATCTCTTCTATACCGGCTCGACCCAGGTCGGCCGGCTGGTGGCGATGGCGGCGGCGGAAAATCTCGTACCGGTTACGCTCGAGCTGGGCGGCAAATCCCCCGCCATCGTGACCCCGAACTACCCCCAGGATGCGGCCGCCAAATCGATCGGCTGGGGCAAGTTTTTCAATGCCGGCCAGACCTGTGTCGCGCCGGATTATGTCCTCACCCCGAAGGGCAGGGAGAAGGCATTGGGCGAAGCGATCATCAAGGTCGCCCGACACCAGTTCAAGGATGCGGCCAGCGACGACGCCTACACCGCCATCGTGTCGGACCGGCATTATGAGCGCCTCAACGGGATGATTGAGGAAGCCCGCGCCGGCGGCGCCGAAATCCTGCAACCCGAGCATGACAGCCAGGCAGCCCAGGCCGCGCGCAAAATCCCGCCGACCGTGATCCTCAACCCTCCGGTCGATAGCCGCGTGATGACGGAAGAAATCTTCGGACCGGTCCTGCCGGTGATCGGCTATTCCGAGCTCGATGCGGCGACCGACTTCGTCAATGAACGTGACCACCCGCTGGCGCTTTATGTCTATTCCACCGACAAGACCCAGGCCGACCGCGTGCTCGACAGCACGATGTCCGGCGGCGCGGGCGTCAACATCAACCTGCTCCACCTGTCTGTGCCAGACCTGCCCTTCGGGGGTGTCGGGGCATCAGGTCAGGGTGGCTATCACGGCGAGGCCGGCTTCCTGACTTTCAGCCATGAGCGCTCGGTCTTCCGCACCGGCAAATGGCACCCGTCCCGCCTGCTTGCTCCGCCCTACGGCAAGATGTACGAAACCGTCGCAAAGAGGCAGATGAAATAGGCTTGAAATGACGGGACAACTGGCGGGCAAGCGCGCCCTGATCACCGGCTCCAGCCATGGCGTCGGCCTGGCGGCGGCCCACATGTTCGCCGCCCAGGGGGCCGAAGTGGTGCTGCACGGCAATCAGAACATGGCCGATGCCGACACGGCCGTGCAGGCCATCGGCCCGGCCGCACTCGGTGCCGTCCAGGCCGACCTGTCCCTGCCGGGCGCCGGGCGCGATCTCTATGACGCGGCGCTGCACCTGGCCTCCGGTCGGCTCGACATCATCGTCAACAATGCCGGCATCCACTGGGCGAGCCCGCTGGACAGTTCGGATACCGATTGGGAATCCAGTTGGGCGACCACGCTGCAGGTCAATCTGATGGCAGTCGCCGATATCTGCCGGGCCGCAATCCCGGAAATGGTCGCCTCGGGCGGTGGGTCGATCATCAATATCGCCAGCCGCGCCGGCTATCGCGGCGAGGATCGCAATCACATGGCCTATGGCGCTTCCAAGGGCGCCCTCCTGTCGCTGACCAAGACGATTGCCCGGCAATGGGGCAGCGATGGTGTCTACGCCTATGCCCTCGCCCCGGGGTGGATCGATACCCGCATGGGTCCGCAGCACGAGGACGACCGCACCCGCGCCAAGGCCGAAATCCCGATCGGCGAGCTGGCCCATCCCGACGAGATCGCCGCCATGTGCGCTTTCCTCGCCTCGGGCGCCTGTCGCAGCGCGACGGGCAGTTGTATCGACATCAATGGCGCCAGCTACGTCCGGTGAAACCGGAACACCCCGAACCCTTGTTCGACGACGATGCCGGTTTCCGGCAGGCTTTCACGCAGCTGCTCGGCGGCGAACCGGCCCCTGAGGCCGCCCTCAAGGCGGACTGGGTCGACAGCCCGGTCGGCCCCCTCCTGGCCATCGCCGATAACGACCATCTGCGCCTTCTGGAGTTTTTCGACCGCGGCATCCTGCCGACAGAACTCGGCAAGCTGAAAGCTGACGCAGACTCGGATATCAGCCTTGGACGAACCGGCCCGATCGACAGGCTCGCCGACGAATTGCGCGCTTATTTCAATGGACAGAGCGCGACGTTCAAAACCCCGCTCGCGCCGGTCGGCACGCGCTTCGAGCAACGCGCCTGGGACGCCCTGCTCAAAGTGCCCGCCGGCGAGACCCGCAGCTATGGAGACCAGGCCGTCGCGCTTGATCAACCCACCGCGACCCGCGCCGTCGCGCGTGCCAATGGCGCCAACCCGATCGCAATTCTCATTCCCTGCCACCGTATTATCGGTGCGAATGGTTCGTTGACCGGATATGGCGGCGGTTTATGGCGAAAGCGCTGGCTGCTCGACCACGAGCGGCGTGCCTTCGGACACGTTCTGATCTAGCAGGTCTGGACGTATTGGCGCCGGTCAGAACCGGCGATAGGCAATACCGGGCCGGTGAGCGCCTCCCGACCGCGACGGCGTAGCAGCCCAAGGCGAAGCGTCGCCGGTGTCCTCGCCGTGTTCGGCGTCTCGATGTTGAGAGGTGCGGAGCACGTCAATGAGTTGCGCGCCCAACAACATGATATCGAAAGGCTTGGGGATCACTGCCTGGGCGCCGCTCTCATTGAGTTGCTTCCAGTTCCCGACATCCAAGCGAGCCGTCAGGAAGACAAATGGCACACCGGTGCCATTCGGCAGGCGACGGATTGCACGCATGGCGTCGAGCCCGGTCATGCCCGGCATCAAATGGTCAAACAGGCAGATGTCAAAGGCATTGGATCTAAAACACTCGATCGCATCGCGGCCGTTACTGGCGTGGATCACCTCGAAGTCGGACACGGTCTCGAGCGAGAAACGGATAAGATTCGCGTTCGCCTCGATGTCCTCGAGAAGCAATACTCGTTTCCGTATCTCGGCCATGCGGCACTCTCCGTCGACTCGAACGTTCCGTCGGGACGTCTCGTGCACAGCAACATCCGGGCGCCGCTTGAAACTATGGTTAACGCGCAGAGGGCGTGGTAAAAGCTCGCCTTCAAGGCCAAAAAATTCATAAACAAATCATGATGTTATTATCACCCACCCACCTGCCACGCCGCGATCATAAAGTATACAAGCCCGGTTTGAGGCTTTGACCCCAGGCAATGGAGCGTAGGCAAACCTGATCGCGGCCAAGCCGGGTATCGACCGGGTTTGCGCAAGAACCGGGTCGCAAACCTGCCGTGCCTTCCCCACATCGTCTCCAACCCTTCCATGGAGACACGACGATGACGCAAGCTGAAAACGCCAAAACCTTTGCCGCCCTGCACCGACCCGGCGACCCGCTGGTCCTGTTCAATATCTGGGATGCCGGCAGTGCCGCGGCGGTCGCCTCGGCAGGGGCGAAGGCATTGGCAACCGGCAGCCACTCCGTCGCTGAAGCGCAAGGCTGGCCGGATGGGGAAAACCTGCCGCTCGAGACATTGCTGGCAGTCGCGACCCGCATCACCGCAACCAGCAAACTGCCACTCAGTGTCGATTTCGAGACCGGGTTCGCGCGTGAGCCGGAGCGCCTGGCCGACAATGTGAGCCGCCTTCTTGCAACCGGTGCCGTCGGCATCAATTTCGAGGATCAGCTGATTGGAGGCGAAACCGAGAATGGTCTTTACCCGGTCTATCCGCTCGTCGAACAAATCAACCGTCTGCGCGCCGTGCGCGCCGCTGCCCAAGCCGCTGACATCGATCTTTTCATCAATGCCCGCACCGATCTTTTCCTGCGCCAGAAAGACGGTGCGACACATCCTGACTTGATCGACGCCGCGATCGAGCGCGGCCAAGCCTATGCCGAGGCCGGTGCCTCCGGCTTCTTCGTGCCCGGCCTGGTCGCGCCGGAGCTGATCAGCCGCGTGGTGGAGGCAGTCCGCCTGCCCGTCAATGTCATGAGCATGCCCGGCGCGGCCACGAGATCCAGCCTCGCCACCCTCGGGGTCGCCCGCATCAGCCACGGTCCTTTCCCCTATTGGCGGGCAATGGCGAAGGTGAAGGCGTGGGCTGCCGAGGCGATGGCATAACCCGGATCGGACCCCGCCCGCGGCCACGCTGAAGCGGCGATAAACCGGAAGACTCATCCGACATGACCCCGGATAGGGGTTGTGCTTGCAAGAGCGCAGGGGCAGATAGGGGCCGGTCGTTATCGACGACCGGCTGGCCATTTCGGCCCCAAAACCTGACCAGGGACAAAAACAGCTTGAAAAACTTCGCCAACCCGAGCTTCGCCGACCGCAATAAACACGCTGCCGAAGCCAAGAAAAGGCTTCTCGAAAAATTCAAGAATGCGCCCAAGCCGGACGAGGCCCAGCTGGCGGCCCGGCGGGCCGAACGCGAAGCCGCAGATGCGGCCCGCGAAGCGCGCCGGATTGAGCGCGAGCGCGTGAAGGCCGAAGCCGAAGCCCGCAAGGAAGCTGAACGCGCCGAGAAGGCCGCCGCCGTCCTCGCCGCCGAAAAAGCGGCCGCCGACGCCCTCGTGGCCGAAGAAGCCGCCAAGAAAGCGGCCCGCGACGAGCGCTATGCGGCGCGCAAAGCCCGCAAGCGTTAAGCGTGTGACCGAGGGGCATGGACCTTCAGTCCGTGTCCCTTGAAGGAAACTGCCACCCTGTCGAAATAGCTGGCACGGGCACACAGGCCAGGCGTCATTCCGCCGCCAGCGCCTGCTGCCCGGCCCGATAGACCGTGCCCGGCATGGCGCCTGTCAGCTTGCCCTCTTCCATCACCACCTCGCCGGCAACAATCGTCGCGACATATCCGGTCGCGCCCTGCAACAGGCGCTGCCCGCCGGCGGGCAGGTCGCGCTCCATGTGGGGCGGTTCCATCTGCAGGCGGTCCAGATCAATGATATTGAGATCGGCCTTGAGGCCGGCACGCAGATAGCCACGATCGGTCATGCCCATATAGTCGGCCTGGGCGCCGGTGAGCATGCGAACCACGCGCGGCAGGTCGAGCTTGCGGCCGCGTTTACGGTCACGGGTCCAGTGGGTGAGCATGAATGTCGGCATCGATGCGTCGCAGACCGTGCCGACATGGGCGCCACCATCGGACAGGCCATACAGCGCCTGGGGGTGCTCCATCATCTTGAGCACATTGTCGTAATTGAGTTCGGTATAATTATAGAGCGGCAGATAGATCAGCTCGTGGCCATCGCGTTCCAGCAGCGTGTCATAGACCATCTCCATCAGGGAGACGCCCTTGGCCCGGGCCCGCGCTGCCAGTGAGTTTTCGCCAGCCTGCTCATAGTCGGGCGGATTGCCGAGCTGGAAGAATTTCTCGGCGACAAACTCGATATGCTCCATCAGCAAGTCCGCCAGCGGCGGCACCGATGAGCCGGGACCGGAGAGCTTGTCGGTTTTCTCCGACAGGATCTTCGCCTTGAAGTCCGGGTCTTTCATCCGCGCGACACGCTCATCAAGCGGCAGGTCGGCGATGGTCTTGTAGCTCGGATAGCCCATGAAAGGATGGAAGGTGCAGTTGAAGCCGAGGAAGACGCCAATGGCGCGTGGAGCGACCTGCATGCGGGCATCCACGCCCTCGTCTTTGAGTTTCTCGGTACGCTCGATCAGTTTGAGCCACTGATCCGGCGCGAAATCGCGCTGCATGAGCGAGAAGGAAAAGGGCCGGCCAGACGCCTTGGCATAGTCGGCAATAATGCTCCACTCATCGTCGAAATCCTGCTCGCCGCGCTCCAGGTTGAAGTCGGACACTGCCTGCACAACGCCGAAGTCGAGGCCATTGAAAGCACGGGCGATGCCGGCCAGTTCCTCGCGGGTGGATTCAGACGACGGCGTCCACTCACCATCAGCCGTCTTGTGTACGTCCGAGCGACCGGTGGCGAAACCGACTGCGCCCGCTTCCAGCGCTTCGCGGGTCAGACGCCGCATCTCGGCGATGTCGTCGTCGTTGGCCGGCTCGGAGTGAACGGCACGATCGCCCATCACATAGACCCGCAGCGGATCGTGCGGGACCATGGCGGCGATATCGATGGTGCGCGGGATCTTGGCCAATGCGTCGAGATAGTCCGGAAAGCTCTCCCAATCCCAGGTCAGGCCTTCGTGCAGGGCGGTGCCGGGAATATCCTCGACACCCTCCATCAGCTTGATCAGCTTGTCGTGATCCGCCTCGCGCACCGGCGCAAAGCCGACACCGCAATTGCCCATCACTGCCGTGGTGACACCATGATCGATCGAGGGGCGCAGTTCGCCATCCCAGCTGGCCTGGCCGTCATAATGGGTGTGAATGTCGATGAAGCCAGGCGTCACCAGCTTGCCGGTCGCGTCGATTGTCCGGGCAGCAGGACCGAGATCCGAACCGATGGCGGCGATGCGCCCATCCTTGATCGCGACATCGGCGGTGATCGGCGCCCCTCCGGCCCCGTCATGAACCTGGCCGCCCGTGATCTTGATATCGTACATGTCTACCTCCCGTCAGCTCTCGCGCTCTGTGGCGTTTGCCCGAAGTGTCCGCGAATCGAGCAGCCGGAACAAGCCCGCCAGCAGCGATCCGCCGATCAGGTGCCAGATGCTCCAGGTGCCGATGATGGCTGCCGCACCGCCCACCCCGTCGAACTGGCTGAGCAGGATGACCAGTCCGAGCCCGGCATTCTGGATGCCGACCTCGAAAGTCAGGGCGCGCTGGCGCGCGGCCTCCATTGCCATACCGCGCCCGGCCAGCCAGCCGAGGCCGAAAGCGGCGCTGTTATGCAGGATCACGATCGGAATGATGATCGAACCGACAGCCAGGAAGATCGACCAATTCTGGACAATGCCGACGGCAACCAGCAACGCAATACAGGCCAGCGCCAGGGGGCCGAGAATGGCGGCGGCCCGGGCCGCGATGGCGGGCTTCCAGGCATTGATGACCATGCCCAGGCACAGCGGCAGTGCCAGCAGGATGGCAGTCTGCAGGAAAAACGGACCGGGATCGATCTCCAGCGCTCTGACCAGATCTCCGGCCGGTGCGTAAAGTCCGGACCAGAACAGGATGGAGAGCGGCGTCATGACTGCGGCCGACACACTCGATATCGAGGTCAGTGTCACCGAATAGGCGGTGTTGCCACCGGCGGCCCGGGTCAACACGTTGGAGACATTACCGCCCGGGCAGCTGGCGACAATAAGCATGCCCAAAGCGATACTGGCCGGCGGCGACAGCACGAGAATAAGACCCAGCGTCAAGAGCGGGAGCCCGACCAGCTGGACCGCGACCCCTCCCAGAACCCGCAGGGGTTCTTGCCGGACCAATGCGAAATCGGACAGGCGCAAAGTCAGCGCCACCGAGATCATCATCAAGAAGAGAATGAGCGTGATCCCCAGCCGCGATTGGTCATCAACTATTACCTGCAATTGGTCGATCGAAGCGGCGTCCATAAAGAGCTTTCCTGTCAATAACTTGTCACATTAACCAAAGTTGGAAATGTCAGACCAATCAGCGTCTAACCAGTTGTCATGTCAACATAAGGGGTCGCCAAACACGTAAGAGCCTGTATCTTATGACCCTGCATTTGCGGGTCATGAGGCGCTTGGGTCTCACTGTGGCGCGCATGGATCACAGAGACAACATCTCGCCTCGGGGGCCGGATGCTGTGGTTGTTTTTGGTGTAAGCTTGGATGGTCGCACGGGCAGCGACCTGGTGTTTGGGGGACCGGGAATGGGCCGGAAACGTTTTGATGAAATGTCGTGCGCGATCGCGCAGACCTTGAATCAAGTGGGCGATTGGTGGACGCTCCTTATCGTACGTGATGCCATGAAGGGCGCGCGTCGCTTCAGTGATTTCCACGAAAGCACAGGTATTGCAAAAAACATCCTGACGGACCGACTCAACAAGCTTGTTGAGAACGGCATCATGATGCGCGAAGAGGTCGGTGTGCGCGGGCAACGTCAGGAATATGTCCTGACCGAGCGCGGCGAGGCGCTGTTCCCGATCCTCATGGCGATGCAGCAATGGGGCGACAAATGGGTCTATGGCGAGGACGGCCTGCCGCTGGAAGTCTATGACGCTCGCACGGGCGAACAGCTGGCCCCGATCAGCGTCGCCAATCAAAGCGGCGAAGAAGTCACCCATCGTGACATCGCCGGTCGCGATCCGCGCAATAGCTCGATCCGCGAAGCCGGTTAGCCGCCAGTAACAGATACCCCCTCCGCTAAACGGACGGATTAATCGTGTGAACAAAAGGCCCATCAGCTCGTGCGGCAGCGCGATCCGGTGGGCCTTTCTTCCTTCTGACGATCACCCCGCCCACACCGCCCAGCCCCAGGTCAGCACTGGGTCAGCACTGCGGCGGCACCATACTGTGCGGCCGAAGTTCCGATCCACTGCTGAAGAACACGGCAGCCGGTTTCGTCAGACGGTGACTGCGCCGACCCGGGCGGATCATCCGCCGAATGTCACTGGCATGACATTTTTGAAGAGATTCGCCTGTCACACGATTTTTGCAAAGAGATGTGTTGAGACGGGCGAACTCACGAATTAACCTCATACCGGATGCATGAAACGGCAATCCTGCCGGTCATAAAACCAAACGCATCCGTCCAAGGGGAAATACACATGCTGCTCAATTCAATCATTCTGGCTGCGGCCCTGCAGGCCTCACCCATCCAGCCATTGCTCGACAACGCACTGCAGGTCTCCAGCGATGCTGGATCCTATGTCACCTATTTCCACGAAGATGGCACCTACACGACCAATGTCGGAATTTCCGGCACCTGGCATGTCGAGGACGGTGAACTTTGTGTCGTGCGGGCCACCGGTGAAGCCGGCTGCGCCCCGATCGAGTCCGGCCTCGCTCTCGGTTCGAGCTGGACCGCACCCAATGCCGCAACCGGCGCGATGGTGACCTATACCATCATCGCCCGCGACTAAGCATCGCGAAACGGCGTGGAGGGGCCGACCATGCGCCGCCCCTCCCGCCTCATTCTTCCGACCTAATTCCCGAACGAACCGGCCGGCCCCGGGAAGACAACCGGCGTTTCCGATCCGTCCAGCGCCACCGCCGATACTCCGAAATAATAATTGTCGATCACGACATTCTCGAGCGTGAACGTATCGGTGAGGCCGACAAAGCGGCTCCACTGCCATTGAGGCTGGTCAGTCAGGCGCCAATAAACGCGGTAGCCGGCAAGGTTCGCGGCTTCCGGGCCATCCGCCATGTTCCAGCTCAGTGTGGTGGACGGCTGCACTGCGCCCTCAACCGTCACATTGGACGGAAATGGCGGCGCCCCCGCCATCTGGGCCATCACCGCGATATTGAGCGCGGTCAGGCGGGCGGCGTGGTCGAAATCAACACCGTCAATCGTGTCACCATAGGGGCGGCCATCCTCGCTGCGCAGGTCCTGGTGCTGTCGGTCGTAATGCTCGTTGGTCTCCATGATCCGCACACCCGGATAACCGACCGCGTTGAACGGCCGGTGATGGCCGCCGCGACCGAAACGGTCGAGCCGATAGACCATCATCACATCAAGATTGGGGATGTATTGATCGGCGGTGCGGTCCACGAAGCGGGCCAGATTGCGTGACGGGCTGTCGACCTCGCCGCCGGTGAAGCGTCGGATGCGGGCTTCCTCGGGCGTTTCCACGGCGCGGGTACCTTCGGAGAAGACGCGGGCGGTGGTATTGTTGATGACCCCGTTGATGCCGGCAATATTGCCGATCATGTCATTATTGAGCACGCCCTTGATGCGCCAGCCATTTTCGATGGCGTGGGCGGCCACGATCTGGCCCCCGAACAGGCCCTGCTCCTCACCCGACAGGCCGGCATAGATGATCGAGCCGTCAAATTCGTGCTGGCTGAGCACGCGGGCGGCCTCGATCACGCCCGCCATGCCGGAAGCATTATCATTGGCGCCCGGGCTGTCGGAGGTGCCGTCCAGCGGGTCGGTGACCCGGCTGTCGATATCGCCGGACATCATCACATAACGATCCGGGTCGATCCGGCCGCGCTGGATGGCGATCACCGAGACCACCTCGACCGGCTCGGGAATCCGCCTTTCACCGGAAATCATGTCGGAGACGTACATGACCTCCAGACAGCCGCCGCAATCTGTGGAAATGCGTTCGAACTCATCGAAAATCCAGCGCCGCGCGGCGCCGATGCCGCGCGTATCGCTCTCGGTTTCGGACAAGGTATGACGGGTCCCGAATTCGGCCAAGGTGCGGATATCGGCCTCGATCCGGTCCGCGGAGACCGCCGCGACATGGTCATGGACGGCGAGGACTTCGGATGGCGGCGCGTGCTGCTGGGCCATTGCCGGTGTGGCCAACAGGATGGCCATGGATGCGGCGGTCACGAACTTCATGCTTCCCTCCCCGGAAACGCGTAAAACAACTGACAGGATGATGGGCCAGACAGGCTGCGGGTCAAGCGCTCCGCCTGTTTTGTCCATCCGGAAACGAAAACGGCGCGCCCGATCGGGCGCGCCGTCAATTCTGGGTTCCGCTTGGGCGTCAGGGCGCCAGGATCACCTTGCCGATCGCCTTGCGGCCGGACAGGGCGTTGAAGCCTTCGATGAAGTCCTCCAGCTTGTAGGTTCCGGCAACATGCGGCTTGATCTTGCCAGCTTCGAACATCGCGAACAGCTCGTCCATATTCTGCTTGTGCGCCTTGGGCATGGCACCCGCGAAAGCACCCCAGAACACGCCGACCACACTGGCCATTTTCAGGAGGGGCAGGTTGAGTGGGAGTTTAGGGATCTCACCAGCGGCAAAACCGATG
This sequence comes from Maricaulis sp. W15, assembly GCF_001924955.1. Taxonomy (NCBI): domain Bacteria; kingdom Pseudomonadati; phylum Pseudomonadota; class Alphaproteobacteria; order Maricaulales; family Maricaulaceae; genus Maricaulis; species Maricaulis sp. W15. Next base: position 310,275 of record NZ_LQXG01000012.1, on the reverse strand, counting down.
ACGAGATGACGTCCACCGGGCGCAATACCGCGGAAGGCCGTTTCAGCATAATCGCCGCCGACCGGGTCATAGATCACATCGACGCCCTTGCCGCCGGTCAGCTCCTTGATCCGCGCCTTGAGGTCCTCGGTCGAGTAGTTGATCAACTCGTCAGCGCCATGGGCCTTGCACACCGCCAGTTTCTCATCGCTCGAGGCCGCTGCAATCACCTTGGCGCCCATTGCCTTGCCAAGCTCGACCGTGGCCAGGCCGACACCGCCGGCCGCGCCAAGGACCAGCAGGCTCTCGCCCGGCTTGATCTGGCCGCGTTGCTTGAGCGCGTGATAGGAGGTGCCGTAGACGATCGTCAGACCGGCGGCGGCATCAAAGGGCATTGAATCCGGGATCGGCGTCACCGAGGCGGCCGGAACGACCGCTTGCTCGGCAAAGGCCCCGACCGGCGTATTGAAGAGGACCTTGTCGCCAACCGCGAAGCCCTCGACGCCCTCGCCCAGCTCCGAAATCACACCGGCGCCTTCCGTGCCCGGCACGAAAGGCAGCGGCGGTTTGAACTGGTATTGCCCGCGCACGCAGAGCAGGTCGGGGAAGTTGAGGCCCCCGGCCTTCACGTCAATGCGGACATGGCCCGGCTGGATGGCCGGGGCGTCGATATCCTCGACGACCAGCTGGTCCTCGGGACCGAATTCCTTGCAGACAAGTGCTTTCATGGCCTTGGCCTCTCCTGTTGTTGGGGTCAGCCCAGCTTGACGCCAGCACTCGCCGCCGCCTTGGTGAGAAACTTGATGGTCTGCTCGCCGCCGGCGCCCAGCTCTTTCTGGCCGGCCTCATCGCAGATCTCGGCAAAGCGTGCGCCGACATTCTCCGGCGTCTGCTGCTCGGGCGGCAGATGGATGCCGTCGGTCTCATGGATCTTGGTAACGGCATAACCACCCGCCCCGGCGCACAATATGGTCCGGCTGGGGCATTCATCGCTGACCAAGAAGACCAGACCCGTCGACACCGATTCCGGCGTCATCAAGTCAAGCGCGGCCGGCGGGAGCAGGCCTTCGGTCATCCGGGTCGCGGCGGTCGGCGACAGGGCGTTCACCCGGATATTGTATTTGGCGCCTTCCAGATGCAGCGTGTTCATCAGGCCGACGAGGCCGAATTTGGCAGCGCCATAATTGGACTGGCCGAAATTGCCATACATGCCCGAGGAGGATGTCGTCATGGCGATGCGGCCATACTCCTGCTCGCGCATGATGTCCCAGACCGCCTTGGTGCACACTGCCGAGCCATTGAGGTGGACATCGACCACGGCGCGGAAATCATCCAGCTCCATCTTGGCGAAGGATTTGTCGCGCAGGATGCCGGCATTGTTGACCAGAATGTCGACCCGGCCCCACTTGTCCATCGCCTGGGCGACCATGTCGGCCACCTCGTCGGCCTTGGTGACATTGGCGCGGTGCGAGATCGCCTCGCCACCCGCAGCACGGATTTCCGCGGCGACATCCTCGGCGGCCGAGCCGGTGCCTGTGCCATCCAGCGACCCGCCCAGATCATTGATGACCAGCTTGGCGCCGCGTGAGGCCAGCGCCAGCGCGTGAGTACGGCCCAGCCCCTGGCCCGAGCCGGTGACAATGGCGACGCGGCCGTCAAAACGAATTTCACTCATGTCGTCTCAATTCCCTGATTGTGGTGCATGCCGGTCAGCCGACGATCTGGAGGGTCAGCCATTGCGCCATCAGCGCCGGCTTGTCCTCGCCGTCGATCTCAACCGTAACATCATATTTGAGCATCCACTGGCCCGGATTGCGTTCGACCGCCTCGGCCAGGGTGAAACGCCCGCGAATCTTCTTGCCAGAGCGAACCGGGGTGAGGAAGCGGACTTTCTCAAAGCCGTAATTGATCCCCATCACGATCCCGTCGAGCACCAATGCGGTTCCGCCAGCCAGCGAGGACAGCATGGACAGGGTCAGGAAGCCGTGCGCGATCGTGCCGCCAAACGGCGTCTGGGCGGCTTTTTCCGGGTCGATATGGATGAATTGATGATCATCGGTGACATCGGCAAAAGTGTTGATCTGGTCCTGGGTGATCTCGGTCCAGTCGGACACACCGATCTCTGTCCCGACCTTGGCGGCTAGGTCGCTTGTCTTGATAGCGGGCATCAGGCGGTCTCCCCTTGGGTCAAAAGCATTTTACGCAAGCCCGGCTTGTCGATCTTGCTGGTCCCGCCACGCGGCAAGGGGGTATCCATCAGCCAGATCCGGTCGGGGATCTTGAACGGTGCCAGGTGAGGTTTGAGGAAAGTCTTGATGTCCTCATCGGTCAGGGTCGCACCTTCCCGGGCGAGGATCGCCGCTCCGACCCGCTCGCCAAGACGTTCGTCCGGAATACCGATGACCGCCGCTTCCAGAATGTCGGGATGGTGCGCCAGCGCGCCCTCCACTTCCAGGCAGCTGACATTCTCGCCGCCGCGCAGGACCATGTCCTTGATGCGGTCAACGATGAACAGGAAACCATCCTCATCGAGGATGCCGACATCGCCGGTCTTGAACCAGCGGTCCTTGGTCAGAACGTCAGCGGTCGCCTCGGGCTGGTTGAGATAGCCGCGGAATACCGCCGGTGACTGGATCCAGACTTCGCCCGGTTCGCCGGTCGGGGTCTCGTTGCCGTTTTCATCCACCGTCTTGATAAAGGTCACGGCCGGCAGCGGCGCGCCGCATGAACCCGGCTTGGCCTGGTATTCGCCCAGTCCGTTGAACGTGCCTAGCGCATTGGTTTCGGTCAGGCCGTAGCCGGAGGACGACCAGGCCTGCGGGAAGACCTCATTGATCTTCTCGACATGGGCTTCGGGACGCTTGGCGCCACCTGTCCCCATGGACTGAAGCGTCTCGAGCACAATGCCGCGACGCTCCGCCTCCAGGGTCAACTCGTGCGACATGGTCGGCACGCCCACCATGTCGGTCAGTTTTTCCGCCTGGATGATGTCGACCGCATCACCGGCATCCCATTTGCGCATCAACGCCATCTTGCGACCGGAAAACATGGACAGCATGAAGACCGCGTGTGACCCGGTGCAATGAAAGAGCGGCAGGCAGACCAGAACGCCGGGATCGCCGTCGACGAATTCCTGGTCGCCATTGGCCAGTTTCAGGGCCGCGCCGAGCAAGGCAAAGGACAGGATGGTGGTCACCGCCCCGCGATGGGTCAGCACCGCACCCTTGGGTTTTCCCGTCGAACCCGACGTGTAGAAGATCGCGAAATCGCTGTCAGTATCGATGACGAATTCCGGCGGCGGCTTGCCGGCACTGGCGGCGACCATGGCATCAAACGTGTCGGCAACGCCATCGATCTCGCCACGACCGGCGATCAGGGTCAGGCCCAGCCGTCCGGCGTGCGGGCGTATGCGCTCGATCTGGCGGGCACCGGCGATGACGATCTTGGCACCGCAGTCTTCCAGACCGAAGGCCATCTCCTCGCTGGTCCACCAGCCATTGATCGGCACGATGACACCGCCTGCCGCGATGACACCGAGGAAACAGGCCATCCATTCAGGACAATTGCGCAAGGCCAGCGCCACCCGCGTGCCCGGCTTGACGCCATGGCGGTCGATCAGCGTGTTGGCAAAGGCCACGGATTTCGCGGCCAGGTCGGCGAAAGACCAGCGCTGGCCTTCAAAGACCACCGCGGTCTTGTCGCCATGCTCCATCGCCTTGAGCAGCAAGAAGCGCAGATCGGCCGGCGCGTTGACATAGGCCTTTTGCGTCACGCCGAGAACATCGGTCTCGGCGATGTTGAGCACCGGCTCCGCTTCGGCGACCTGCCTGGCGATCTGTTCGAGAACGGCCCGCGGCGGGGCGGGTTTACGCTGCACCATGATCAGACCTCATTGGCGTAGGGTTTGAGTTCCTTGCGACCAATGACCATGCGGTGCACGGCGTCGGGCCCGTCGGCAAAGCGCAGCGTGCGCAGGCCGGTCCACATGGCCGCCAGCGGCGTGTCCTGGGAAACCCCGGTGCCGCCATGCATCTGCATCGCCTCATCGACCGTCTCCAGGGCCACGCGGGGCGCGACAACCTTGATCTGGGAAATCCACGGCGCAGCCGCGCGCGGATCACCCTGGTCCATCATCCAGGCGGCTTTCAGGCAAAGCAGGCGCGCCTGTTCGATCGCCATGCGGCGCTCGGCAATGATGTCGTAATTTGCGCCCAGCTTGGCCAGCGGCTTGCCAAAAGCCGTCCGCGCCACCGAGCGACGGCACATCAGTTCCAGCGCCCGCTCCGCCTGGCCAATCGCACGCATGCAGTGGTGGATCCGGCCCGGCCCAAGGCGGCCTTGCGAAATCTCGAAGCCGCGACCGCGACCGAGGATGAGGCAGTCCTTGGACACGCGCACATTGGTGAAGCGGATATGCATGTGACCGTGCGGGGCATCGTCATGACCGAACACCGTCATCGGGCGCAGGATCTCGATACCGGGCAGATCGCTGTCGATCAGGAATTGCGAGTGGCGCCCATGGCGCGGCGCGTCATCGCCTTCGGTGCGGGTCATCAACACATAAACGGCGCAGCGCGGATCACCGGCGCCCGAGGCCCAGTATTTCTCGCCATTGAGCACCCATTCATCACCATCCGCGACGGCGGAGAAGGCGATATTGGTGGCGTCCGAGGAGGCCACATCCGGCTCGGTCATCAGATAGGCTGAACGCATTTTGCCTTCGAGGAGAGGCTCGAGATATTTCTTCTTTTGCTCGGCATTTCCGTAGCGCTCGATGACTTCCATATTGCCGGTGTCAGGCGCGGAACAGTTGAAGGTTTCGGCGGCCAGTTGCGACCAGCCCATCTCCTCGGCAAGGAAGGCGTATTCAACAGTCGAGAGACCGTAACCGCGATCCGAACCGGTGAGCCAGAAATTCCACAGGCCGCGCTTGCGGGCCTCGGCTTTCAGGCTCTCAAGGATTTCAGTCTGCCGCTCGGTAAAGGCAAAACGGTTACCGGCCTTGCCGATTTCCGCATGGTATTCGGCCTCAACCGGCATGACGACGTCGCGCACCATGGCGCGGACCTGCTCGATGAGCGGCTTGACCCGCTCGGACATACCCAGATCCATGTTTCTCCCCTTGATCTCTCTACCGTTGTGTCTGTTCTGATTATGCTTTTACATGTTGGTCTAAACCGGTCGGCCACGAGCGCCCATCATCATGCGACGGAATTTCCGCATCCCGCCAATCCAGCGGTCGCGCTCATTGGCCCGGGCCCGCTCATAGGCCGGGACACTGTCATGTGGTAGCGCCAGGAAGCGCTTCTCTGCGATCGCTGCGAGCGTCTCGGCCGCGACATCGGACGGCTCAACGATACCATCAGCGCCGGCAATGCCGCCATCCTCGCTACCGCCCAGCATGTCTGTGCGGACCGCCTGCGGGCACACGCACACGACTTGCAGCCCTTCATCACCATGCCCGATTGCCAGGCTCTCGGCAAAGGAGACAGCGGCATGTTTGGAGGCGGTGTAGGAGGAGGCTCCGATCTGGGCCAGCAGGCCGGCGGCCGACGCCACCAGAACAAACACGCCGCCGCCCTGCGCCTTCATGCGCGGCCAGACCTGGCGGGCCCCACGAACGGCGCCCATCACATTGACCTCGAAACTGTCCTGCCAGGCCTTGTCATCAGCGCCAGCCGCATCCCAGCTCGGTTCATCGGTGCGCAATATGCCGGCATTGGAAACATAGACCGCGACCGGCCCCAACTCAGCCTCGACCTTGTCGAGAAAGGCCGCGATCTCGACCTCCTTGGTGACATCGACTTTCATGCCGATGCCGCCGAACTGCGCCGCTGCCTGTTCGGCCCCGTCCAGATCGGCGAGCGCGATTTGGGCGCCCTGGGCGTGGAAGGCCTGCGCCATCGCCAAGCCAATGCCGCGGGCGCCGCCGGTGATCGCGACCACCTTGCCTTGGTAATCCATGATGTTTCCTCCTCCGCGAACCTCGCGGATCAGTATTGCCGCATGCGGGCGAATTTCTCGGCGTGATAGTTGGCGTCACCATAGAGCGCCTCGGCCACCCGGATCCGCTTCATGAAGAAGCCGATATCGAACTCGTCCGTCATGCCCATCCCGCCATGCATCTGCACGCCTTCCTGGGCAGCCAGCTGGGCGACCTGACCGAGCTTGGCCTTGGCCGCTGACACCATCATCGCGGCATGCTCCGGCGCGGCGTCGAGGGTCTGCAGGGCTTTCAGCACGATCGACTTGCCAAGCTCGACTTCGGAGTAAAGATGCGCGGCGCGATGCTGCAGCGCCTGGAAGGTGCCGATGATCTGGCCGAACTGCTTGCGCTCCTTGAGGTAGCCCACCGTGCTTTCAAGGCATTGCTGGGCCGAGCCGGACATTTCGGCCGACAGGCCGACGCGACCGGCATCGAGCACGGCTTCCAGTGCCGCAAGCCCGCCATCGACCTCGCCCAGCACGGCATCGGCGGTCACATCGACACCGTCCAGGGTGACAGTCGCGAAATTGCGGCTGTCGACGGTCTTGATACGGTCCACCGCCAACCCGGCGGCATCCATGGGCACCAGGAAGAGCGAGATACCCTCGGCCTCGCTTTCACTGCCGGCGGTGCGTGCCGAGACAATCATCATGTCGGCGACATGCCCCTCGGCGACAAAGCTTTTCTTGCCGTTCAGCTTGAACCCATTGCCGGAACGTTCTGCCGTCGTCGTGACGCTGGACGGGTTGTGCTTGCGGCCTTCGTCGACGGCGATTGCCGTGATGGCTTCGCCGGCAGCAATGCGCGGCAACCATTCACCCTTCTGGCCGTCAGACCCGAAACGCGACAGCGCCGTGGCGCCCATGACCGCGGTCGACAGGAAGGGCGAGGCGGTCAGCGTGCGGCCCATCTCCTCGGCAATGACGCCAGCTGCGACATAACCCATTTCAACGCCGCCCTGGTCTTCAGGCACCAAGACGCTGGTCCAGCCCATCTCGGCCATTGCGGCCCAGGTCTTGCGGTCGAACCCGTCCGCATTGTCGGTGTCACGCAGCTTGCGCAATTGCGCCACCGGCGCGCTGTCCGCGAGAAATCCGCGGGCGGCATCCTTGAGCATGCCGGCTTCTTCATTGAGCACCATGGCCATGATGGTCTCTCCCCTTTGGTGCGTCTCTTAAGCGGACGGCAATTCGAGAATGCGTTTGGAAATGATGTTGAGCTGGACCTCGGACGTGCCGCCCTCGATCGAATTGCCCTTGGTGCGCAGCCAATTGGCCGCAACATCATCATCGACGCCCCATTCCAGACCGTCCTGACCGACACTGTCCATCATCAGTTCAAGTCGGCGTTTGTTGAGCTCGGTACCGTAGTATTTCAGGACCGAGGAATTGGCGCCCATGCCCTGCCCGGCCTTGGCCTCGTCGGCCACGCGTTCCATCGTCGACATGAAGGCCAGACCATCGATCTCGAGACGCACGATATCCGTCCGCAACAGCGGGTCAGCCAGACGTCCGTGCTCGTCCTTGCCGAGCATCTGGACAGCGACATCGCCGGCCGGGCGCATGGCGCCTGATCCCATGCCACCGATCATTTCGCGCTCATGGGTCAAGAGATATTTGGCGACCGTCCAGCCCTTGTTGAGTTCGCCGACCACATTGTGCTTCTCGGCTCGTGCGTCGTCGAAAAAGGTCTCGCAGAAGGGTGATTTTCCGGAGATCAGCTTGATCGGCTTGGTGGTGACCCCCGGCTGATCCATGTCGACCAGGATGAAGGAAATGCCTTCATGCTTCTTGGCCTCGAAATCGGTACGCACGAGGGCAAAAATCCAATCAGCCTGATCGGCATAGGAGGTCCAGATTTTCTGACCATTGATCAGGTAATGGTCGCCCTTGTCCTCGCACTTGGTCATCAGCGCAGCGAGGTCGGACCCGGCATTCGGCTCGGAATAGCCCTGGGCCCAGCGGATTTCCCCGCGCGCGATCTTGGGCAGATGCTCCAGTTTTTGCTCATGGGTGCCGTATTTCAACAGAGCCGGTCCAAGCATCCAGATGCCGAAGGATTGCAGCGGCGAACGCGCCTTGATGCGCTGCATCTCCTGACGCAACACCTTGGCTTCAGCCTTGTCGAGACCACCGCCGCCATACTCGGTCGGCCATTCCGGCACCGTCCATCCCTTGGACGCCATCCGGTCGAGCCACAGTTGTTGCGGTTCGGAGTATTTGGTCTTCTTGCCACCCCAGACAGCGTCGTTCTCGCTCGCCATGGGCCGGCGCATTTCCGCCGGGCAATTGGCGTCCAGCCAGTCACGGACTTCTTCGCGGAAGCTTTCCAGATCGGACATGATCTCCCCTTTATAACCGTTATCGAGCATTCGGTATGATGCACTTGCGAAGACGCTAGCGCCGAACCGGGGACAGGTCCATGGCCGAAAGCGGCGATTTCAGTGAAAACGCGGCATGCGTGAACGCATGAAAAAGCCCCGACCGGATGGTCGGGGCTTTGGGTGCCGTGCAGCCGTGAGCCGGGATGATCACGCAAATTGCGGCGCGATCTCCAGATTGCGAGCCAGGCCGAGGCGGCGCATCACCAGAAGCGCGGTCCCGTTATAGTCGACGACCCGGTTCCAGAAGCCCTTCTTGGGCAAATGAAGGGCCGAGCGCGGGAAATCATGATGATGGTCGTGCAGGGCCTCGCCGCCGGTCAGCAGGGCCAGCAGATAATCGAACCATTTCGGCGTCTTCATGTGACCGAACACATTCACGCCCAGCGTGGTGGCGTGAAATTGCAGGCCGCGACCGATGATCACACTGGCGTGGATCAGGGCGGTCAGGATCAGCGATCCGCCGCTCAGCGCGACGATCAGATAGATCACGGCCGGAATGGCAAAATGCATGACCAGCGACAGGGTGATGTGGAAGCGGTCCGCGAAATGAACGACCGGATTGTCCTTCAGCCACATCGGCATGGGACGCGCCAGGTCCTTTTCGTCGCGCCACAGGATCCACCCAACCCAGGCCCAGACCTTGGACTCGAACGGATTGTGCGGATCACCCGGCTTGTCGGCAAAGCGGTGATGTTGGGAGTGATAATTGACCCAATCCTTCAATGTGCCCTGCATCGCCAGGATACAATTGATCATGATGATGACCTGGCCCGGCCATTTGATCTCGCCGGCCCGGTGCTGCCAGATCCGGTGCAGCGGCCCGATCCCCATATTGCACAGGAAGATGGTCAGCGCGGTGACGCCAAAGCAAAGCGGCGCATACCACCAGCGCAGGGTCAGCCCGCCGAGGGCGAGTCCGAGGACGATCATGGTGGTAAGCAGCGCAATGCCGAGCGCCGGATAGATGATAGCCGAAAACGCGCTCGCCCAATTGAGCGTACGCCAGGATCGCAGGATCGCTTCGGAACGCGCCAGAATGCGGGATTCAAGGGTCATGAAGGGACACTCTCTAAAAAACAAAAGAACCGGTACGGAGCTGACTCGGAGTTTCAGCCGTCCCGCACCTCTCGTCAAACACTCATTGTATGGACTGCGCCTCCCCGGTCTCGCCAGTCATAAGGGAATAACAATCAACCGGCTCGAGCGGTAACTCGACGGTAAAACTTGCACCGACACCACATTCACCATCGGCCCGAATCGTACCGCCATGACGCTCGACAATGCGTTGACACAAGGCCAGGCCGACACCCGTACCGGGATAGGCATCACGCGCATGCAGGCGCCGGAACACTTCGAATATCCGGCCGGCATGCTTGCGCTCGAAGCCGATACCATTGTCGCTGACGACGATCCGGCAGCAATTCGTTGCCGCCTGGACGCCGATATCAACCACCGGCTTCCGCGTGTTGTCCCGGTATTTCAGGGCATTGCCGATCAGGTTGACGAATAGCTGGCGCATCAACACCCGATCACCCTTGATGACGGCATCTACAGGATAGTTGATCGTGGCGTGGCAGTCGGTGATCGCCATTTCAAGGTCCGCCATGACCTCCTCGATCAACGTCGCCAGAGACAAGTCCTCCAGCTTCAACGCGACATGGGACGAGCGCGAATACTGCAACAGGTCGGCGATCAGTTGCTGCATGCGCTGCGATGCATCGACCATCTGGGTGACCATCTTGGTCCCGCGTGCATCGAGCACCTCGCTGTAATCTCGCGCCAGGAGACCGCCATAGGTCGAGACTTTGCGCAGGGGCTCCTGAAGGTCATGCGAAGCGACCGAGGCAAAGCGTTCCAGCTGCACATTGGTGCGTTTCAGTTCCACCGTCTGATGACGCAATTTCTGTTCATCGGCCCGCTGCACGGTGACATCCTGAATGACGCTGAATGTCCGCACATTGCGCCCGTCCGCTTCCCGCACGGCCCGGATCCACACGTGGACCAGGCGTTCATCGCCGTCACTCTTTCGCACAAACCGAAAGGTCTCCGACGCCAGATGACCGCTTTCCAACGCGTCTTCGACAAAGACACGTGCGGTCGAGGCCTCATCCCGGTGCACGCATGACAGGAGATTGTCGAAAGAGAGTTCGAACCGGGCCCGATCGAGACCAAGTATGTCATAAACTTCATCGCTCGCCGTCCCCAGTCCGGCCTCGGGGCTGATCTCGATATAGCCAATCTGCGCCGCTTTCCCGGCCATTTCGAGCAGGCGCAGGCGATCACTCGCCCGCATTTCGACATTCTTCCGCTCGGTAATGTCATCAATGGAACCAGCCATACGCAAGGCTTGGCCACCGCGCGCCCAAGCGGCCTGCCCACGCGCCTGAACCCACACATAATGGCCGTGTTCATGCCGCCACCGGTACTCGATCGCGAACGGTTTCCGCTGCGAAAGATGGTCATTGATAGCCAACATCACCCGGTCGACATCCGCAGGATGCAGGCGATCCGCAAAATCGTCGAATACAGGCTGGAAATCCGGATCGGTGATCCCGGCAAGCTCCATGAAGCGGGGCGACCAGAACACCGCGTCGGTTCGCACATCCCATTCCCACAGGCCGACGCTGGCTCCTTTCACTGCGAGCGAGAAGCGGCGATCCGCCTGGCGCAAGGCGAGTCGGTGACTGACCAAGGCTCCGGCGGTTTCCAGCACGGCCACCTCCTCCGGTGACCAAGGCTTGTCGCGCGCTTCCGGTCCGGTCAGGTTCAACGTGCCGTAGACCACACCATCGACGAACAGGCGCACGCCGAGATAGGTCTCCAGCCCCAAGTTCCGATAAAATGGATGGTCCGCGAACAGGCTGTCGGAGGCCCGGTCGACATAGATCGGCTGTTCAAGCGCAATCACGCGTTCACAATAGGTCTCGCAGAGGTCAAAGACTTGACCGACGACCACGGCGTTGTTCACGTCGCGGACGAATTCCACCTCGTAGCGACCATCTTCGATCTGGGAAATAATGGCGAGCGGCAGACGGAAATATTGCGCCACGGTATCCAGCAACTGGTCGATACAGGCATCATGGCCACCCTCGCCCGTCGTGCTGATTTGCACCAGCTGCAACAGGATTTCTTGCGTCGACGCCCAACAACCGGCGCGCGCTGATTTTGTCAGCTTGTCCATACATTCCAAAACGGGAGACCGGCGCCCCAAATTTGCCAGCCAACCCTGCCTCGCCCAGTGCCCACAGGGTAAACGCCCATCTGCACCGGCACAAGCAACCATACCGGGCAGCAAGACGGCACAATGCCGCAAATTTTCGCAGACTTATCGATAGTCGGGATGGACCTCGCGCCGATATTACGTTTTCGTAACGATACTTGCTAATCGATTCATCGCTGGGGAGCTGTGGATGAAAACGACTGCAATCATCTTGGGTGGAGCGCTTGCCGTTTCATTATTGGCGGTGAATTGCCCGCAATCAGTCCGTACGGCCGTGACCGAACGGACCCAAATTCCGGACCATGTATACGAAGAAGCCGAGCGCCAGCTCGACGTTTTCGTCTCCTGGGCTCGCAATGACGCCAATGTGCCGCAGATGGCACCCCGCGAATTGCCGGCCTCCTAGGGTTCGATCTCATCGCCGGATAATGCTGCGGCCTCGCCGTCGGCAAGAGCCGCTGCAATCCGCGCCTCGACCATGCCGCGATAGGCGGCATCAGGCGCGGCACTGTCCAGGATCGCCTGCCAGCTCGCCAGCGCGGCCTCGCGATCTCCGTCCTGATAAACGGCCTCCGCCATGAAAAAACGGGCCCGCACGTCGAGCGGATCAATGTCCAGCGCCCGGGCAAAGGCCTCACGCGCGGCGGCACTCATTATGCCACCGGTTTCAAACAGGCGCGCCTGACCGAGCGCGGCAAACAGGAACGCCGAACCCGGCTCCCAATTGATCGCCGTTTCAAAGGCGGTCGCCGCATCGCCATACCGCCCCATCCGCAAATAAGCCTGACCGAGAACCGCCCAGCCCTGCGGATTGTCGGGACGCTCCGCGAGTTCGTTGCGAAGATTTTCCAGCTCCGCCATGACGGCCTGCGCCTCGGGCGGCAGCTCTGGCGCCCGGGCCGGGGTCATGCCGACGAGGAAGGGGCTGCCGATCAACATATATATGATCACCGCCAGGATGACGCTGACACCAGCCCCGCCCACCAGGCCGTGCCGCAGCCATTTCGACGCCGGTGCCGGCGGCGCCAACGCGGCCGCATCCCCTGTCCCGGCCTGACTCATACGGCGCCGGATATCGAGTTCGGCCTGGCGGGCCGCGTCCTCGTCGATAAAGCCCAGCTCGCGGTCCCGCGCCAACTCAGCCAGCTGGCCGTCGAACACCGCGCGGCCATCCGACACATCGCCGCGGACACCGCGCATGACGGGCAGGACCAACACCAGCGCCACCAGGCTGGCCAACGCGGCAATCAGGAACCAGATCATGACTGCCCCTCCTCCTCGCGCAGCCGCGCCAACTCGGCTTCCTCATCCGGGTTCAGCGCCGGCGCCGCGCGGTCCGACTGGCCACGGACGAACAGGATGATCAGCACCGCGCCGCCAGCAAAGGCGATCACCGGGAAGAACCACAGCAAAATGGTATTGCCCTGCAGCGGCGGCATCATCAGCACATAATCGCCATAACGGGTCTGCAACCAGGCGCGTACCTCTGCATCGCTATCGCCGGCCAGCAGGCGTTCGCGCACAACGGCGCGCATGTCGGCGGCCAACGGCGCATTGCTCTCGTCAATGCTCTGACTTTGACAGACCACACAGCGAAGCTGGCGATACAGGGCGCGCGCACGCACTTCCAGTTCCTCGTCCTGCAGGCGTTCATCCGGCTCCGGAGCCGCCATGGCGACCGGTGCCGCGAGCAGGAGTGCCGGCAGGAGAAAGAGAAGGAAAAGGCGGGCCAATTGTCTCATTCCGCTTCCAGGGCCTCGATACGGGGCAGGAGGACATCGCGCCAGACGGTCTCGTCAATGATGCCGACATGGTGGAAACGCACCCGCCCCTCACGGTCGACCAGGAAACTTTCCGGCGCGCCAGTGATCCCGAGATCGATCGCCAACCGCCCCTGGGCATCATCGCCGACACGTTGGTAGGGATTGCCATGCCGGGCCAGCCAGGCCGCTCCATCGCCGGGCCGGTCGCGCCAGTCGACGCCATAGATCGGCACCCGTCCCGAGCGGCTGATCTGCATCAGCATCGGATGCTCGATTTCGCAGGGCGGGCACCAGGAGCCGAACACGTTGAGCAGCGAGACATGCCCCGCCAGATCGCTACTCGCCAGACCCGGTTCGCCATCGGCAATGCCGGGCAGATCGAACACCGGCAGCGGTCGGTCGATCATCTGGCTGGGGATGGCCGAAGGATCCTCGCGCAGGCCGAGGCCGAAATAGACACCCATCACCAAGAAGATGGCCAATGGCAGAAAGAGGAAGACGCGGTTCATTCGGCCGGCTCCGGACGGGCTTGTGCCTCGCGCGGCTGTTTGCGAACCGCCAGAGCCCGGCGGCCGCGGTCGGAAATCGACAACAATCCACCCAGACCCAGAATACCCGAGCCGATCCACAGCCAGATCGCAAACGGGTAGATATAGACGAAGACCGGCCAGCCGCGGTCCGGATTGGGTTGACCGATAGTGACGTAGATATCGCCCGTCAGGCGGGCATGAATGGCCGACTCGGTCGTCGCCATGCCGCGCACCAGGTACAAGCGCCGTTCAGCCGTCAGATTGCTGACCACCTGCTGGTCGCGCCGCGCCGTCAGATATCCGCGCTCGGCGACATAATTGGGCCCTTCGATCTGCTCGACATCATCGAGTGTGAGGGTGAGTTGGCGGATATCGAGATGCTGGCCCGGCATCAAAAAGGCACTCGTCTCCTGTTTCCAGGCGCTGACACCCGTGATGGCGAAGACCACCACGGCGACCCCGAAATGGGCCACAGCCATGCCCCAAATACCCAGCGGAAGGCGGGCCGCCCGCGCCAGCGAGGCCTTGAAGTCGATCTGGAACAGCTTGCAACGCTTGGCCAGATCGATCAGCACGCCGAGCGCGATCCAGATCGCCAATGCCGTGCCCAGCGCGCCGGCCAACAAGCCCCGGTCGGCGATCCAGAAGGCCGCAAGTCCGCCGACAAGCGCGGCAATGGCGGCAGGCGCGAGGTCCTTGAGGACCGGCGTAAGGCGGCCACGCTTCCAGGCGAGCAGGCCGGATATCGGCACCAGCACCAATAACGCCCCGATGAAAGGGTTGAAGGTATTGTTGTAAAACGGCGCCCCGATGGTCACCGTCTCATCGCTCACCGTGGTGATGAAGAGCGGATAGAAAGTCCCGAAAAAGACCAGACCGCAGGCGACAACGAGAACGAGGTTGTTGATCAGCAACGTGCTCTCACGACTGATCGCGGAAAACACGCCGGTCGGCTTGAGCAGCCCCGCCCGCAGGCCATAGATCAGCAGCGACCCGCCGATCAGGGCGATCAGGATGGCCAGGATGAAAACACCGCGTTCCGGATCGACGGCAAAAGCGTGGACCGAGGTCAAGACGCCGGATCGGACCAGGAATGTCCCCGCCATCGACAGGGCAAAGGTCAACAGTGCCAGCAGGATGCTCCAGGCCTTCAGCGTATCGCGCTTTTCCATCACCCGCAGCGAGTGGATGAAGGCGGTCCCCGCCAGCCAAGGCATCAGGGAGGCATTCTCGACCGGGTCCCAGGCCCACCAGCCGCCCCAGCCCAGCTCGTAATAGGCCCAGCTGGCACCCAGCGCGATGCCGATGGTGAGGAAGGTCCAGGCGGCCAGCGCCCAGGGTCGCACGATCCGCGCCCAGCGAGCATCGACCCGGCCGTCAATCAGGGCTGCCAGCGCAAAGGAGAAGGTGATCGAGAAACCGACATAGCCCGCATAGAGCATGGGCGGATGCGAGGCGAGACCGGGGTCCTGCAGAAGCGGGTTGAGGTCCTGGCCATTCTCCGGCCCCGGCCACAGGCGGGCAAACGGGTTGGAGGTGAAGAGCAGGAAGGCCGTGAAAGCCGCCGTGATCAGTGATTGGACTGCAAAGGTCAGCGAGATCAACCGCGCCTCGACCGGCTTGGCCGACCAGGCCAGCGCCGCAGTATAGGCCGTCAGGATCAGCACCCACAGCAGCATCGAGCCCTCATGATTGCCCCAAACGCCGGTCAGCTTGTAGAGGAAGGGCTTGTCGGTGTGCGAATTCTCGGCCACCACCAGCGCCGTGAAGTCCGACATCGCGAACAGCGCCGTCAGGCAGGCAAAGGCCGCCAGAACCAGCACAAACTGCGCAATGGCGCCCGTGCGCGCAAACCCATGCACCACAGCATCGCCCGTCCGCAGCCCGGCGAAGATGGCGACGGATTGGAAGAGCGCGACCACAAAGGCCAGGATGAGGGCAAATTGCCCGAGTTCAGCAATCATGCAGGCGTGGTGTTACGACTGGCACAAAAGGTCAAGGCGCAGGGTGTCGCAGGGGGGATCACGCCGTCGCCCTCACCCGCCCGAACCACAGGATCAAAAGCGCAGGAATCCACGGAAACACGCGCTCGAACGGGTCGCCGGGCAGTTGTGTCCATTGCGCCGCGACGGCGCCGGGGCCGCTTAGCGTCGCGGCATCCATCGCGCCCATCGCATTGAAGAAGACCGTCAGGCCGAAACCGACAATCATCGCGGCGAGCACAGCCCTGTGACCGGACTGGACGCCGATCACCCGCATCACGATGATCGGGCCGAATGCGGCGCCCAGCGCCGCCCAGGCGAAGAGGACGCGGGCGAAGATGGTCGATGGCAGGGCCAGCGTCATCCACACGGCGACAAGGGCAATGGCGACCATGACGATGCGCGAGACGGTGACTTCCTGGCCGGCAAACCGGCGTGACACGCCGAGATCGCGGCTGACGGCGGAGGCCGCCACCAGCAGGATGGAGTCGACCGTCGACATCACCGCCGACAGCACGGCGGCGATCACGAGACCGCCGATCAGCGGTGGCAGATAGTCGCGTGCGACCTGATAGAAAAGCGCCTCGCCGTTTGACCCGGCACCAACCAGCGCCCGGCCGGACAGGCCAAGGACCGTCATGCCGATAAAGACCAGCACGGCCCAGACAATGGCGATCTGGAAGCCTCGCCGCCGCGCCGCCTCATCCTTGACCGCCATCAGGCGGGTGATGAGTTGCGGCTGGCCCAAAGCGCCAAGGCCCACACCCCAGACGCCAACCACAAAGCCGGCCAGCAGCATGACCGGCATGTCACCGCCAAAACTCAGATAGGCGTCGGCCTCATTGGCTTGCAGCGTCGCCATCACGCCGGACGGACCGCCCGCCGCAACAAGCGCCGCAACCGGCAACAGGCAGGCGACGAGCAGCATCAGCGCGCCCTGCAGCATGTCGGTCACGCTGACCGCCCAGAAACCGCCGAGCAAGGAGTAGATGAGGACCACCCCCGCCCCGACCAGCACGGATTCCATCCGCGGCAAGTGGAACTGGGTCTCGAAGGCCTGGGCCGCGGCGCCGAACTGGGCGGCAATATAGAAGATGAAGCAGAACAGGATCATGGCCGCGGCGACGCCGGCGATCAGCCGCTTGCCGCCCGGCGATTGCCCGCCGGCGAGGAAATCCGCCGTGGTGACATGGCCCTCCGCGGCGGTCTCGGACCGCAGGCGACGCCCGAACCACAGCCAGACGGCGACATAACCGCCCCAAATGCCCGGCACCATCCACAGTGCCGACAGGCCGGTGAGATAGACGAAGCCGGAAAAGCCCAAGAGCACCCAGGCCGAGGAGGTCGAGGCGGCATAGGACAGGCCCGCGACCCAAGGCCCCAAGCCCTGACCGGCGATGAAAAAATCGCTTTCCGTCCGATTGCGCCGCGAGGCCCAGACACCAACCCCGATGAGGATCAGCTTGTAGGCCACCAGCGTGGCCAGCACGATCATGTTGTCCTGCGACATCCATCCCTCCCCGAACGGCGCCTGGCGCGACCATGCGGCCACCTTTGCTGACAGCTCTAGCCGTGTTTGCGATACCACGCCACGTCGAACCGCTCCGGCGGCTTGCCCCCGCTGCCCGCCCCGGCTAATCCGGCATCAAAGCAAAACCCAATGACGTCCGGGGAGACCATATCATCATGACCGACAAGCCGACGCTGAAAGCCAAGGATGCTCCGGATCTGGGCCGTTTTGACTGGCAGGACCCCTTCCGTCTCGATGATCAGCTGACCGAGGAAGAACGGCTCGTTCGCGACACCGCGCACAGCTATGCCCAGGCCAAGCTGCAACCGCGCGTGATCGACGCCTATCGCGAGGAACACACTGATCCGGCCATTTTCCGCGAAATGGGTGAGCAGGGCCTGCTGGGCTGCACCCTGCCGGAGGAATATGGCGGCGCCGGCCTCGGCTATGTCGCCTATGGTCTGGTCGCCCGCGAAGTCGAGCGCGTCGACAGCGGCTATCGCTCGATGATGTCGGTCCAGTCCTCTCTGGTGATGTATCCGATCTACGCCTATGGCTCGGAAGAACAGCGCACCAAATACCTTCCCAAGCTCGCCTCGGGCGAATGGATCGGCTGTTTCGGCCTGACCGAGCCGGATGCCGGATCCGACCCGGCCGGCATGAAGACCCGCGCCACCAAGACCGCGACTGGCTATACCCTCAACGGTGCCAAGATGTGGATCTCCAACTCCCCCATCGCCGATGTTTTCGTGGTCTGGGCCAAGTCCGACGCCCATGACGGCAAAATCCGCGGCTTTGTGCTCGACAAGGGCATGAAAGGCCTCTCCGCCCCGAAAATCGGCGGCAAACTGTCCCTGCGCGCCTCGATCACCGGCGAAATCGTGATGGACAATGTCGAGGTCGGCGAAGACGCCCTCCTGCCGCATGTGTCCGGCCTGAAAGGCCCGTTCGGCTGTCTCAACCGGGCCCGCTACGGCATTTCCTGGGGCGCCATGGGCGCCGCCGAATTCTGCTGGCATGCGGCGCGTCAATACGGGCTCGACCGACACCAATTCAACAAGCCGCTGGCCCAGACTCAGCTCTTTCAGAAAAAACTCGCCGACATGCAGACCGAGATCACGCTGGGCCTGCAGGGCTCGCTGCGCATCGGCCGCCTGATGGACAAGGCCAAGGCCGCGCCGGAGATGATCTCGATCATGAAGCGCAATAATTGCGGCAAGGCACTCGATATCGCCCGCATGGCGCGTGACATGCACGGCGGCAACGGGATTTCCGAGGAATTCCAGGTCATGCGCCACATGGCCAATCTGGAGACCGTCAACACCTATGAAGGTGCCCATGACGTGCACGCCCTGATCCTCGGACGGGCACAGACAGGCCTGCAGGCCTTTTTCTAGCGCCTGATCAAGACGCGCAGTACGCGCGCGCTTGCCCCCTGCAACCGTCTCGCTTATCAGGAATTGGTCAGCGGGGGGACACGATGCCGATTCTGATGGGACTCCACATTCTTGTGGCGCTCGGCTGCGCCGTACACGTCATTCGTACACAACGGCAGATGTACTGGATTTTCATCCTGTTCGCCTTCCCGGCCCTCGGATCGATTGTCTACTTGCTCGCGGAAGTCCTGCCCTCGGCCGCCGGCAGCACCTCAGCCCGAAAGGCAGGCGCCGCTGCCCGCAAAGCACTCGATCCGGGTCGCGAGGCGCGCGACGCCCTGGTCCAGATCGAGATCAGCCGGACGCCGGGCAATTTGCGCCGCGCCGCCGCCGCACTGCTCGCAACCAAGCGTGCCGACGATGCGCTGGTGCTGGCCCGCGAGGCCGCCAGCGGTGCTTTCGCCGAAGACGCGGCCATGATGTTCACCCTCGCCCAAGCGCTCTATGAGACCGGCGAGTTCGGCGAGGCGTTGACCCAGCTTGAAGCGATGCAGACCGCCCACCCGGATATCCGCCATCCCGAAGCCCACCTGCTGTTTGCCCGGACGCTGGAAGCGCTCGGCCGGATCGACGAAGCGCTGGCCACCTATGCCAGCGTCGCCGACTATTTCCCCGGTCCGGAAGCGCGTGCCCGCTGGGCCATGTTGCTCGATGTCCAGGGCGACACGGTATCCGCCCGCGCCCGCTGGCAGGAAATCCTGACCGCTGCCCGACATGCTCCCAAATTCGTCCAGCGCACCAATCGCCGCTGGCTCGACATGGCACGCTTGAAAGCGTGAACTGAAATCAACGCCGAGCGATCAAGAAAACGGCCACCCCGAAGCTCGAGGCGGCCGCAATCTCACACCACAGATTTTCGCAGGACCTTGCCGTCAGAGGCCGAACTCGGAACACTCATGAACGGTCTGCCACCCCGTGCTCGTTGTGCACACAACGGCGGAACACTCGCCAGTGAACTGGTTGTAGTGGACGACGCAATTGTCCGGCACAGAACGGGCGTCCTCCCTGAGATAGGCGTTGATTTCAGACGCACTCAGTCGCACGTCATCGGCGCGAATCTTGTCCGCCGCGCTGGTCGCCTCTTGTCCACCCACGGCGACGCCGCCAACGGCAAGCCCCACCGTGCCTGCCAACACAGCCATCGTGACTATAACATTTCTCATGCTCATTCCCCTTTTCAAAAAATGACACACTGAGCACGCTAAGATAGTGAGGGGTAAATCGTCAATCAGAAAGGGATATGAAAGTGGGGAGAGCAGACCACGCGGCCTGCAATCCGTCCCGCAATCGCCGCAACTCCCACTTGATGCCCGCGCCGCCGCATTCTAAACCCGTCAGTGGAGAGGTGGCCGAGTGGTCGAAGGCGCTCCCCTGCTAAGGGAGTGTGCGCCAAAAGCGTACCGTGGGTTCGAATCCCATCCTCTCCGCCACTCCTTTTCTCCTGTTCCGAAATCGAATTCGTTCCTTTTTTCGTGTTGGAACAGAGGCTTCTTGCGGGAAATGACGCCAGAAGGCGTACGGTGGGAGCGCGGTTCGGCCGCAACCGCGAGGCGGTCGGCTTGGGCTGGCGATCACACAGCCTGTGGGCCTCCTACCCGGTTTTTTGCGCATACCAGCCACGCGCCATAAGGGCCTGAAAGAAACAAATGGGCCGCGCGAATCCCGCATCACGCCACAGGTTTTCGGTTTCATCCGGGGCGATAACGGTCAACACGTTGCGAAGCGTTTCCGGAAGCGTCTTGAGACTGTCGGGGGTCGCTCCCATCCGCGATTGGATACGGCCCCAGTTTTCAAGCATGGACGGGTATTCGGGCGAAGCGAGGTCGTAGCTGATCTCGGTGCTGACGAAAAAGCCACCGGGCCGCAACCTCGCGTGACTGGCTTGATAGAAGCGCTGTCGTTTTTCCCGGTCGATGAAATGCGCGACCATGATCGCGAGCACGGCATCAAATGTGTCGCCGTCGGCAATATCGTGCACCTCGCCCTGCACAACCTCGCACCGGTCCATCACGCCCGCATCTTCCAGCCGCGCGCGGCACACGTCGAGCATCGGCCCGGACGGATCAACGGCCACAAACTGCCAACCAGGGAAGGCGTTCGACAGCGACAGGATTTCCGCGCCGGTCCCGGCCCCGACACTCAGAATCCGTGCGTCCGGCGGGAGGTCCTCCAGAACCAGTCTGAAAAGGAAATGCATGCAGTCCGAGACCGGTGAGAGCTTGCTGTTTCTCTCATCATAGCGAGCCGCCATCTCCCGGTTGAAAAACTCGGTCGGCAAGGGGTGTTTCCCGGTATCTGAAGTCATTGGCCTGTCTCCTGTGAGGTGCTGCGTTCAAGGTCTGCGGTGATTGCGGATGGGGTTCAAACATCAAGCGATCTGATGGCCCGCCAGCGGCGGCGGCGCGGCTAGTGGCGATGCGCGCCGCTTGATCGTGCCGCGATCCAGGCCATCGAATGGGACAGGGCAAGCAGGATTGCGCCGACAACCGTCACGCCTTGCTCCGCCAACTCCGAAATGTCCGCCAGCGCGCCATAGAACAACAGGCCGACGGCGATTGCGGCCATCCACCGCAACACCATGCCCCGAACGCCGCCAACCCAGTTTCGCATCGCGATCACGCTGACCAGAAGCGCCAGCATGGCAAGCCCGAAATGGGTCCACTCACTCTCGATCCAGAACAGCGCCGGACTGACCGAGATCAAAACCGGCAGGGCCAGACAATGGACCAGGCAAAGCCCGGACAGCCCAATTCCTATCGCGTCGTGGCGGCGCATGGGGATCTCCTGAAAATGACAAAATTGAAATGACGGGATGCTTGGCGAATTCAATGTTACATAATAACGTATCATCAAATTGACAATGCATGAACTGAACAGGTCTGGAGGCTCGCATTGGGACCGACTGAATTCTTTCTGGCGGGCATGATTGTCCTCACGGCGGACCATCACGCCGCCCCCGCGCACAGCGCCCATGTTCACGGCGTGGGCCATCTGACAATTGCCATCGATGCCGACGGGGTATTGTTGGCAGAGCTGCAAACACCCGGCGACAATCTGTTCGGCTTTGAAGGCGCGCCCCGGACAGCCGCGGAGCAGCGCATCGCCGATCTGGCCCGGTCGCAGCTTGCGGACGGGAACCACGTGGTCAGGTTCAACAATGAGGCCGAATGCGTGTTCGAAGACGGGTCAATGGACGACGATGAATACCCGGATGACGACGCCCATTCGAATGTAAGGATCGTCTATCAATTCACGTGCGCCGAGCCGGACCGGCTGACCCGCATGGAGACGGACCTGTTCGAGGCATTCGAGCGGTTTGAAGAGATCGAGACCGTCTTCCTGTCACCGCGCGGACAGGAAGGATTCGCGCTCACCGCCGCCGCGCCACGCCATCGCCTTGCACGATGAGTGTGCCCGCAATCGCCATTTCAAACCTGCGTTTCGCCTGGCCCGGCGGCCCCGACCTGCTGACCATTGACGCGTTCAAATTGGAAGCCGCCGAGAGCCTGTTCCTGGCCGGAGCCAGCGGCAGCGGCAAGAGCACATTGCTCGGCCTGATCGCCGGCATCACACCGTGCCTGTCCGGCGACGTGACCGTGCTTGGCGAAGTGATGGATCCGGACCGTCCGTCCCGCCGCGATGCCATTCGCGCCTCGCGCTTGGGGGTCATTTTCCAGCTCTTCAACCTGGTGCCCTATCTCAGCCCGCTCGAAAACGTGCTGCTGCCACTTCGCTTCTCGCCGGAACGCGCCAGCCGCCTGCGCGCGGCGGGTCTGAGCCCGGAGCAGGAAGCCGCCCGGCTGCTGGATGTATTGGGCCTGGACAGCGACGGTCTGGACCGGGCATCGACGGCCCTCAGTGTCGGCCAGCAGCAGCGGGTCGCGGCCGCCAGGGCCTTGCTGGGCCGCCCCGGCCTGGTGATCGCCGACGAGCCGACCTCGGCCCTCGATCATGATACCCGGGACGCTTTCCTGTCACTGCTTGCCGCCGAGTGCCGCGCCTCGGACGCCGCCTTGCTGTTCGTCAGCCATGACCGCAGGCTGGCGAACCGGTTTGACCGCATGGTCGAACTGGACACCATCAATCATGCGGCAGCGGCATGAGGGCGCCGCTTCTGACCTTGGCCTGGAAGAGCCTCGTCAACCGCAGCTTGTCGGCCGGCCTGACCATATTGGCGATCACGCTCAGCGTGACCCTGTTCCTCGGCGTCGAGAAAATCCGCACCGGAGTACGCGACAGCTTCAACTCGACCATCTCCGACACCGACCTGATCGTCGGCGCGCGGGGCGGCGCGCTGAACCTGTTGCTTTACTCGGTCTTTCGCCTGGGAGACCCGACCGCCAATATGAGCTGGGACAGCTATCTGCTGATCGCTTCGGCGCCGGATGTGGACTGGGCGGTGCCGATATCACTGGGCGACAGTCATCGCGGCTATCGCGTGGTCGGGACGACACCCGACTATTTCCGGCACTACAAATATGGCCGCAGCCGCCCCTTGGTGCTCGCCACCGGGCGGACCTTCCAGGGCCGCCACGAAGTTGTTCTGGGCGCCGACGTGGCGCGGCGACTGAATTACGGGATCGGCGACAGGATCGCCTTGTCGCACGGGATCGGCGATGTCAGTTTTGCCGAGCATTCCGGGTATGAGTTTGCGGTTGTGGGCATCCTCGCCCGAACCGGAACGCCGGTCGACCGATCACTCCACGTGTCGCTCGAAAGCATCAAAGCCATACATGTCGGCTGGGACAGCGGGGCACCGCCACGCACCGGCACCGCCAACATCTCGGCCCCATTGACCCCGGACAGCATCACGGCGGTGCTTGTTGGTGCGACCTCGCCAATTCGGGTGCTGAGCCTGCGACGCCAGATCAATACCTATGGCGGCGAAGCCCTGAGCGCCGTCATGCCGGGCGTCGCGCTGTCGCAGCTGTGGGAGGTGATCGGCGCCGCCGAAACGGCCTTCACCGCAATTTCCTGCCTGGTGGTTGCGGTCGGCTTGTCCGGGATATTGACCGCCCTGTCCTCAGGCCTGAACGAACGCCGGCGCGAGATGGCTGTGCTGCGGGCTGCAGGGGCGCGACCGCGTGACATTTTCGCCCTGCTCATTCTTGAGGCCGCGTCCATCGCGGCAGCCGGCGCCATCATCGGCATTCTTGTCACCCGGATCGGCTTTGTCGCGGTCTCGGAAATTGTCAGAACCCGTTTCGGTTTGGAGCTGGGCGGCACTACCGGCCTGTCGGAATTGCTGCTTCTTGTCCTTGTCACCCTGGCCGGTGCGGCACTGGGCGCGTGGCCGGCCTGGCGCGCGCAACGCAACGCCCTGGCCGACGGGCTTTCCATCCGCTTGTGAGGTCCTGCATGATCCAATCCTTCCGCATCGTCGCAATCACGCTTGCCCTGGCCGCCTGCGGTGCCAACTCGGACGACGCCAGCGCCGCCCAGGACGCGGTGGTTACAGCGAGTCAGCAAGCTGCGTCCCAAGTGACCAGCGTTGACGACAACGCACCGCTTCGCGCCACCCCGCCGCCGCCGGGTCCACACCTGCCACCCCCGGACGAGAACGGCATCACCACCATCAACTGGGATGATCTTTTGCCCGAAGGTGAGCTGGAACGGATCGAGGAACTCTATAATGCCTCGTCGGCAATCATGGAGATGAACCATTTCGATAGCCAGATGATGCAGATCGGCACCTTCAATGTCGAAGAAGGCCTGATCGGGCGCACCGTGCGCATGCCCGGCTACATCCTGCCCCTGGACTATCAACCCGGCGGCGACATCACCGAATTCCTGCTCGTGCCCTATTTCGGTGCCTGCATTCACACACCGCCGCCGCCACCCAATCAGATCGTCTATGTCACGACCGCCGAACCGGTCCGCGTCGAGCGGCTGTGGGCCGCCGTCTGGGTGACGGGTCAACTCTCATCCGACAGGC
Source organism: Maricaulis sp. W15 (assembly GCF_001924955.1). Lineage (NCBI taxonomy): Bacteria > Pseudomonadati > Pseudomonadota > Alphaproteobacteria > Maricaulales > Maricaulaceae > Maricaulis > Maricaulis sp. W15. The sequence continues at coordinate 285,551 of NZ_LQXG01000012.1, read as the reverse complement.
ATATCAACGAATTGGGCGACGCGGCCTATACAATGGAACTGATCTCTCACGAACCTTACCGGCGCTAGGCTCAGCGCTCATTGAACCCCTTGCCGGCAATGATCTTGCCACGGCAGCGCTCGATACGCGCCAGTCGGGTGGCGCTGGTCTTGGCAGAGGACAGGTGGATGACATAGCTGCGCTGGCGGCCCGGGGTCAGGGCATGAAAGGCTTCGGCAAGTTCCGGATCGGCGTCGAGGGCATCGACCAGCTCGTCCGGCAGAACGATCTCGGCCGGCGCCTGCTGCGGCACCCGACCCTGCTCGGCATAATCCATCGCTTCGCGCAGATAGGCCCGCAGCACAGGTTCAAGCCGGGCCACATCGGCAGGACCGGCAAAGCGGATCGTGTCGGGATTGCGGGTATTGGGCCCCTGGCGTTCAAGCAGGCCTTCCGGGTCGGTCATCAGGGCCGACTTGAAAAAATTGAGCCGGAAATCGCCTCGCAGCGCGCCGATCAGCACGATATTGCGGCCCGCATGCATATAACAGGGGTGTCCCCATTTCACGGTCTCCGCGAGGCCTGCGTCCAAACAGATCCGGCGCAGGGCATCAAGACCCTCACTCCATATCCGGGCCACGCAATCAGGCGTCGCAAAGCGATCACAGCGACCACAGCCCTTGGCGAAGAAGTCCTCGATATCGGTGATCACCTGTTGGTCTCCGCGCCATCTTCATCGGTCTGTGGCCCGCCTTGCAGGATAGGAGACGAGCCCATCGCCGAAAACCTCCCGGCTGCAGCCGGTCGCAACCCGGCCAAAGGGCCGGTAATTTTGTTGATACTTCCGTTCGCGTCGGATTTCGGCTTAGCTCTCGACAAACCGGGGGAGGTTGGAATGCGCACAACTCTTGTCATCATTCTCGTGCTGGTGGCGCTTGTCGGCTTGGCGGCTTATGGCCCCGGCTCGCTTGACGCCATGCGCTTCAACCCGCCGCCGGCCAATCCGGCCCTGGATGCGGCCTTCGAAACCGTGTCGTCTCCCGTCCGTACCGAGGCCGCGGGTTTGCACGGCGCCGAAGACCTGGAAGTCGGTCCCGACGCGCGGCTCTACGCATCGCTGGCGGATGGCCGCATCATGGTCCGCACGCGCGATGGCGACTGGTCTGAATACGCCAACACCGGCGGACGGCCGCTGGGATTGAGCTTTGCACCCGACGGCAGCCTGTTTATCGCTGATGCCCTGCGCGGCCTGCTGCGCCACACGCCGGACGGTTTTGAGGTCTGGCTCGCCTCGGCCCAGGATGGCGGCTCGCTGGTCTTCACCGATGATCTCACCGTGCTCGCCGACGGCGGCATCATCCTGACCGATGCATCCTTGCGACACGGCTATGGCGCCCACCTCGATTCCTTCATGGAGGCCGAGCAGACCGGCCGCATCCTGCTTGTGACGGCCCCCGGTGAAATGACGGAACTGGCCGGCGGGTTGGGCTTCATCAATGGCGTCGACCATGATCCGGCGACCAGCCTGGTCTATGTCAACGAGACCTGGGCCGGCCGTATCTGGCAACTCGATCCCGACAACGGATCGCTGACAGTGCTGATCGACGGCCTGCCCGGCTATCCCGACAATCTGGAATTCGACGCGGCCAGCGGCCTCATCTGGACCGCCATGCCGTCACTGCGTTCGACCGATCTGGAGACGCTGCACGCACGCCCCTTCCTGAAACGCCTGGTCTGGCGCTGGCTCCAGATCGCCGGCCTGCCGCCCCTGCCCGATCGCCCGGCCATGGCGATTGCAATCGATACCGACGGCCAACCCGTGTTCGGATTGCGCGGCCCGGTCGAGGATGCCGACGGCATCACCACGGCGCTCGTCTGGAACGGCGAATTATGGACATCGGGACTGGCCCGCGATGGCATCACCGTCTTCGCCGCGCCGGTGACCGCGGATTAGTCCTCGGCGATCCCCCAGACGACCGGCGTGCCCGGTCCACCCTTCTGGGTCTTCACCTCGCGGCGCATGCGCGGGTCGAAACTGATGTGATTGATCTTGCGCGAGGCCTCATAGATCAGCTGATCAAAAGCCAGCGGTGACGCTTCCAGCGCCTTGGCAACCTCGACCGGAGACATGTCCTTGACCGAAAAATCAGCGGCATAACCGAGCGCATGGGCCGAATTCGGCACGCCGCCCACCTTCGCGTTGACAGCCGGGTTGCGATAGCCCGAGGTGATGCTGATCGGCCTATCCCCGAGCACGCGGCGCACCTGCTCCATGCCGCAGGCCAGAGCATGCAGGGCGCGCATATGGCTCTCCTCCGGCGCGTTGGGATCGCCCATCGACTTGGCAGTATCCGAGCGGGTGAACTCCTCGAGTGTGAAATTCCGGGTCAACATGTCCTCATCCTCCAGCCAGAAACGGACACAGTGTAGCGCATTGCTCCGCGCGCAGAAGCTGTAAAACGCCAGCCCATGCGCGCGCCCGAAGCATTCCGACCACGTGGCCGCGCATGCCGCGCATGCCCCGCATGCATCGACGTGTGTGATCGCGGCTCGAACGTGACCGCCCGACGCACTAGCCTCGGGCAAAGGTTGAACGGACGATGACATGACCCAGCCCGCAGCCACGACCCGACCGGTGCGCTTTTCCCACGCCCTGCCCGATGGCCGCCTGGCCGGCCTCGCCTGGCCCAATCCCGGCAAGCCCCGGCTCGTCTTCATCCATGCCAACGGATTCTGTGCCAGCGCCTATCAAGCCGTGTTGGGGCGACTGGTGACCGAGTTCGACATTCTCGCGCCTGATCTGCGTGGCCATGGCACGTCGGAGCTTCCCGCCGACCCCGACCATCACCGCAACTGGAATATCTATGCCGACGACATCACGGCCTGGCTGAACGCGCTGGATCGGCCGGCTGACGCCTTTGCCGGTCACTCAATGGGCGCGATCATCGCCCTTCTCAGCGCCAGCCGGAATGCGCCGTCAGCGCCACTCTGCCTGGTCGAGCCGGTCGTTTTGCCGGCACCCTTCTACATGGTCGCGAGAAGCCCCTTTTATCGCTTGCTCCACGGCAAGGTCGGGATCGCACGCGCGGCTCGCAAACGGTTTGACGGTTGGGACCAGGCGGAGGATGCAGCCGCCCGCTATCAGCGCCATCCGACATTCCGGAACTGGGCCGATGGCGTGCTGACCGATTATCTGGACGATGGTCTCAAACCGGCCGCAGACGGGCAATTCCGTCTCGCCTGCGCGCCGCACTGGGAAGCGGCGAATTACGAGGCCCAGGGCCATGATATCGGCGCCGCGCTGCGCCGCCATATCGGACCGGTACACGTCCTTGGCGCCGAGCGCGCCTCGACCATCGTCAATCGCCGGACGCTGACCCGACGCGGGATCCGGATCGACACCCTATCGGGAACCGGCCACCTTGCGCCGATGGAGGCGCCCGACCGGGTGGCCGATTGGCTTGCGGCCACTCTCACTACCCGCCTCGCCGGCCAGGCCAACTGATCACCGCTCGCGGGTCATCTCGATCTCCTGGTCACCCAACTCGATGCGGACAGTCTCCGACTGCGCGTCCTGCCAGAGAAAATATCCTGTCGCTGCGGCAGACACGGCGAGCGCGCAGAACAGGGCAATAATGATGAAACGGTCGCGCGAGATTTGCATGATCAGCCTCCCGTTGGCGGGGTCCGGCAAAATTGCCGGCCCTGTCATCAACGCGCCGGGTACATGGACGTTCCCCGATGATGTCAGGACGCTCTGCGCTTTTTCCGGCGCGCGGCCGTTTTGGCGGCACTCTCGACACCATCCGCCTGCGCCGGAAAGCTTAAACTGACACGGCATCCGCGCTTGCCCGCCGTCTCGCGCACAAAACGACCGCCCAACTGCATCGCGAAGGCCTCCATCAGCGACGACCCTGTCCCGCCGCCGGGGCTTGTGCCCGACGTCTTGTCCGGACCGGGCCCGTCATCCTCGATCACGACGCGGTAACCCGAACCATCGGTCTCCCGGCTCAGTGCCACGAGAACCTCGCCCTCGTCGCGCGCGTTGAAAGCATGCTTGTAGGCATTCGTCACCGCCTCCGTGACAAAGAGCGCCACCGGGATCGCCTGGTCCGGCTCCAGCACCACCGGTTCGACCTGCGTCGTCAGGCGAATGTCGCGGCCCGGCTGGCTGGCGATCGCGGCGAGTTGGCTGGCCAGCAGGTCGAGAAACTCGCCCATGTCGACACTGCGCAGATCGTCCGCTTCGTAGAGCGTGCGGTGGATCATCGCGAGGGCATTGATCCGCCCGCGCATCTCGCGCAACACCTCATCGGCGACAGGATCAGTCGCCCGTCCGGCCTGGATATTGATCAGGCTGATGATGATCTGGAGGTTGTTCTTCACCCGGTGGTGGATCTCACGCAGCAGGGCACCGCGCTCATCGACCCGCCGCTCAAGCTCGAGCGTGCGCTCATTGAGAGCAGACGCCATCGAGGCCATCGTCTCGGCAAAGGCCCGAACTTCCGACGGCGCTCCTGACGCCTTGACCGGCTGCGCATCGAGCCGCCCGGCCCCATAAAGCCGGGCAAAGCGGCCCAGATAACTGATCCAGCGCAGGATGAAGACGTCGGTAGCAAAACCGACGGAGACGAGCGCCATCACCCACATCAAGACCGGTATCAAGACCGTGCCGACGAGGTCAAACCCGGCCCAGCCGTCAAGCATCACGGTCGGGCCGTGCACCACCAGATAGATGCCCTCACCCGCGAGCGGCGTGATCATGACGGTGTGCGCGTCGGAACTTCGCAGTGTGACAGGCCCGCCGCGCTCGCGCGCCTGATTGAGTTGCTCGGGGGAGAGTTCAAACGTCGGCAGCGGCGTCTCGGCTTCGGCCAAGCCGACGCGATTGCCTTCGCTATCACTCAGACCCAGCGCAAAACTGGCCGGAAAGCCGGAAATGTCGACCCGACCCAGCGCGGTGCGGACATCAACACTCAAGGCGACCGCCCCGACCAGTTCACCGCGGTCGCGGATTTCGTGGGCCGCGACGATCACCGGTTCGCCGGTCTTCGGACTTGTCTGGATATGGCTGAAAACTTCCGGCACGCCCGCTGACAACCGATCGAACCATTCCTGGTCTGCCTCGGAGATGCGCTCCGGTCCGGTGGTGGCCGCACAGGTAACTGCGCCGCCCGGATCAATCATCCGGACAGAGACATAGACTGGATCCGCGGTCGCGATCGACTGCAATGAGACTTCACAGCGATACAGATGCAGGAGCCGCGATTGCGGATGGGCGGCAATTGCACTGGCTACGCCGGCCGCGCGTTCCAATACCGCACCGAACTCCTCGGTCGCTTGGGCGCCGGCGGCATAGAGCCGGTCGCGCTGGGTGGCAACTTCCGAGCGGAATTCGACAACGCCCTGGGCAATCGCGAGCAGCAATAACGGCAACAGGCTAAGGGCAAGCACCCCCAGCAATTGCAGGCGCAGGCCAACCGTTGACCGAAGACCGCGCCCGCCATTCCTCATCCGCGAGCCCGCAGTGCCGCCCCCATTGCGCCAACATCGGCGACCAGGGCCTCGGCGGCATCTCCGGCGCCGACCTTGTCGGAGCCGCTTTTCCGGTCCGGGCCCTGTTCGAGGATTTCAACCAGATTGCGCCGGGCCCGGTTGGTCCGGCTTTTCACCGTCCCGACCGCACAGCCGCAGATTTCCGCCGCTTCCTCATAGGAATAGCCGCCGGCACCGACCAGCATCAGGGCTTCGCGCTGATCGTCGGACAGCTGGGTCAGCGCCCGTCGAACCTCGTCGAGCTCCATAAGCACGTCCAAATCGAGCGCGCTGGGCAGGGTCCGCTTGGCCTTTTCCTCATCCAGGGCCACCTGGCGCCAAGAGCGGCGTTTTTCCGAATAGAAGAGATTGCGGATAATGGTCAGCGCCCAGGCGCGGAAATTCGTACCGGCGCGAAACTGGCCGCGCTTGGCCCAGGCCCGCAACATGCCTTCCTGGGCGAGATCGTCAGCCGCTGCCGGATCACGGGCGAGACCGCGCGAAAAGGCACGCATCTGCGGGATCGCGTCCTGCAGCAATTGCTTGAACTCATCGTCCGGCACCGTGGGGGAGTCATGACTCATCAGTCGTCCCTCCCGTGTCAGTGGCCAAGCCCGTTGAATCATCTAGCTGATCGAGCAGGCTGGCGAACCGGTCCGGAACCCCCTCCTCCACGACATCGGCGTATAGCTGGCGCAATTGTCGGCCGAGCAAGTCTTCGCGCACCCGCTCGATGGCAAGTTCGCTGAGCTCGGTCGGGTCGTGTTCCGGTGGTGAGTTGGACATGGCAATTCCTGCTGTCTTGGCAATGAAAACCGGCTGCGTGCCCTCAAACAACGTCTTGGCCGACAAATGGTTCCCGTCTTTGTATACGACAATGGAACCAGGCGCCGATCCGTGCGTTTCTACGCGATGGAGTCTATGTGTGGGAGCCACAATGTCCAACGCCGAACTGATCCGACCGCATATCCCGCTGCTGCGCCGCTATGCCCGCATCCTGTCTGGATCGCAGGCGGTCGGCGATGCCTATGTATCCGGCGCGCTCGAGGCGCTGATCTCCGGCAAGCTGTCACTGCGCGCCGACCTGCCGGCGCGCGTCGCCTGCTACAAGCTTTTCCAGGACAGCCTGCCGCTGCAACGCGGCCGGCTCGAAGTCCTGCCCGGACGCCCGGGCGATGTCGGTACGCCGAGCCAGCTTGATACGGTGTCCGCGGAAGCGCGACAGGCCTTGTTGTTGAGCGCCGTCGAGGAGTTTTCGCGGCGCGATATCGGTCTCATTCTCGACATCGCCTTCCCGCGTGTCGATACGCTGCTCGCCGAGGCCCATGCCAGCCTGCGCGCCGGCCTGGCCAGCGAGATCCTGATTATCGAGGACGAGCCGATCATCGCGCTCGATCTCAAGACCATCATCGAGTCCGATGGCCACACCCACACCGGCATCGCGCGCACCCGCGACGAAGCCGTGGCGCTCGCCGCCGCGACCCGGCCACAGCTTATCCTGGCCGATATCCGTCTCGCCGACGGTAGCTCCGGGATTGATGCCGTGCAGGATATTCTGGCCGAGTTCGAAGTGCCGGTGATCTTCATCACCGCTTACCCGGAAACCCTGCTCACCGGCGAACGCCCGGAGCCGACCTATCTGATCACCAAGCCTTTCATGCCGGAAACCGTGCTGGCGACCATCTCCCAAGCCCTCTTCCTCGCCAAACGCGAGCGGCAGTCCGAACCGGCCGCCGCGGGATGATCGCCGCCGGCCAGCGCCGCCAAAGACGTCAAAGCCTCGCCAACCGGCGAGGCTTTTCCCTGTCCGATATTCGACCCGTCATCAATAGGGCCGGCGACCCGACGCATTATGACGGTTGCCCAGCGCGGCCAGGGCGGCCAGCACCAGGCACAGCGCCGCCAGTATCCACAAGACAGGGGTGAGTGGACGCGCCGGCTCGACCATGGCGATCAGGCTCGCCGCGGCAGCCAAGAGGGTGAAGAGTGAAGACCAGACAATCATGTGCGCCTCCGTTGGGAAAGGCCGGTGCCGGACGTCTCGCCGACACTGTTCGGCAGACACGGTCGGGCCCGGATGAAATCTCCTGCCCTCCCCACTGCAACGCCGACCATCGCCGCCGGTTCCACGGGAACCGAACCGGAGCCGGAACGTTTCCGTCCTGTGCGTCGGCGCGAGCTTTTCGTCGCTGCGTTCCGCCTGCTTGGCGTCGGCGCACACCGCCTGTCTTCCGATCGGAAAATGACGAGGACAGATGGAACCACCCCACAGCCCGCGCGTTGTGTTTTCGGATGCCACGGCATTCACGGAACGCGCACAGAGCTTCAACGGAGCCCATGATGAAAACCCTCACCCTTGCCCTCGCCGCCCTTCTCACCGCGCCCGCCGTCCTGGCCGATGACAGCCAGCCGGCAAACATGGAAATGCCGGCGCCCGACCATGCGCTGATCGAAGCCGATGTCTTTGGTGAAACCGGCACCATGCTTGGCCAGGTCAGCCAGGTCGAATTGGCCGAGGACGGCACGGTTGCCGCCCTTATCGTCGAGACGTCCGGCGCCACCGATGCCGAGATTCGCCAAGTCCGCATCATTGCGGACGATTTCCGCCTCGATGATCTCGAGCTCGGCTGGCGTGTGTCGGCCAATTTTACGGCCGAAGAATTCGCTGCCCTGCCGGACTTTGTCCCGACTGGTGATGATGCGAATGCCGAAACCGGTTCGGATTCCTGATCCGGACGGATAACGCGATCCATATCAAGCGGGCGTCCCCAAGCCGGGGCGCCCGCTTTTTTTGCTGAGGTGGCCTTGCAGTCAGGCGGTGGGAATCAGGAAATCCTGAAACCGGACATCTGGAGACCGTACAAATGCTGGACGAACGTTTTGCAGACCGTGTAGCGATCCGGATCGAAGACCATGTCGCGGTGGTGACCCTGGATCGACCCGACAAGCTCAACGCGATCGATCCGGCGATGTTTGAGGGGCTTCTGTCGGCGGGCGAATTCCTGGCCGGTCGCAGCGATGTCCGGGCCGTTGTACTGACCGGTGCCGGCCGCATGTTCTGCGCCGGGCTGGATTTTGCCAGTTTTGCAGCCATGGCGGGCGAGAGCGGCACGCCCGAGCCGCTGGAAACACGCACACACGGCCTGACCAACCGACCACAACAGGCCTGCCTGCAATGGCGCGACTTGCCCGTGCCGGTGATTGCGGCCATCCAGGGCGGCGCGCTGGGGGGCGGTCTGCAGATTGCGCTGGGCGCCGATATTCGCATCGTGACACCCGATGCGCGTCTGGCGATCGCGGAAATCCGTTGGGGCCTGGTGCCTGACATGGGCGGCTGCGTCGTCCTGCCCGGCCTGATGCGCGACGACCAGATCCGCGCCCTCACCTATGGCGGTCACGACGTCTCGGGCGAGGACGCGGTTGCGCTGGGGCTGGCCACGCAATGCGCCGGGGATCCACTGGCGGTGGCTCGATCGATGGCCGCAGGCATCGCCACCCGCAGCCCGTCAGCGATACGCGCCAGCAAGCGATTGCTGAACCTTGCCGCCAGCGCCGATCCCGCCGCTGTCTTGCTCGCAGAATCCCGAGAGCAGTCGGCCCTCATGGGCGGTCCCGACCAAACCGAAGCGGTGATGGCACAACTGGAAAAGCGCGCGCCGGTCTTCGACTAATCGCGGCAACGGGCAGGCGGCAGCACCGCGATCGCGAAATTCTGTCCATATCGGCGGTCGAATTGTTCCAATTTGCGCCCTAATCGCTCCGGTGAACGACACCTAGATCTCCTGGCAACACAAAGGAGATCATTGTGCGCTTTGTCGGACTCATTCTTTCCCTCATGATCCTCGTTGGAACCGGTTTCCTGGTTTGGCAGGATTCCGCATCCGGAAGTTCGCTGACCGTACGGGCAGCCCCGGTCGCAACACTGGCCGACGCCCCGTCACGGGACGCCTGAGCAGGAGACATCCCATGACAATCCGTTTCAGCCACGAAGAAAGCGGCTCGAAAGGTCGCTATGTCGCTCATGTCGAAGGACAGGCGGACAGCGGCGAGATGACCTATTCACGCCTGTCGGCGAACCGGATCATCGTCGACCATACCGGCGTTCCGGACAGTTTGCGCGGCATGGGCGTCGGCAGTGCCCTGGCCCATCACATCGTGGCAGAGGCTCGCGCCAAGGGATTCACCATTGTGCCGCTCTGCCCCTTCCTGAAAGCACAGGCCGACCGACATCCCGACTGGGCCGACGTCATCGAGGGCCTGTGACCGTCACAATCAGATCGCGCTAATCCTCTGCCCATTGCCGCAACAGGTTGGCCTTCGTCTTCAGGACGAGATCGAGTTCGCGGGTCTTTCCATGGCGCTCAAACAAGCGGTTTGAGACCTGGTCGAGATCAAACAGGACTTCGCGCTGATCGGGGCGGCGCACCAGGCTGCGGACCCACCCGACCACCGCCAGGCGCTCGCCGCGAGTGACGGGTACGACATGATGGATGGCCGAGGTTGCATAAACGACGGCGTCGCCCGCCGCGAGCTTGATTTCGGTCTCGCCATCCGTGCCGTCCATGACCAGCGCACCACCATCATAATCTAGGGGGTCACTGAGGAAGAGGGTGAAGGAAAGGTCGGCCCGGCGCCCGCCCATCAGGGCGTCATCGACATGGGGCCCGTATTCCATCCCCGGCAGATAGCGTGACACCAAGATACGCGACAGCGTTTTGGGGCGTGCAAAACTGACAAAGCCGGCATGGGCCATCAAGGCCTTGCGGACTTCAGTGCGGACCGTGTCGATATGGGCACCGGTCTCCAATTGCTCGTTCGACTTGACCACCCGGGCGACGGCGCCAGCGGTCATACCACCATCGGAAAACGCGCCCCCTTCAATGACCTTGCGTAGGTGTTCGACCTGTTCGGGCGGACAGACATTTTGCAGATGTATGAGCATGGACAAACCTGCGACTAATTGTCATTTGCTTGAAAACCGGATAGGCGTTTATCGCATTGATATGAGCGAAAGCCATCCGTGAAAGGGAGTTCCATGGGTATCAAGCGTCGCACGCGCATCTGGACATCTGTCGGCACCGCCGCCCTGCTGGGCGGGTTAACCGGCTGCAGTGACCCGGCGGACGCGCCACCCAGCCCGGATACCCACACGGAAGCCGCCGCAATGCCGGCCACCGCACCAGGTTTTTCCGAAGGTGAAGGGGAAGGTGGCGAGGGCGGCGCGTCAGGCGGTGAGTTCGGCATTGATCCCGTCGAGGCCGAGGCCAACCCAGTCATTTACCTCACCGCGCTGGAAGTCATGCGCGCGCACTATCTCGCCGGCATCGACGCTTTCCAGGCCGGCGAGCGGACGGCGGGCGCAGAAATGTTCGCCCACCCGATCTCGGAGATCTACATCGATTTCGAACCGGTTCTGGAGAGCCGTGGGGCGCCCTTGTTCGGCGATACCATGACGGACGCATCGGTCGCCCCCTATGGCGGTGAGAGCGATGAGGCGATAGCCGCCCGGGTCGCCGATGTGGTGGCCGCAATCGACACTGCCTCAACCTTCGCGCCGCGCAACCAGCTCTCGCCGGCCGGTGTCCATGCCCGCGTGCTGACCGACCTGATCGAGCGCGCAGCCCTGCAGTATGAAGTCCTGGCAAGCCAGCCGGACGCGCACGAACCCTATCTGGACGGTTATGGCTTTGCCCGCGCCGCGCAGCGTTATGCCGGCAATCATCTGGAACAAATCGCGGAAGGCGATCCCGACCTCGCGCTGCAGCTCGGCCGCGCCATTGCTGCAATCACGGCCGCCTTCCCGACCGCAACGCGACCCGCGACGCTGTCCGGCGACAGCCAGAGCTTGCTGGCACTTGCCGCCAATGCCCGGGTCGGCGCCGACGCCCTGCGCTGACATCCCGCCTTTACGTGTGACGACGGACACACGCGCGGCCCAACGATTTTGCGATGATCATTCAAGCAACCTCCCTCACCCCGTGAGGGGGGTTGAAAGTCTTGGAGGAACAAAATGCTGGCATGGTCAGCCCGCATAACTTTAGGCAATCCATGACGGCGGAATCGACGAACAAATTCGGGTTGCTTGGCGTTTTGATGCAGAATTCGACGTCCAGGCGCACACGGAGCGAAACAGATGGGCTATTTCGACATCAATAATTTCATGCCCCACGGGATGTGTTTCCTCTGGCGACCAGAATTGGTCGGCATGCATGTCATCGCCGATCTCGCCATTGCGCTCGCTTACTTCTCCATTCCGATCACCATCATGATTTTCCTGCGCCGGCTGGAACGTACCCCGCCCTTTCGCTGGGCGTTCATCATGTTCGGAATTTTCATTTTGTTCTGCGGCATCAATCACGTGATGAATATCATCGTGCTCTGGTACCCGCTTTACTACATCGAGGCCGTGCTCAAACTCTTCACGGCGGCAGCCTCGGTTGCCACGGCCGTCCTGATGTTGCCGCTCGTTCCGGTCCTGCTTGACCGGTTCACCCGACTTTCAGACGCAGAAGGATAGTCTCCAGCATTGGCCGCCACCGCCAAACCTTCTTCGCCCCATCGTCATGGCGACGCCGATGAGTACGAGACACTGTCCGGACTGTTGCACGCCTATCGCACACCGGTTGCGATCATCCTGTTCGGTATCATGGTTTCGCTGGCGCTGTTCTTTGCGGCCTTGGTCGGCCAGAGCCGGGACAAGGAGCTGGATTTCCGCAGCTATGCCCAGTCGCGCATTATCGAGCTGGACGGCGCCATCTCGACCCTCGACGTCGAGATGCGCCAACTTGCCCAGGCCATTGACAGTGGCCTGAGTCCCGAAGCTGCGGTCCGGATTTTCGACGTCGCCGAAGTCTCGCAGCAAATCCCGATCATCCGTGACATGGGGATTGTTGAAAACGGGCGGCTGACAGGAGCGATTTCACCTGAGGTCGGGCGCCAGGCGCTGCAGGAAATCAATGTCTTGATCGCCCGCGAGCCCGCTTCGGAACAACCGGTTGTCATTCCCATGACCGACTCGGAAGGGCGCAACAGCCGGTTCGCCCTGGTCCAGGCCCTGCCGGACCGCCCGACGGCCCGCGCCTATATTGTCTCCGATTTCGACGTGATGCTGGCCAGCCCCGTCGGACCGGTCGATCCGCTCTGGGTCGTGGTCAACATTACCGACCGGGCGCCGACCCACGCCCTTGCCGGCACGCGAGAAATGCGGACGGCAGCCAATCCGACAGACATCAACATCAGCTTGGCACTGGAAAGTGCGCCCTTTCTCGTACACTGGACTGCCGCGCCACCCTATTCGGATATTCGCGCGACATTGCTCCCGCGCCGCTCATTCCTGATGCAGACTGGTCCGCTGCCATGGGTGGTGCTGTTCTCGTCATTCTTTGCAACGGCCACCATCGGGGCGATCTCGTTGAAAGACGCCCGGCGGGCCGACGAAGTCCGGCGCGAAGTGACACGCAAGACTGCAGAACTGAGCCGGTCGAACGCCATTATCGCCGCCAAGAATGCCGAGCTGGACCGGTTTGCCTCCCACGCCTCGCACGATCTGCAGGCGCCGTTGCGCGCCATGAAGGGGATTTCCTCGCTCCTGGTCGAACGCCAACTCAACCTTGACCACCGATCCCGGGAAATGCTGGAGCGGATCAATCGCGGGGCCGACCGGGCCCAGCGCCTGGTCCAGGATCTGCTGACTTATACCCGCGCCGAACGCAAGGAAGCGCGCGTCGAACGGATCGAACCCGATGAAATTCGCAGCGAGATCGAAGAATTGCTGGGTGCCGTCATTGCCGATGCCGATGCCCGGCTCGAATGGGCGCTTGACGGCCCAATTCACGCCGATCGTTTCCTGTTGGTTCGCATGTTCCAGAACCTGATCGCCAATGCCATCAAATACCGTCGCGACGAGCGCCCGCTGGTGCGCATTGCCTCGCGCGATGCCGGTGACAACATTCTGATCAGCGTAAGCGACAACGGTATCGGCATCGACAAGGCCTATTTCGGGCGCATTTTCGAGGTGTTTGAACGCCTGCATGGCGGCGATGCCTATGAAGGCACGGGTATCGGTTTGGCATTGTGCCAGCGCGCCGCCGAGCTTCACGGCGGCGATATCAGCGTCGCCTCCTCACCGGGAGAAGGCTCCTGTTTCACCGTCCGCCTGCCCGCGAACCTCGCCCCGCAGATTGATGCCGGTGACAACGACGAAACCGGTGGCGACAGGCCGCCACGTCTGGTGTCGAACGACCGCTGAGAATGCCGCAGTGCTGCGGCCTGACAGCCCCCCTGTCGAGCTGGTATAGGCGGAGCGCCCCCAACGTCGACGGATGCCCATGTCCCGCTTTCTGGTTGCCGCTCTCTACAAATTTGCCCCGCTCGTGCCGGATGCCGCACTACAGGCCCGTATCAAAGCCGCTTGCGAGGCACACAATGTGTTCGGCACGCTGCTGCTGGCGCCAGAGGGGATCAATGGCACGATCGCGGGCCCCGAGGCCGATGTTCACGCAGTTCTGGCACTGCTGCGGTCCCTCCCCGGCTTTGCGGAGCTGGAGCACAAGGAAAGCCGGGCCGACGACCAACCCTTTCTGCGTCTGAAAGTCCGGCTCAAACGCGAGATCGTGACCATGGGTATCACCAACATTGATCCGGTCGGCGCCGTAGGCACCTATGTCGAGCCCGCCGACTGGAACGATCTCATCACGGCACCGGACGTGGTCACCATCGACACCCGCAATGACTACGAAGTCCGGATCGGCCAGTTTGAAGGCGCCATCAATCCCGAAACCGTCTCCTTCCGGGAATTCCCGGACTGGTTCCGCCAATTCCGCGAAACCCGTCCGAATGCCAAGATTGCGATGTATTGCACCGGTGGTATCCGCTGCGAAAAGGCGACGGCCTTCGCACGCATGGAGGGGGTGGATGATGTCTTCCACCTCAAGGGCGGTATCCTGAAATATCTCGAAGAGGTTCCCGAGGCCGAGAGCCGTTGGCGCGGTGAATGTTTCGTCTTTGACCGGCGCGTCGCAGTCAAACATGGCCTGCAAGCCGGCTCCCACACGCTGTGCCATGCCTGCCGCGAACCGCTGGGACCGGAAGACTTGCGCTCGCCAGACTATGTCAGCGGCCTGTCCTGTCCACACTGTGCCGATGCCCGCACGCCTGAACAACGCGAGCGTTATGCCGAACGCCATCGCCAGGATGAATTGGCCCGGGCGCGCGGCGAATGGCATCTCGGCCAACCCGGCGCGCCGCGCGAGACCGGGTGATGCCGCGAGACCTGCCGATACTCTACTCCTTCCGCCGCTGCCCCTACGCCATGCGTGCGAGGCTAGCCCTGCACGCCAGCGCGACCGCCGTCGAACATCGCGAAATCCTGTTGCGCGCCAAACCGCAGGCCATGCTGACCGCCTCGCCGAAAGGGACTGTACCGGTTCTGGTTCTGCCGGATGGCCGCGTGCTCGAGGAAAGCCTGGCCATCATGCTGTGGGCACTGCGGCAGCACGACCCCGACAACTGGCTGGCAGACGAGACCCTTGCCCTGGACCTGATCGAACAATGCGATACCCGGTTCAAGCCACACCTCGACCGCTATAAATACGCCACACGCTATGAGGATGCGGACCCGCGAGAACACCGTGCCGAAGCTGCACGTATTGTCGGCGCACTCGACGACCGGCTCAGACAGGGCACAGCCCTGCTTGGCGCCGCTGACGGACTCGCCGACATCGCCATCTTCCCCTTCATCCGGCAGTTCGCCCATACCGATCGCGACTGGTTCGCGGCCCAGGACTGGCCGGCCGCACACCGCTGGCTTGATCGCCATCTGCAATCAGACCGCTTCGCCGCGATCATGCAAAAACACCCGGTCTGGACCCCGCCACTCGATCGCGCCCCGGACAAGTGATGCGCTGAATCCACACTACAGCGTTGAATTCTGCTGCAGCGCAACACCGGTCTGTCACAGAACCGCAATATCCGTTATCTGAAGGTCCATCTTGGCTGTACCCCCTCGCGGCGACCATTATTTCGCCTGGCACAGCCCTTACTGGTTGGCTCGAAAGATACCCTCATGACCCTTGCTTCCTCCGTGCGCAAACGCGTCCAGCTCGCCGGTGTCAGCGCCCTTGCGCTCACCGCGTCCGCCCTCATGCCGGCCACGGCTTCGGCCCAATCCACACCGGCAACAACCTCGACCGTTGAAACCATCATCGTGACGACGACCCGCCGCGAGGAAAACATCCAGGACATCGCCAACTCGGTGACCGCCCAATCCGGCGAAGATCTGGCTCCGCTGACAGAGGGCGGCGCCGATATTCTCAGCCTCGCCGCCCGCATTCCGTCCGTCTATGCCGAGAGCTCCAATGGCCGTGTCGCGCCGCGCTTCTATATCCGCGGTCTGGGCAATACCGATTTCGACCTTGCCGCCTCACAACCGGTCTCGGTGATCATGGACAATGTGGTGATGGAAAACGTCATCCTGAAATCCTTCCCGCTTTTTGACGTCGCCCAGGTTGAAATTGCCCGCGGCCCGCAAGGCACGCTGTTTGGCCGCAACACGACGGCCGGCACGATCAAGTTTGACTCGGTTCGCCCGAGCCAGGAAACCGACGGCTATATCAGTGTCGCGGCCGGGTCCTACGGCACCACCAATCTGGAAGCGGCCTTGGGCGGCCAAGTGGTCGAGGACGTGCTGAGTGCACGCCTCTCGCTGCTGTCACAGAACCGGGACGACTGGATCGACAATGCCTTTACCGGAGAAACCGATGCTCTGGGCGGCCATGAGGAAATGGCCGGACGCATCCAGCTCCTGTTCACGCCGAGCGAAACCGTCGAGGCCCTGTTCAATGTCCACGCCCGCTCGCTGACCGGAACCTCTGCCGTCTTCCGGGCCAATATCCTGACGCCGGGATCCAACGAGCTGAACAGTAATTATGTCCGCGACGAAGTCTATTTCGACAGTACTTTCAATAACCCGCAGGCCTACGACAATTGGGGCACGAGTGCCGCGGTCAACCTGTATCTCGACGGCGGATATACGCTGACCTCGATCTCGGCCTATGAGCACGCCGCCGGCTACAGCCTCGGCGATATCGATGGCGGCAATCTGGTCACCGGCCCGGGCTTCATCCCCTTCCCGTCCGAGACACAGGACGGCATTGATGATCTGGACCAGTTCAGCCAGGAATTCCGTTTCGCTTCGTCTGACGATCAGACGACGAGCTGGCAGGTCGGTGCCTATTTCTTCGACAGTCAGTTCGACATCACCACAGTGGGGCCGAATGGCGGCTTCCCGCCGTCCACAACGGTTCGGCACACCAATGAACTGTGGTCAGTATTCGGCCAAGCCTCCCACCAACTCAATGAGCGTTTGGAATTGTCCGGCGGTCTGCGCTTCACTGTCGACCAGAAAAGCCTCGTCGGTGTGGTGACCTCGATTCCGGTGACCCCGGTCAGTGTCCAGGACGAGCAAATCAGCTGGGACCTGTCAGCCTATTACGACCTCGACGACAGCCAGGCTGTCTTCGCACGGATTGCCCGCGGCTTCCGTGGCCCGTCGATCCAGGCTCGTGATGTCGCCTTCTTCAACCCGCCGTCGATCGCCGACAGCGAGACCTCGACCTCTTTCGAACTCGGCTACAAGTCCGAGCCGCTCGATGGTCGCGCCCGCTTCAACGCGACGGCCTTTTACTACCAGATCGACGACCTTCAGCTGTCGGCTGTCGGCGGCGGCGGGAACCTGGTCCAATTGATCAATGCCGACCGCGGCGTTGGTTACGGCTTCGAAATCGACAGCGAAATGTGGGTCACCGACAACCTCTTCGTCACGGCCGGCTTCTCCTGGAACGAGACAGAGCTGCAGGACAGCGATCTGGAAGTTGGCGTGTGTGCCCAGTGCACCGTGCTGGATCCGGACGCAGACTTCGACGGCTTTGTCGAAGTTGACGGCAATCCCTTCCCGCAGGCCCCGGACTACATCCTGTCGTTCTCGGCACGCTACTCGATCCCGGCCGGCAATGGCGGCGAATGGTTCGCCTTCACCGACTGGTTCTACCAGGGCCGGACCAACCTCTTCCTCTACGAGTCGGAAGAATTCTACTCCGACGGCAATTTCGAAGGTGGCCTTCGGGTCGGTTATGCCGGCGAGCTGTCCGGTGGCCAGGACTACGAAGTCGCGCTGTTTGCCCGCAATATCACGGACGAAGACAATCTCGTCGGCGGCATCGACTTCAACAACAATACCGGGTTCGTCAACGAGCCGCGCATCATCGGCGCCTCCTTCCGCGCCAGCCTCAACTAGGCCGACGCGACAAAGCTTAAGACTTGAAAAAGCCCCGGGCGGTTACCCGGGGCTTTTTTTATTCACTGCATCCATCGCCGTGGTCAGGCATGTAGAGGGAAGAGACCGATCCCCCCGAGAGACTGAGGGCGCCCCGTAGGGCGCCCTCTTTTTCTTTCCCGGTTCAGGAAGTCAGCGAGCTGGCGTCTATTCCCAGAAATAGGGTTGACGCTGACGATCACCGGTCACGGTCTCATTCATCGTGTCGGCTTCGTAGAGACGGCCATTGAGCATCACGTATTCGATCTCGTCGGTATTGCCGATATCCTCAAGCGGATTGGCGGTCATGACGACCAGGTCGGCCAGTTTGCCAACCTCCAGAGACCCGATATCCGCGTCGAAACCGAGATGGCGGGCCGGTGCGATGGTCGCCGCCTCGAGCGCTTCCAGCGGCGAGAAGCCACCGCGCACGAAGGACCACATCTCCCAGTGCGCCGCGAGACCTTCCTGCTGGCCATGGGCACCAATGGAGACCTCGACCCCGCGATTGCGTAATTGCAGCGCGGTGCGGGCATTGTCGTCATCGACGAAGTCTTCCTCCGGCGCCGTGGTCCGGCGTACCGATCCGGCCTGGAGAATGCGCGGCGGCACATGCTGCGACAGGATGGGGTGGAGCCAGACATCCATGGCCTGACGCCAATACGGATCACCAGCGAGGCCGCCATAAGTCACGACAATGGTCGGCGTGTAGGCAACCTCGGTCTGGGAATACATCTGCAGCACATCTTCATAGATGGCCGAGAGCGGCAGGTTGTGCTCGATCGAGGTATTGCCGTCGGCCACCATGGCCATGTCCATGTGGTAGTTGGAGCCGCCCTCGGCGACCACTTCGACACCGGCCTCATGGGCGGCAGCGACCACTTGCTGGCGCTGGTCGCGGCGCGGCTGGTTGTAGTTCTTGATCGAATGCGCACCTTGCGAGGCCAGCCGGAAGACGTGTTCCTGGGCATCCTCGTAATTGTCGATCTGGGCATAGACCGACGCCGCGCGAGCGCCATAGACAATCTCACCGGTCGAATAGATGCGCGGCGCCAACAGGCTGCCGGCCCGTTGGTATTCAGCCGCCGGGAAGATCATGCTGGCCCGGCTCGACGGGTCGTGGATCGTGGTTACGCCCAGGGCGAGGTGGGCAATCACCGACCAGTTCTGCTCCGGAATGATGTCGCCCGTACCCTGAGGGCCGTGGGCGTGGGCATCGATAAAGCCCGGCGTGATGGTGCGGCCCGACATGTCGACCGTGCGGGCTCCGTCCGGCACGGCCACATCGGCGCCGATGGCGGCGATGCGATTGCCGTCGATAACGATGGTGCCGCTTTCGATCACGCCACCATCCTCTCCAGCCATGGTGACGATGCGGGCATTGGTCAGCGCGACAACACCGGTCGGGCGGTCCGCCGTCGCGGTCATCGACAGGTTCACCCCTTCGGTCGGCGGCGTGTATTCGCGCTCGCCGGTCGGATCAGGACGGAATTCATCAACCCGTGCCGTGAAGAAAGTCGGCCCCATCGACCAGTTGAGCGCGTCGCCGGATCCGCTCCAATGGAAGTAACTGGCACCATTGCCGGAAATTTCGACTGTCGGCAAAGCCGAACTGCCGCGACCACCGGACACGGATTGCGGCCCTGGCAGCAATGGCTGAACGAAGACGTCGTAATTCTGGCGGAAGGCAACATGGCTGCCATCGGGCGAAACCTGATAGCCGGTGACCAGTTCGCCGGTGACATGGGTGCGCGCATTACCACCGTCGAGATCGAGCGAAACGAGGCTTGCGCCATCGCCGCCGCGGGTCACGAAAACGCGATCGTTTGAGGCCCCGAAATGCGGATCGGAACCGCTGTCGGTGATGCGGACCATGTCGCCACCATCCGACGGAACGCGATAAACACCCTCATTTTCCGACCATTCCGGCGCAGTCAGATAACCGCCGGAACCCTTCTCGAAGACAACGGTCGTGCCATCCGGCGAGAAGCGCGGATTGCGATAATGGCCGGGCTCACCGGTGAGAACCCTTTCGCGGCCACCGCGTGCGGAAATCGTGCGGATCGAACCAAGGTCCTGATCATCCCAGGTCGCAAAGGCGATGGTGCGACCGTCGGCCGACCAGGTCGGCATCATTTCCCGGCGCGTCCCGTCGTCACGGGTCAGGCGCCGCGGTTCGCCGCCATTGGCATCGCGCACCCAAAGCTGGCCGAGCGTCTCATAGACGATCTGGCTGCCGTCCGGCGAAGCGGTAGCGAAACGCGGCATGCGGGTCTGGAAGGTCGCGGGAGCAACCTCGACCGACGGGCGCGGCGGATCGATGACATCGCGGGTGTCGGCGACACTGAACGGGATGTTGGTAACGGCACCGGTCGCGATATCGACCCGCTGAATGCCGCCCTCGGCCCAATAGACGATAGAGCGGCTGTCCGGCATCCAGTCCATGTTCGGATACATGCCCGTGATGCCCCAGGTTTCCTGCATGTCCTGATCGACAGTTTCGACAATCCGGCGCTCCTCGCCCGACTGCAGATCCTTGATCCACAGGCCCGAACGAATGCGGTCACGACGGACAAAGGCCATGTAGCGCCCATCCGGCGACGGAGCGGGGCGCACAGCGCCACCGGCTCCCGAGATCGCCGTGTCGGTCTCGCCGGTTTCCATGTCATAACGGCGGATATTGAACAGGTCGGTATTGGAATCCTGGGCGTAGATGAAGGTGTTCCCGGAAGTCACATTCTGCGTGTAGTAAAGATAACGTCCGTCCGGCGAAAAGATCGGCTCGCCGAGTTCTTTCTGGAAGTTCTCGTTGGGACGCTCGACCAGCTGCACACCGCTGCCACCGAGCACATGATAAAGCCAGATCTCGCCAGTCCCGGCCGAGCGCGACGTGGTGAAGTGCTTGCGCGCCGCGATGTAGCGACCGGACGGATGCCAGGCCGCGTTGTTGAGCAGGCGAAAGCTCTCTTCGGTCAGCTGGCGGGCGTCGGAACCATCGACATTCATGATCCAGACATTGTCACCACCGGCGCGATCCGACGTGAAAGCGATCTGGCTGCCATCGGGAGAAAAGCGCGGCTGTATCTCCCAGGGCAGACCGGACGAAATATTGGTCGCCGTGCCACCACCGACCGGAATGGTATAAATATCGCCCAAGAGATCGAATGCGATGGTCTGCCCGTCCGGGCTGACATCCAGCGACATCCAGGTGCCTTCGGTGACATTGATGTCGATCGACCGGGTCTCAAGTGGTGGGTTGGCAACATCCCATCCCTCGGATTCGTCGCCTTGAGCGGCAAAGGCCGTGGTTCCGGAAAGCATTGTGGTCGCAGCTAAAATGGCAACAAATCTGGTCATTTCTTCCCCCAAGATTGGATTCTTGGCGAGAGATTAGGGCGCAAACAGCCTGACCACAAACTGACCAGTTTGTAACAATCGCGCCATGAGCCGGGCGCCCGCGTCAGGGCATCCCGGCGCTGCCATTGCGGTAACACTTCCCTAACCACGCTTCTCAACGAAATCTTTTGCCTGGTCTGGTTGAATGACGACAAGATCAATGGGGACCGCCGTGGACTATTCCAACGCACCGCGCCAGAGCGATCAGGCCCGCAAGGCCTCCGGTCCGGCCAATGACACGTCCGACGCACTGCGCCCGTCCAATCCGGACACGGCCAGCCTGACTCGCGCCCATCTGAAAGCCGATGCACGTGCACCGCGTCACCGCGTCAATCGCAAGGCGCTCGGCCATGTCTGGCAGAGCCTTGATATCTTTGTTATCCTCATCCTCACCGTGACCGGCGCCTACGCCATGTCCGGCGGGGCCGTGACCGAGGTCGCGGCGGGTGAGCTCCTGCCCCTGCTCGCCTTTGCCGCAATGTGCCCGGCCCTGGCCATGCTGATGCGACTCTACACCGTCGAACCGCGCGAAAGCGCGACGGTGCGTGTGCTGCGGGCCTTCATCGCGACTGCCCTGACCGGTTCGGCAGTGACCGCCCTGGCCCATCTGACAGCCCCGGATGTGACACATCTGGTCGCCACTTTCGCGATTACCAGCGTCGGCGCGGTCACCCTGTTGCATGTCATCTATGCCGGCTTCATCCAGCACTGGGCCAAGGCCGGCCGCCTCGCCCGCAATGTCGTCCTGGTCGGGGCAACGCCGAATGCCAGCAAGCTGATCAAGGCCAATGCCGGCTCGGGGACAGTCAATGTTGTCGGCGTTTTCGACGACCGCAAGGCCCGCAGCCCGCAAGCCCTCGCCGGCGCGCCCTATCTGGGCACGACCGATGACCTTCTCGCCTGGTCATTGCTGCACGAGGTCGACCGCATCATCCTGACCGTGACTCCAAAGGCCGAGGAGCGCGTGCGCCTGTTGCTGACCAAATTGCGCGCCCTGCCCCACACCGTCTGCCTGCTGCTGGATCTCGACAGTTTTGATCCGGCCGCAACCTCGCTCGACGACATTGTCGGCGTCCAGGCCGCCCGCATGAGCGGCGTCGAAGAGCGCTTCACCCACCTGCTCGCCAAACGCCTGCAGGACGTCGTGCTCGGCCTCGGCCTGTTCCTCGTCAGTTTGCCGGTCATGGCCCTGATCGCCTTGGCGGTGCGCTTGGACAGTCGTGGCCCGGTGCTGTTCCGCCAGGTCCGCGAAGGTTTCAACGGGCGTCCCATCAATGTCCTGAAATTCCGCACCATGCGTCATGACCCCGACGCCGCCGCCAAGCCTGTCCGCCAGGTGGAACTGGACGATCCGCGGGTCACACGCATCGGGGGTTTCCTGCGCAAGACCAGCCTCGATGAACTCCCGCAATTGTGGAATGTCCTGACCGGTGACATGTCGCTCGTCGGCCCGCGTCCGCATGCGCCCGGCATGCGCACCGGCGGCACCGAGACGTCAAATCTGGTCGCCGAATACGCACATCGCCACCGCGTCAAGCCGGGCATTACCGGCTGGGCGCAGGTCAATGGCTCACGCGGTCCGCTGCATTCGCCGGAAGCTGCGCGCGAACGGATCGCCTTCGACGTCGCCTATATCGACAAGGCGAATTTCTGGTTCGATTTGTGGATCATGCTGCGCACCCTGCCGGCCCTGCTCGGCGACAAGATCAATATTCGCTAGCGACGCAGGAGCGGCGCCGGTCGCACATTGTTCGCCGACCAGGCACGCGACAGCGCCGCAATCAATGGCGAGCCGGCGTCGGGCAGATCGGCTACCGGATCGACGCCATACAGTGGATTGAAGCGGTTCTCGGCATTCTCATAAACCCGCCAACCGCTATCCCAACGAAACACCGACCAAGCCGCGCCTGCCGACTCGGCTGCCGCTATCCGGCTGGTCAGATACTGCGCCGCGCCCGGCGCCCAACGTGACACGCCAAATTCTCCCAACATCCAGGGCACACCGCTGGCAGGTTGTTCGAATCCGGCCAATTGTGGATCAAAGCCGAGGCGTATGTCTGCGTCCTGATGCGTATACGCCCGCGGAGCGTAGTCATGCACGGCCAGAACCTGACCCGGCACGACCTGCATATCGAGCAAGCTGGCAAAATGCAGATTGGCATAACCGTCCGGGCTGACCAGGATCGGCGTCTGCGTATCCTCGTTGCGAACCGCCCTCGCCAGGCGGGCGGCCAGCGCTGGCCAGTCCGCCGGGGTGCCGGCCACGACCTCAGCCAACCGTCCGGCATCCCAGATGTCGAGATCACCGCCACCGGGACCGGGAGCAACAAGATTGGCATTCGGCTCAACCATCAACAGATAGCCGGCCAGGTTCGGATAGGCCCGGAATTGCCGGGCGGTACGCTGCCACATCGCGACCCAGGCATCCTGGGCTTCGCGCGACCGCCAAACGCTTTCGTCAATGCGCGAAGCCGGAAACCAGCTATCCGCCTGGTCGCGATGGAAGGTGAATTCGCTGCGTCCGGGCCCGGATCGAAACCCGATGACCACGAATAGTCCATGCCGGGCGCATCGACGGATAATCCGGTGAAGATGGATTTCAACGTCCGGATCGGCGGTGTAGGGCGGCGTCTCGCTGGCCGGGCCAGGATGAGACAACACAACGAGATTGGCGCCCAGCGCAGCAAGACGAGCCAGTGCTGCGTCGGTCACCGGCGCCCCGACCGGGCCGGATCCGAGAAATTCTGGCCCGTCGATATCGGCGTAAACGCGCCGCTGGGCGACCACGGCGCCGCGCAAGCTCGGTCCCTGGCGATTGTCCCACAAGGCGGCCCGTGTGCTGTCAGCGCGAGCGGCCGGGGCAGCGACCAGGCCGGCGGCGGCGGCCATCAGGCCGTGGCGTCGGGTCAGCCCGGTCACAGCGCCCAGAATCCGGCCAGCCGGTCGAGCTTGCGCAGCCCCTTGTCTGGTATCCGGCCGAGCGGACCGAGCGGTGCCTGTATGCAGGCATCGGCGCAATTCCGGCTGACACGGGCCAATCCCCCACCCACGGACCGGGTCGTGAAACGCCCACCGACCAGCCCCGTCTGCGAGCTCGCGAGATCCTTCTTGAAGCCATAATCACCCGGCCCCAATTCAATACCGACATGGCCGATCGCCGCCGCGGTCCGAACCATTTCAACGAGCAAGAGAACGCCCGGACTCAACCGGCTATGATCCGGTTCGTAGGCCGGAAACCAATAATGGCACAGCCGGTCGCTCGCCATGCCGACATGAACGGCAACGATTTCATCGCCAACCCGCAGGCTGGAACACACGCCAGAGAAATGATCGCTCTGCCGGCGCAGGATTGCCTTGAGCAGACGCCCGGTCCAGCCGACGGAAAACACGTCGAACACGCCGGTTCGGCGATACTGGTCGCGCTTCAACCGCACCATGGTTTCAAACACATCGGGCCGGTAGTCGGCCATCACGAAGGAATGGCCGCCATCCACCTCGCCAAGACGCCGGAAACGGGTGGCGATGTTGCGCATGGCCTTGGCGTTGACGGATTTACGGCCCGCATGCCACGCGTCGAACCCGTCAGCGACGTCAATCACCCAGGACCCGTCCGGCCGGTCCCGCGCCGCCTCAGCAAATCCCGGCTGGCTCGCGAGGGCGCTGTGGAAGCTGAATACCGGGATACCGGCAGCCGCCAGCCAACCCGCCGGATCGGGGCGATTGGAATGCGGCGCAATCACACCCTGAACATCGCCGAGGGGTCCGGCCAGGCCACGGGCAAATCCGAACTGTCCGGTCTGCAACGGTAAGAAACCGACCACCGCGCCCTGTTCGCGCACCACCAGCACGCGCGTATCATCGCGCGCTTCCTCGCAACACTCGGCAAATTCCAGGGCAAAATAGGGACTTGCGAGACTCGGTTCCGCGGCCAGAAAGGCACGCCAGGCGCCCTGCTCCGCGCCCGTCAACTCGCTCGGCTTTTTCAGATCGACCTGCATCGCGTGAACCGCTTCCCCGCCACGAATAGCAAAATATCGGCAACGCCTTAGCAGGTGGTGAACAATCCCGGCCTCGCCCGCAAAGCGGCATCACTCTTGCAGGCTTCCCCTGTCAGGCGAGCGGAGCGTTTCATGCTTGGACGACATCTCTTGGGTTATCTGCCCGTGCAACTGGCGCAGGTTTTGGTCGGCTTCGGCGGTGTGGCCGTCTTCACCCGGATCATGCCGGCGGAAATGTATGGCCAGTATGCCATTGCAATAGCAACGCTTTCCCTGACCCACATTGTCACATTCACTTGGCTGGAAGCGGCGGTCGCACGCTTTCACGCACGGGCCGAACAGCGCGGTCGACTGCGCGACCATCTGGCGACCGCCTATGGTCTCTATCTGGTCATTGCCGTTGTCGCAGGTGCGCTGCTTGTTCTGGGTGTGCACATCCTGCCCATCGATCCCAGGCTTCAAGCCGCACTGAGCTTTGCCATCATTTCGCTCCTGCTGCGGGCCCTGTTGCAAATCGGAATGGAAACACATCGCGCCAGTGGCAATGTCTCGCGCTATTCGGCACTTGAGGCGAGCTATCTGATGGTCGGTTTCCTGGTCGGCATCGGTGTCGTCCTGACCACCGATCTCGGCGCGGCCGGTGTCTTCGTCGGAACAGCCGTCGCAGCCCTTGCCATGCTGGTTTTCGACTTGCCGGTGATGCTGAGGCGTGCCGCCCGTGGTCGCCGCCATCCTGCGCGCGCCGCCAGCTTCATGCGCTATGGCGCACCACTCTCCATGTCCCTGATCTTCGAGCACTTGCTGTCAGTGGGCGATCGCTTCCTGATCGCGGCGATGATCAGCCAGGGCGCGGTCGGCATGTATGCGGCCGGCTACGGACTCGCAGACAGGCTGCTCGACGTGATCTTTATCTGGTTCGGCGCCGCGGTCTGGCCGCTGACGATCAAGGCGTTCGAGAAGGACGGCACCGCCGCCGCGCAAGCAATGGCCGGACGGGCCGCCGGGCTGATGGGCCTGATCTGCTTTCCCGCCGCCGCGGGTCTGGCCCTCGTCGCCACCCCCCTGACGACCCTCATCATCGGCGAATCCGTGCGTGCCGAAGCGGCCGCCATCCTGCCCTGGATCGCGCTGTCCGGGCTGATGAAGGGGATGATGACCTATTATTTCCACGAGGCCTTCACCCTGACCCGAAAGACCGGTGTCATGGCCGCGACCATGGCCGTGTCCGCCGGTATCAATCTCGGTCTCAACCTCGCCTTCATCCCGCTTTTCGGCATCGCCGGCGCCGCGATGGCGACGGTGATCGCCTATGCGCTGGCCCTCGTCGCCTGCGCCGTGCTCGGCCGCCGGCATTTCGTGCTACCGCTGCCATGGACCGACTGGATCAAGGCCGGCGCCGCGACTGCCATCATGGCTGCTGCCGTCTTTGCCCTGCCGGGTGCCGGCACGGCCTGGCTCGATCTCACGCTGAAAGCAGGCACCGGCGGACTTGTTTACGTGATTTCAGCCTATTGCCTGGATATTGCCGGGTGTCGGACCTGGCTGCGCGATGCACGCCTTCTGTTCCGACCGGCGGGGGCCTAGCATGACCGTGATGACCGAAATCCCGATGCGTGAGCACGCCAATGCGGCGAGCCGACGGGGGCGCGCGCCGGCGATTTCGATTCTCGTCCCGTTTTACCGAGACGACGCCAGCGCACTGATCACTGCCCTCGCCCCCCTCGCCCGCGACCCGCATGATTTCGAGATTGTCCTGTTCGATGATGGTGAACCGGATCCGGAACTCAATCAGGCCATCTGCGCGCTTATCGACGGTTTCGAGCTGCCGATGCGGCTGCTGACCAGCGTCCGAAATCGCGGCCGCGCAGCCGGTCGCAACCTGCTGGCCGGGCAGGCACGTGCGCTCTGGCTGCTCTATCTCGACGCCGACATGACGCCCGGCGACGACGCCTTTCTTGATCGCTATCACACGGCGATTGCCACGGACGTGGCCGATGCCGTCTTCGGTGGTTATGAAACCGACGAACCGGACAACCCGGCGCACCGCCTGCACGCAGCCCTGTCACGCACCAGCGACCAGCATGATGCGACAAGCCGCAACGCCATCGGCGCGACCGCCTTTTGCTCCTCCAACCTCCTGGTCCGCGCCGAAGTGATGCGTGACTGCCCGTATGACGAGGATTTCACCGGCTGGGGCTGGGAAGATGTCGACTGGGCGGTCAGCGCCTCGGCCCGCTTCCGTCTTACCCATATCGACAATCCGGCCCGGCATGGTGGCCTGCAGGAAGCGACCGAGCTTCTGGACAAGTTTCGCGCCGGAGCCATCAACTTCAAACGCCTGATTGCGCGCCATCCCGAGCTGGCAAACCTGCCCGGCGCCCGTGCCGCCCGCCTGCTCAAGCGTGTTCCTGGCCAGCACTGGCTGCGCGGCCTGTGGGCACGTCTCAGCCGCAGTGAAGGCCTGCCGCTGCGTATCCGCACCCTGGCGCTGAAACTCTGGCGCGCCAGCTGGACTTCGGAGGTCATCTGATGAACGCCCCCTACACACCGTCATCCGGTCTGATCGCCGGCCTCAACCGCCGCTGGGCGCGGTTTGCCGCGTGCCAGCCGCTGCGCATGCCGACCGACCGCGCCATCGTCACCATCACGTTCGACGATTTCCCGAAATCCGCCGCCGAGGCGGGCGCCGCCACACTGGCTCGCCATGGCTGGTGCGGCACTTACTATGCATCGGCGGGTTATGCCGGTGGGGTGACCCATCATGGCGCGATGTTCGATTGCGGCGACCTGCAGCGCCTGACGGCCGCCGGACATGAAATCGCCTGCCACACCTACAGCCATCTCGACGCCAGCCAGGTCGGCACCGCCGCCTTCCTCGCCGACATCGAACGCAATGAGCGGGCCTTGAGGGCGATGGGTCTGGAGACCGACCTCGACAGTTTTGCCTTTCCCTATGGCGAGGCAACGCCGGCGACCAAACGGGCCTTGTCCGAACGTTTCAGCAATCTGCGCGGCGTGCATGCCGACATCAATCGCGGCGGAGCCGACTGCAACCTGCTCAAGTCGGTGCCGATCGACGGCGGGGCCGCCGGCATAGCGCGCGCTGTCGACGCCGCCGCCAGCCTGTCACGCCATCCCGGCTGGCTGATCTATTACGCCCATGACGTCCAGGCCGAACCCACCCAATGGGGGTGCACGCCGGACCAGTTTGCGCGTGTCTGCGATGCCGTCGCCGACAGCGGCGCCGAAGTCCTGACCATGCGCGAAGCGGTGCGTCAGATGGAGGCCTCGGCATGAGCGTCTCTGTCATCCTGCCGACCTTTCGCCGTCCGGACGGGCTGCGTGCCGCCCTCGCCAGCCTGATGGCGCAAAGCCGGCAGCCCGACGAAATCATCATCGTCGACAATGATCCGGCCGGCTCTGCGGCGCGCGGCGTCGCCAACGCGAGGGCCGTGGCCCGCTGCAAGGTCACCTATGTCCACGAAGAACGCGCCGGTGTCGCCAATGCCCGCAATGCCGGCTGGGCCGCAGCAACGACCCGCTATGTCGCCTTTCTCGATGATGACGAGATCGCGTCGGCGGGCTGGCTGGAATCCCTGATGGCGACGGCGACAACCCTGCCCGCCGATGTTGTGTTCGGCCCGTTACGGGGTGAAGCGCTCGATGCACCGAATGGCGTGCGCGCCGGCTTGGCACAGCGCCTTTATTCGCGGCCCGGCGCGATCACCGACCATCGGCTGGACGCGCCCTTCGGCTGCGGCAATTCCCTGGTCGACCGCAATGCCTTCGAATTGGCCGAGGCCCCGTTTGATCCGCGCATGAATATCAGTGGCGGCGAGGATGACCTATTCTTTGCCGAACTCGCGCGGCAAGGCGCCCGCTTTGGCTGGTCGGCCGCTGCCCATGCGGTCGAGACCGTGGACGCGCGCCGCACCAGCTGGCGCTACCTCCTGGCCCGTAGTTTTGCCTTTGGTCAGGGCGCCACACAGTCAGCCGCCAATGCCCGGCCGCGGCGCTGGGCCGGGATCGGCTTCTGGATGATGGTGGGACTTGGGCAGTTGGCCGCCTATGGCGCTGTCGCCGCCGTGACCATGCTGGCCCGTCACGCCTCGGCGGCGCGCTGGCTCGATCGGGCAGTTCAAGGCGCTGGCAAACTGTTCTGGATCGAGGCGTTCGAACCGCGCTTCTACGGTGAGGCTGCGCCGCTCAGCCCGGCCGACCCGACCAGCCAGGCCTGATCAGACCGCGCGCCGGTCGGCCAGCTTGGCCGCTGTGGCGACCAGCAACACCCAGCTGATCGAGTTTTGCTGCAACAGGTTGGATTCGGAGATGCTGACCAAGCCAAGCATCGCCAGGAAAGTCAGCGTCCAATAGGTCTCCGGACCACGAAACAAGCGGCCGGCCGCCCGCACCAGCGCATGTCCAAAGACCAGCAACATCATCACCATGCCCGGCATCCCGATCGCCAGCGCGGTCTCGATCCAGCCATTGTGCGCTGTCGGCACCGGCCAGTCCGTGCCTTGCCGGACCCAGAAGACCGGACCGGTCTCGTTGGCCCAGAAGGCCATATAGCCATAGCCGGTCCAGGGCACCTCCATGGCCTGGCGCGACAGGATGGCCCAGATGTCGGTCCGCCCGGTCAGTGTGGCGTCGCGGCCGAGGAGTTCGAGAAATTCAACGGGTGCCACCAACAGGATGAGCACGCCGCCCGCCACGCCGGTCAGGCCGAGAAACAGCATCAGTGAGGCAAAGCCGAAACCGCGCCGGCACAGGGCAATGCCGACCGCACCGCCAAGACCCAATAACAGAGCCAACAGAGCCGTCTTGGACGTCGACAACAAGACCAGGGCACAACACAGGACCGCGCCCGCCATCCAGATCCAGCGCCGCTTTGGGTCGACGTGAAGCGCCGCAAAACAGGCCACCGCGCCCCAAGCCATCATGGCGCCGAGCGTATTCTTCTCCCACCACACACCTTTCCAGGCGCCGGCATGGACCGCATGGTCAACCCCGAGCGACGGCATGGCCAGCGCCATCAATGTCGACATCACCGCGAGGCCGACAAATGTTGTCGCGACAAGCAGGATCAAACCGCGCCACGACCAGCGTGCGGCCATCCAGAAGCCGAAAAATGTCGTCATGATCAGGGCGAAGGCACGGCGCAGTGTCGTGTCCGGCGCCACCGACCAGATCACCGAGACGGCCGTCAACAGGACCAGGGCCAGCATCATCCAATTGCCGGTCAGCGTGCGCCCCATGGCGCCGGGACGGGTGACGGCGAGCACCATGGTGATGGCGTAGACCGGCAACCAGATCAGGCGCAGCACGACGGAGCTGTCGGGGTCGGCCGGATCGGCAAAGAGCGGGCCGATAAGCCCCTGTGAAAACAGGAAGAGACAGAGCAGGGTCAGCCCGCCCTCGACAAGGCTGGTAAATTTCAGCGCCGGCGCCTGGCGCCAGGCGGCGAGAAAGGCCGGATCATGCGCGGCGGCGAGGCTCATGCCGCGCGCACTCATGCCGCGCTCCGGGCATTGCTCCGCGTGCGATTGAGAATAAGACCGGCGACCACACCGCCGCGTGCCTCGATGGCAGAACGGCGGGCCTGGATGCCATCGACCCGGCTCAAACGGGCATCAGCGACCAGAATGACACCATCGACATCGGCCACCAGCGACAAGGGCGCCCGCGAATTGCCGGGCGCATCAATAATGGCGAGATCGACCGCCCCGCGCACCGCCGACCAATAGTCCGGCGCCGCACGCAGACCCGCTTGCCGCACGGCCCCGGGCCGGGCCTGAAGTTCGGTCACGAAGAGGTTCGACACCGCCGATTGCCGCGCAATGATGCGGGCCTTCTCGCCATCCTGCGTGGTCAGCGACCAGAAGGGGTTGCGCCCGAAACCGGCATCGAAGGCCTGCCCCTGCACGCGGGCCGCTTCGGCCTGGGCATTGGCGTTGAAATCGAGGTCATAGAGCCAGACGCCACGTGTCGACCGGCGCGCCGCCAACCGCGCCAGCTCACGGGCCACCGTCGATGCCCCGGCGCCGCGGCTCGCGCCCATCACCATCAACACCCGGCCCTGACCGCCCGGACGGGCAATCGGTTCGAGGTCATCGATCAGCTGGGAAAGGTCGGCGGTGAGGTTCATGGCACGGGCAAGCTCAAGGCGAATCGCTAGGCCACAGGATGCGGGAAACGAGGTTAACGCTGCGCTTACAGAGTCCGGTCAGCGACATGCGCCAGTATGGGCAGCCCATCAAACGGATCATTGGCCGCCACCGGATGCGCAGCGGTGACGGGTGCCTGCTCCTGTGCCGGCGCAGCGGCTGGCGTGACCGGACGTGAACGCGGCAGCCCCGCAGCCCGGACATAGGTCAGCCAATAGCCGCGCAACAGGCCAAGGAAGAGCGCGAGCCCGGCGGCCAGCACGAAGGCGCCGATCAGGCCGAGTTTTTTCATCGAGCTCCCCTCCATCGGCGGCGAGGCGCGGTCAATCAGACGGACAGCGTCGGCCGCACCAAGGCTGGGCGCACGTCGCGCCGATGCCGTCGCTTCCAAAGCCGCGACCGCTCCGGCAGCTTCTTCGGCAGCGGTGATGTTCTGGGCAAGGCGAGTATAGTCGGGTTCCAGTTGGCGCAGCCGGTTGACCAAATTGCGATTATCCCGTGCCTGAGTTTCCAGGGCCGTCACCAGCGAGGCCTGCGCTTGGGCATTGGCCTCACGGGTCGCCAATTCCGACTCAAGTGTCTGCCGGACCGGATTGGCGCCGGTCCGGCGCTGGCCCTCGCCCTCGGTTGCGCCTGACTGGATAAAGCTCTCGATCGCCGCGATCTCGCGGTCGACGGCCTGCACCGCCGGCGCCGTCGGCTGATAGCGCGCCAGCAGGCTGGCCCGTTCGGCGCGGCGATCCAGCAGGACGCCCGAGACACCATTCTCGACATAGAGTTCGATGCTTTCGGGGATCTGGAACAGGCGTTCGCGCAAGGCCGACGCACCGGCCAGGGCGGAATCACGCTCGGCCCGAGCCTGACTGATCCGCTCCGACAGATTGCCCACCAGGTTTTCGGCGGTCAGGCGTTCGGCCTCGAAATTCGCCAAGTCATGCGTGCGCAGGAAAGCGTCGAGTTCGCCGCGCGCTTGCGACACGGCCGCATCGGCCTGCTCGCGCCGCACTTCCAGGCCACTGACGCCGGTCTCGAACAGGACCTGTTCACGATAGGCAAGATAGGCATCAACAATGGTGTTGAGGATCAGTGCGGAACGCTCGGCCGAGGGCGATTTGAATGTGGCGTTGATGGCCGAGGAATTGGGCTCACGCGACAACTCAAAACCGCCGCGCAACTCGCGCAGCGCCACTCCATCAGCATTGAGACCGGCTTGCTCGCCAAGCACGACATCTGCGCCCAACGTGTCCAGCGCCAGACGGCGCACGGCCTCGGAACTCAGCAATTCGCTTTCCGACTGCATGACCTGGTCGAGCATGAAGGCATCACCGACCCCGGCCGCCGTCGGCGTCGGATTCGAATCGAGCAGGACAAGCAGACGGGTCTCGGCGGTATAGGTCGGCTTCAGCAACATCAGCGACGCCGCCGCGCCAACCGCGAAAACAAGCGCGAAAATCAAGGCGATAAAGCCTTTTTGTGACCAAGCCAGAGCGATCACATCGAACAGGTCCAACTCCCCCCTCGGGGCGTGAACCGGTCCGCTGGCCGCCGGGTGAGCGGGGCCCATATCCTGATATGCGCGCGTCATCGCCCAATAAGACCCCGCACGCGCTTAAAAATTTGTTATCCATGCCGCGTTGAGAATGGCCGCCAACAGCCGACCGGAAAGATATTTCATGAGCGCGATCCGACATGGCCTCTGCGCCGCCGCCCTCCTCCTGGCCCCGCTGGCCCTGAGCGCCTGCGCCGGCACGCCGTCCGGCCCGCCCGCTGCGGCCAATTGGGGCGAACCGCGCTTTGCCGCCTGGCAGGATACCGATCCCGCCTATCGCTTCTTTCCCGGCGACACGATCGACGTCACCGTCCACTCGGCGCCCGAATTGTCACGCAGCGCCCTGATCGGCCCCGACGGTCGCGTCTCGCTGCCGCTTCTGGGCAATGTCATGGTCGCCGCCAAGACCGATTACGAGATCGCCAACACGCTGGCCGACGCCTATGCCCGCGACATCCTGGTCTCGCCCATCATCGAGGTCCGCCGCGCCGCGCTGGGTCCGCAGAACATCATTGTCGGCGGCGAAGTCAACGCGCCCGGCCTGGTCGAATTGACCGGTCCGGTCGGCGCATTGGAGGCGGTCATGATGGCCGGCGGCTTCCAGAACACGGCCGCCCGCGGCGATGTCGTCGTCCTGCGTCGCCAGCCCGGCGGCGGGTTAATGATGCGCACCGTCAATCTTCACGACGCGCTGCGTGGCCGCTCCGGCGCCGACGCCATCCAGATTCGCCGCCACGACATCATCTTCGTGCCGCGCTCGACCGTGGCAGAGGTCGGCGTCTTCTTCGAGCAATACGTCTCCGGCATCCTGCCGCTGGACCAGGCGTTTTCCTACGCCATCGCCGACGCGATCACCAATGACTGAGCCGTCATTTTCCTGACCCAAACACCAAGACCGCCACGGCGAGCTCGCCTGGCGTGTTGGGCAGAGAGGGAGTGCGGGATACCGGCCGGAGCCGATAAAGCGCTGATTTACAACGGTAGCTTCGACAAGCATCCCGCACGCGGAGGTTTCCCGGGTTGCCTTGCGGCCCCGTATCGAAACCGGCGGGGATCAAAACGGTCATCGTTATGCCGCCTGCCCTGCCGATGGCCGCACCGGGTCTGATGGTGGTCAGCCCCAGCAAACCGGATGCGCTCCGCCATCCCCACACCCCCGGATAACCGGTCCGAGCCTCGAGTGGCGCGGGAATGGGAGGATTATGCGATGGGGCGGACGGGGGGCGGATAAGTTTTCCCGAATTTTTCCTGCAAGGCGCTTTCCCTCTCCCTAGGGAGAGGGTCAGGGTGAGGGGTAAACCTCGGTGAGAGCAGCGCGGAGACAGCACCAAAAACACACAAACGCCCGCCATCCTCACGGATCAGCGGGCGTGTTGGTACTGAAGCCGGCAGATGCCCCCATCCGCCGGCTATCATCATGTCAGTCGGTTTCGCCTAGTGGCGCGTCGACAACCATTCACGGGCGGCGCGCTGGGCGCTGGCCACTTCGAAGGTCGACATTTGATCGGAGATTTCGGCGCGATAGTATTTCGCCGGTTCCGAGCCCATCAGGGCTGCCAGGTTGAACCATTTGTGCGCTTCGACATAGTCGATCTCGCCACCCTGGCCGGTTGAATACAAGATACCAAGCTTGCACAGATCCTCACCCGTCGGGTCAGCAAATGCCGCTTGATGCGCTTGGGCCGTTTCTACGTCCGTGAACGCCATGGGTCTTCCCTTACTCTACACTGGCGGGCCCTGTCGTTTTGACCTGTAACCCGCAACCACCATCCAGTCCGAATGCCTTCGAACACGGATGATCCTGAGCAAAGAGGCTTGCATTAAGGTTAAGGTCTGACAGAAAAATACGCCTTAAGTATTTAAATGCGTTAGATTTTCCTGCCGAGTAGTAAACGCGACATCCACGCATCGGTAAGACTTGTGCGACTGGCACGGCGCAGCCGGTCCGGCGTCGTGATGCGGATCAGCGTGAGCAGCAAGACGAAGGCAGCCGAACCGAGCGCAAGGATCAGACCCTGACGAACCCCCGGCGCCGCAGCTGGTCGCGGCCCTGCCGCGACCAGCGCCTGATAAGCGGTCGCGCCGAGCCATTCCATCACCGCCAGGCTGGCCGGGCCGGCCAGCGCCGACAAGCGCTGCAGCTCCGCCAGCGTATCGGGCGTGTCGACATAAACCATCAGGCGAATGGCCTCAAAGCTCGACGTGGCCGACCGCACGGCGTCGATCTGCTGTAACAACGTGGCCAGCTCGACCGCGCCGGGTGCGGTGCGGGCGTCGTGCAAACTCTCGATCTGCGGCCGCACCCGCGACGGCGCGGCAAAGCTGACATCCGGGCGCACGCCAGCTTCGACCAGGCGCGCCCTCACGGTTTCGGCGGGCAGCAGGTCCGCAAGCGCCCCGGCCAACCAAGCCTCGAAACCGGGATCGAGACGGCCGGCCCGACGCGCGGCGATCAGGATTTCCGCGCCCGACACCATCGCCCGGCTGCGACCGGGCAATTCGACCATGCCCGCTTCGATCGCCGCCAGCGACAGGGCAAGCGAATCCGCGGCCGCGGGCGGGATAATGGGGCTGTCGCACCCGTCTGGTCGGAGTGATGGCCCCGATCCGGACCCGGCACAAAGCTGGATCACGAGGTCACGCACACCGCCATAAAGACGGGTATCGCCCGCCTCCCCGGTGACCAGGCCCGGCACGGAGCGCAGCTCGAACTGGCCGCGATGATCGCCACGGAAAAATCCGTCGGCACTGGTATTGGCAACCGCCCAGGCGAAGCCGCGTGTCACGGCCCGCTGGCGGATCGCCTCAGGTGCGAAGATCAAGGCCGGCGGGTCGAGGTCCAGGGCTTCGCCACGCGCCAGTTGAGATTGCCATGCGGCCTCAAGACGGGTCCGCCGCTGCCACGCCGGACCGGCACGCAATTCAGCGTCAAGCGCCCGCGGCCCGGCGGCGCCGGCCAGGCTTTCCAGTGCCAACCGCTCGCGGCCGATCAGATCCGGACCCAACGCCGCCCAACTGCGGAAACGGTCGATATCAGCGCGTCGCCGCTCATCGCCGCGCAGGGCATCCTCGAGCCGGCCCTGCCAGATCCGGCGCGCATCCGCGCCTTCCGGGACGGCCGCGGCGACCAGCACCGACAGGCGTTCTGCCTCACCCGGCTGCGGCTCAACATGGGCCGCCAGACCACCGGTCTGGCCCAACCACTGGACCGAGAACCACAAGGCCAGCGCCAGCGATGTGATCAGCCAGAGCGGTTGCAGCCCCTTGAACAGGGTCCGCCAGAGCAGCCAGCCGATCAGACCCGGAAGGCCCGCTTCCCAAGGCGACTGGGTCTCGGCCCGCCAGCGATCCACGCGCTCGCGGCGCACCGCCTCGCCGCGGGTCAAGCCCGCCCGCTGCCAAGCATCGGCGCCCGGCGTCCGCATCTCTCCAGCATCGACGGTCTCCGTCATGATGCCCCCCTGTTCCCATGCCCAGTTATGCCGCCCTGCCGTGACCGTGCAAGGGCTTGCACCTGAGGCGCGAGGAGGCCGGTGCAGGACGGTACTGGATGAAAGGGAGATTGCCTGTCGCTTTTGCGCGTCCTATTTCCAACAGGTCGCCTTCAGGAGCCGATAATGCCGTCTGACACCCTCTCCCGCTTCCCGCCCGTCTCGATGCGCCTGGCGCAGACCGACAAGGTCCGCTTCGCCGCCGAGCTGGGCCGCAGTTTCCGGGAATACGGTTTTGCGGCGATCTCCGATCACGGCCTCGACACCGATCTGATCAAGGCAGCCTACGACAAGGCTGCAGACTTCTTTGCCCTGCCCGAAGCGACCAAGATGAAATATCTCGTCGAGGGCGGCGGTGGTGCGCGCGGCTACACGCCTTTCGGCAAGGAGATCGCCAAGGATGCCAAACATGTCGATCTGAAGGAATTCTGGCATGTCGGTCGCGACCTGCCGGCTGGCCACAAATATGAAGCCGACATGGCGCCCAATCTGGTGCCGGTGGAAATCGACGGCTGGCGCGAGACCGTGCACGCCCTCTATGACGCCTTCGACCAACTCGGTGTGCAGGTATTGCGGGCCATTGCGCTGGATCTGGGCCTTGAAGAGACCTTCTTCGACGACACGGTGAAGGACGGCAATTCGGTGATGCGCCTGTTGCATTACCCGCCGGTGACCGGCGATCCGGGCGGCTCGATCCGGGCTGAGGCGCATGGCGACATCAACACCATCACCCTGCTGCTGGGCGCCGAGGAGCCGGGCCTGCAGGTCAAGGCTCGCACCGGAGAGTGGATCGACATGAACCCGCCGCCCGGCTGCCTGGTCGTCAATATGGGCGACATGCTGGCCCGCTCGACCAATGACATCCTGCCCTCGACCCAGCACCGGGTGATCAATCCGGCCGGCGCCCGCACTGGTTTCTCACGCTACTCCCTGCCGTTTTTCCTGCACTATCGTCCCGACTACATGATCGAGACGCTGCCGGGCTGTGCCGGGCCGGACAATCCGGACAAATATCCGCAAGCAATGCGGGCCAATGATTATCTCAACCAGCGCCTTCGCGAGATCGGGTTGTTGAAGTAGCGCTGTTGCACTTGCTATTCAGCAGGCGGCGCTTCGAGTGGTGGACCGATCAATTCAGCCTCGATGCTCACCGTGACCCTGTCCGCCACACCGAATGACGAGCCTTCTGC
Source organism: Maricaulis sp. W15 (assembly GCF_001924955.1). Taxonomy (NCBI): domain Bacteria; kingdom Pseudomonadati; phylum Pseudomonadota; class Alphaproteobacteria; order Maricaulales; family Maricaulaceae; genus Maricaulis; species Maricaulis sp. W15. The sequence continues at coordinate 247,936 of NZ_LQXG01000012.1, read as the reverse complement.
CGGAATTCCATAGGCAAGGCCGAAATCGGATCGGTTGAACTCGGCCGTGGCGGAAAACCCGATCCGGGCCTGCGGATCATAAACTGCCATGCCGGCATAGCCGCCATTATAGGTCACCTGCAGCGTGATCGTCCGCTCGAAGCCCATCATCGAAAGCGTACCGGTCACGTCCGCGCTGTCCGGCCCGGTCAGTTCCACGCTGTGCGACACGAAGCCGATCGCGGGGAAACTCTCGACATCAAGCCATTGCGGGCCGGTCAGGACGGCATCGAAATCGACATCCTCGCCGGGATAGTGCGTTTCCAGGGATGCCGGGTCGATCGAGGCGGTCACCGACATGGTTTCCGGCGCCTGCGGATTGAAGTCCAACTGGATGTCGAACCGGGTGAAGCGAATGGGATAGCCCGAAAATCCCATGTGATCGACACGGACAATCACGCTGCCATGCGCCGGATCAAGCGTGTATTCGCCAGCCGGCGGCGGCATCATGCGTGGCGCCTGGATGTCCTGGGCCTCGCCCGTCGCCGACAGGGCGGCGGTGAGCGCAGCGGCGACCAGCGGAATTCGAACGATCATCCTTTTTCCCCTATGAGACGCCGCTTCCAGATAACGTTCCACAGACAGGGTGAGCGCCCGGGTCATGACGTGGTCTCCGCCTCGAAATGCAAAGCGAGGTTTTCGATCAGCGCGCCCCAGCCCTCACGATAGCCTGCGAAGATCTCCGAGTTCGTTTCGCCGACGATCTGCAACGTCAGGCGCAGGCGGGTGCCGCCATTGTCGGCACACATCTCGACCGTGACCAGCGCCGAGGCCAGATGCGTGCCGGCCTTGGAGACGGTTTCGGACATGATGATGCGATGATCCGGCACGATATCCTGATAGTGGACGATGGCCTGGTAGGCATCGCTTTCATCATCCGCCCAGCAACGGCTGACGTCCCTGCCGCCAACCCGGAAATCCGCCCTGTCATAGACGAGGTGAAGATGGGCCGCCGGCTTTTGCCAGAGCGCACGCCCCTCGACATCCTCCCAAGCCGCAAAGACCCGCGACACCGATACCTCATATTCACGCTCGAGCGAGAAACTTTCATGCGCCATCCAGCCGGTCATTGGGCACCTGCCTTCATTGTCGCGACATGCGCGGCCAGCTGATCGATCACGGTGCCCCAGCCATCGTGGAAGCCCATGGCCTCATGGCGCTTGCGGGACGCGGCGTCCGGGTGCAGCACCGTGGCACTATAATGCGTTCCCGTACCGTCAGGCTTGAACTCGATACCGGCGGTCATATGCAAGCCGCTGTCTCCGGCATCGGGGGCAGGTCGGAAGCCGGGCCGCAAGGCGCTGGTCCAGGCGATCCAGGCCCTCGGTTCGATCGCGAGAAAAATGCCTGCATTATCGTGCCGGTCGCCTTCAGGCGACTGCATGACCGTGCGGAAAATGCCGCCGGGACGCAGATCCATTTCAACCTCCGGGGTCGACCAGGGCTGCGGACACCACCACTGTTTCAGCCGCTCGGGATCGGTCCAGGCGGACCAGACGAGTTCGACCGGCGCATCGATGCGGCGCTCGATGGTCAGATCGGTTTCGGGGTTGAATTCGGCCCAGTCACGGTTGCGGGTCATCGGGGATTTCCTTTGCGGTCATGTCCTTGAGATAAGCGTCGAGGCGGTCCAGCCGCCCTTCCCACAGCGCCCTTTGTTCCGCGAGCCAGTCCTGCGCCTGACCCAGGCGGGCGGCGTCCAGGCGGCAGGTGCGGACCCGTCCGGTCTTGTGGGATTTCAATAGCCCGCCCTGCTCAAGCACCTTGATGTGCTGCATCAGTGAGGGCAGCGCCATGTCAAAGGGTTCGGCGAGTTCGGACACGCTGGCCGCCCCCTGCACGAGCCGGGCGATGATGGCTCGGCGCGTCGGATCAGCGAGCGCGTGGAAGGTCTGGTCGAGCGGGTCTTGAAAGTTAGGCATGCGCCTAGGTATTAGGCGCCCGGCCTGCGGTCAAGCAAAAACTTAGAAATATACCTAACCAATTTTCCGCCCGCCCCGGCACAGAAAAAGGGGTGCAGCCCCATGTCTGCACCCCCAAAGTCTGATAGCGCCCTCCGGTGATCGGGCTGTGCCCCGCCACCGTTCGGCAACGCCAATATCTTCAGGTTGTATTACCAAACCGCTAAGCGCTTCCCGAGCTGAACGCTTTGTAATGCAACAAGAATGCATGGCCGCCATACACGCTCCGGTGGGTGGCAGCCGGCAGTATCACCAATTTCGATGGCTGCCAGAAAATCAATCGATTGTACCAACGCGTGGTCCCGGCGCATCCTGCTGATGTGGAAGATGGCGGGTTGCGATCGACATCGAGCGCACCGGCCCTGCCACCAGCCAACTGGATGGCCGCGCGGCGCAAGCCTCGCGGCCACTTTTTTGGCGTGCCTACTCGGACGTGGTGGTCGCCGGCTTGGGCTTTTTCATTCCGGCCGGCATGTCGCGGACATGGATGTCGATCTGCGGATAAGGGAATTCGACCTCATTCTCGTGGAAGGCCTCCCAGATTGCCAAATAGACATCACTGCGGACATTGGAGAGGCCGTTCTCCGGGTCTGATATCCAGAAACGCAGGTCGAAATTGACCGAGCTGTCGCCGTATTCCATCAGATTGCAGACCGGCTCCTTATCGGACACGACCCGCTTGACCGTCATCGCCGCCTCGATCGCGATCCTCTGCACCCGGGCCAGGTCGCGCGTGTCGTAGGAGACACCAAACGGCGCATGCTGGCGCACCACGCGGTCGGACTTCGACCAGTTGATGACGCCATTGGCGATGAAATGCTCGTTCGGAATGAGGTGCTCGGTGCCGTCACGGGTGCGCAGCGAGACATAGCGCGACTCCATCCCGGTCACCCAGCCGAACTGGCCATCAACCTCCAGCGCGTCGCCGGGCTTGATGGACTTGTCGGCCAGCAGGGTGAAACCGGCGGCAAAATTGGCGACGGTCTTCTGCAGACCCAGACCGACGCCGATACCGACGGCGCCCGAGAAGATCGCCAGCGTGGCGAGGTTGAAACCCGTCAGCTGCAGCGCGATCAACAGCGCCACGACCGGCAGGGCAAAGCCAAGCACCTTGGCAATCAGCGCCCGCAGGGCCGGCGAGATTTCCTCCGCCCTTTGCAGCTGGGCATTGACCGTGCGACCGGCCAGCGACGCGAGCCAAAACAGCACACCGAAATAGATCAGGGTGCGCAGAATATCGAACAGGGAGAGATCAACAGGCTGACCGTCCTCGGTCTCACCCAGGGGAATGGCCAATGCCTGCAACTGCATCACCACATCGTCGAGCAGGCCGAACACGTCCAGCGCCGCCACCGGCCAGGCGACATAGAAGGCGACCTTGGACCAGAAGCGCGACCGGATGATCAGGGTCACCGCCCGGATCACCAGCCAGGCCGTCATCAGGCTCATGGCGGCGTCGATGAGACCGAAAGGCCGGTCGAGCGCGCCGAGCACGATGCGGATGATCGCCAGTACCGAAACCAGGGCCAGTGGCGTCGCCAGTGAGATCGCGGCCGTCACCAGCCGCCGGGCCAAACCGGTCCGGATGCGGCTATGGGTAAGCTCTTCCACCACATGGCGCAGGCGCGGACCAAAAATGAGCGCTGGAATGAAGGCCGCAAGGACCAGCCCCATCTGAAGGGCAACATCAAGATTGAGCAGGCTGGCGATAAACCAGTCCCAAAGCTCACGCACCCGCCCTTCCAGCACTTCCATCGGCAAAAGTTCGCCCAGCGCGCTGTCATCCTGCGGTGTGGTCATCTGGTGCTCTCTCCCTTGATTTCAGAGAGATAGCATTATTGCGGGGATGCGGGCGAGTCTCTTGCGCCAGCTCGCTCCCGTCACCACGCGGCGCGCGCTACAGCAAAGCCCGATGGCGGTCACGACGGTTTGGAGCGCCAACAATTTCTGGCCTGTTTCATGTTCCCACCATCCTTGCCGACCAGGCGCAGCAAGGACAACGCAAAAAATGGGGGCGCCGGAGCGCCCCCAGTTGCACGCCCTCACGGGCCGCGCCACCAGAAAGATGTTTGTTGTTGCGCCGCGGATCAGCGGAAATAGCCCAGGATCGTCGCCGGTGCGGAATTGGCGATCGAGAGCGCCTGGACACCGAGTTGTTGCTTGACCTGGAGGGATTGGAGATTGGCGCTTTCCTTGGCCAGATCGGCATCGACGAGATTGCCGATCCCCTTTTCCAGCGCATCGGAGAGCTTGCCGACGAAAGCCTTGTGAACGCCGAGCGATTTCGAGCCGGTGCCGAGACGGGCGAGCGAGGCGTTGAGATTGTCCAGCGAGGCCTCGATCGTCGCCACCAGCGTGCCGGCATCACCGGCCGATGCAAAGGAGGCGGTCGCCGACAGGGTGACCACCGCGCCGCCCAGCGACAGGTCCTCGGCGCCGATGGTCAGGGTCGAGGAGCCATCGGCATTGGCCAGGGCTGAAATCTGCGTCATCGAGCCATTGATAAGATTGGTGCCATTGAACTCGGCCGTCTCGACAATCTTGCCGATCTGGTCGCGCAGCGCCTTGAAGTCCTCGTTAAGGGCATCGCGCGACGCTTGGTCAAGCGAGTTGTCGGAGCCGGCCAGCGCCTTCTCCTTCATCTCGACGAGCAAGTCAGAGATGGCTTCGCCGCCGGCCAGGGCGACATCGACGGTCGAGGCTGACAGGTCGAGGGACTGCGCCACGGCGCTATAGCCACGCACATCGGCGCGCATCGACTGGGCAATGGCGTAAACGCCGCCATTATCCTTGGCCGAGCCGACGGCCAGTCCGGTATTGATCCGGGCCTGGACGGTTTCCAGGTCGCGATTGGTCTGATTGAGACTTTGCAGGGCCACCATGGCACCCGCATTGGTGTTGATCGTCGCCATTTCTTGGCTCCCCACGCTTCTGCACATCCACCACCGGATCCGGCCTGGCCAACCTGTTTTCGGTCGGTCTCGATCGCCGTTCGGTACGATAAAGCTACTGCTGACTCATAAAATATTCGCTAACGGCGCGTCCGCATTGCCCTTGCTGGCAAGGGGATTTCGGAATTCCCCGCACGTATTCAACGCGTTGAATAGGCGTATTCAGACCGGGTTCCAGTCGATTTTCTCTCCGATACGGACCACCTGCCGCGCGGATCCGACCTGTCTATCGTCCCCCGCCGCACCACGCCCTGGAAGGAAAAATCCTAATGTAAGTAACTATTCACTTGCATCTCCCAAAACCCTTCGCTATACAGCATATAAATGATCATTCACTTACAGCCCTGAGAGGGATGAGACATGACCGGGATGCTGCGAGACGGCCTGTTTGATGGCTCCAATCCGAATGTCGGTGTGACGGCGAAGGCCGGCACCACCAAGGCGCGCATCGAACGCGCTGCGCTGCAGCTCTTTGCCAGCCACGGCATGGACGGGGTTTCGATCAAGCAGATCGCCGAGGCCTGCACGATTTCCGATGGCGCCATGTATCGCCATTTCAAATCCAAGGACGCGCTGGCCCGCCTGATGTTCGAGGCGATCCACAAGAAGCTGTTGGACATGGTGGCCAGCCATCTGGCGCCGGATGCCTCGCTGGAGGACATTTCGCGCGCCCTGGTCACCGCCTATTGCAATCTGGCCGACGAAGACCCGGCGCAATTCACCTACCACCTCACCCATCGCAACTATTTCATCGCCGCCTCCGGTGATGGCGGCGCCGACCCGTCGGATCTGATGACCGATTGCATCGCCCAGGCGATGGAGCGCGGCGAAATCCCCAAGGGCGATCCGGAATTGCGCTCGGCGATGGCGCTGGGCGTGGTGATGCAGGCCGCCGAGTACAGTCTCTATGGCCGGATCGACCGCCCGCTCTCCCAGCATATCGACCAGTTCACCCGCGGCATCATGGCCGTGCTGCGCTCGTAAGCGCCCTCACCCCTTATCCAGAGAAAGACAGGACACACGTCATGCGCTCTTTCATCTTCAATATCGCCTACTGGTCCCTCTCCGGCGTCTACGCCATCGTCTGCGCCATCCTGGCGCTGATCCCGGGCCGCACCGTGCTGATGCACGGGCTGCGCTCCTATGCCCGCGCCACGCTGATCCTGATGCGCGTGGTCTGCGGCATCAAAATCGAGGTGCGAGGCACCCCGCCCAAGGACCAGCCGGTCGTGATCGGCGCCAAGCACCAGTCCTGGGGCGATGGCATTGTGATGATGGCCAAGTGCGGCGATGTGAATTTCGTCTGCGGTGACCACATGTTGAAATTCCCGCTGATCGGCTGGGTGCTCAAGCGCTGCGGCGCCATCATCCTGTCCAACCAGGGCGGACCGGCGGCGCGCGAAAGCCTGATGGCCGGCATTGTCCGCTCGCAGGGCGAAGGTCGCCCGCGCCCTGTCTTGATCTATCCGGAAGGCCACCTGACCGAGGTTGGCAGCGGGATGCGTTTTCGCTCCGGCGTCTGGCACATGGCCCGCGCCCTCGATCGCCCGATCATTCCGGTTGCGACCAATCTGGGCCAGTGCTGGCCGCAACAGGCCTGGACCAAATACAAGGGCACGGCCGTGATCGAGTTTCTCGACCCGATCCGGCCCGGCGAGGACCGCGATGCCGACCTGGCGACGCTGCAGGACCGTGTCGAGACCCGTTCGCGCGCGCTTGAAGCCGAATTTGCCACGTCCGGCAAAGCATCGCACGGTGAAACCCGCCCAATGACAGGCACGGCCCGGATCTGCGCGTAAGCCGCAGACCGGCGCCATGATCCGGGGAGGATCTGATGCGTTCGCTTGTCTTCAACCTCTTGTTCTGGCCGGTGCTGGTCGTGTTTGCCCTGATCGCCTGGCCGGTCGCCTTCACGCCCTGGACGCGTGGCCTCAAGGCGATCATGCGGACCGCCTGCCGCACCGTGCGCGCCCTGATGAAATGGGTGCTCGGCGCGCCGGTCGAGGTGCGCGGTCCGGTGCCGACGGGACGTCCGGTCATCATCGCCGCCAAACACCAGTCCTGGGCCGATGGTTTTTTGATGATGGCCGTCATGGGCGACATCAATTTCGTGATCGGCAATGAGATCAGCAAATTCCCGCTGATCGGCCGCATCGTGCGGGCGTCCGGCGCGACCATGGTCAATTCGCCCGGCCTGACCGGCGCCCAGGGCGCGCTGGCAGACGCCATCAAGCGCGCCGCCGACGATCCGCGGCCGCTGCTGATCTATCCGGAGGGCCGCCTGCCGGAAGTCGGCGAGAGCTATCGCTACCGCAAGGGTGTGCACCTGATATACGAAACACTGGGCCGCCATGTCGTACCGGTCGCCACCAATACCGGCCTGCGCTGGCCGCAGAACCGCTGGCGAAAACATCCCGGCCCGGCGGTCATCGAATTCCTCGACGACATCCCGCCCGGCCTGCCGCGCGATGATTTCCTGCCCCGCCTCAAAATGACGATTGAAACCCGCACCCGCGCCCTCGAAGCCGAGGGTCAGGCCGACAAGGAGGCCCGCTCATGAGTGCCAAGATCGCCGCCCAGCTGGTCAGCCAGCGCCGTTTCCTGCCGCTTCTGCTCGCCCAGTCGCTCGGCGCCTTCAACGATAATTTCTTCCGTTATTCCCTGGTCACCCTGGTGACCTTTGGCGGGCTGACCCTGTTCGATCTCGAACGCGACGTGATGGTGCCGATCGCCGCCTCGCTCTTCACCCTGCCGATCTTCCTGTTCTCGGCCATCGCCGGGCGCATGGCCGACAAGTTCGACCGTACCCGCATCATGCGTTTTGCCAAATTCGCCGAGATCTGGCTGATGCTGATCGTCGCGCTCGCCTTCTTTCTGGAACAGCCGCTTTTGCTGATGGTCGCGCTCTTCCTGATGGGGACGCAGTCCGCCTTCTTCACCCCGGCCAAGAATTCCGCCCTGCCGACCCTGCTGACGCCGGGCGAGCTGGTGCCAGCCAATGCCATGCTGTCCGGCCTCCTCAATGTCTCGGTCCTGGTCGGGATCGGCTTGGGCACCTGGCTGGTCATGCGACCCTTCGGGCCGGAACTGGTCGGGCTGGGCCTGGTCGGCATGGCGGTGCTGGGCTGGTTGGCAATCCGCCGACTGCCCAAAGCCGCCGCCTCGCAACCGGACATGCCGCTGAGCCTCAATTTCATCGGCGAGACATTTCGCGTCCTGTCCTATGCCTTCAAGGCGCCGGAGGTGCTGCGGCCACTCCTCGGCGCCGCCTGGTTCTGGATGCTGGCGGCCTCGATCATCACCCTGATGCCGGTCTTCACCGCCGCCATCCTCGGCGCCGATGAAAGCGTGGTCCTGTTGTTCAGCGCCCTGTTCACCATCGGCGCGGCGCTGGGAGCGCTGTTGTGCGGCGCCCTGTCCGGCGAAGGTGACGCCCTGCCCTTTTCCGTCATCGGCGCCATCGGACTGGTTGTCTTCACGGTCGATGTCGCGGCGATCACCTGGTCCAACCCGATCGTGCCGGAAGGCGCCGCCCTGATCGCGGCCAATGCCTTCCTGGCCGACAAGAGTAATTGGCGCATCCTGGCGGATCTCGGTCTGGCGGCAATCTCGGCCGGCCTGTTCGTGGTGCCGTTGCAAGCGATGGCGCAGCGGCGGGCACCGGCGGAGCTGCGTGGCCGATTGCTGGCCGCAGGCGGCATCATGAATGCCGCCACGGCGACGCTGGGCCAGTTCACCCTGGCCGGGATCGTGCTGCTGCAACTGCCGATCCAGATGGCTTTCCTGATGATTGCCTTCATCTCGGCACTGGCGGTGATCTTCATCTTCTGGCGCCTCAATCTGCGCCGCGGCGCGAAGGTGTGAGCGCTGTTGCCTGAGGCCTGATCGCATCGGCCAGCCGGGAATGCGCCTCCCGGCTGGCCGAAACGATAGCCAAAGGCCGCGGTCCGCGCTAAAGGGCCGTTTCATGACAATGATTACCACGACCGAGGCCCTCGAAGCGGCCTGCGACGCCCTCCTCCAGCACCCTTATGTCGCCGTTGACACGGAGTTCATGCGGGAAACGGTCTATTGGCCGCAGCTCTGCCTGATCCAGGCCGCAGCCGGCGAGACCGAGGTCATCATCGACCCGCTTGCCGAAGGTATCGACCTGGAACCCTTCTGGGAGTTGATGGCCGATGAGCGCATCATCAAGGTGTTCCACGCCGCCCGCCAGGATCTGGAAATCTTCTTCCACCAGGGCGGCGACAGCCTGATCCCGCATCCGATGTTCGACAGCCAGGTCGCCGCCATGGCACTCGGCCTCGGCGATTCCATCGCTTATGACGCGCTCGTTCGTACCCTGCTCAACAGGCCGATCGATAAAGGTCCGCGCTTCACCGACTGGTCACGCCGTCCGCTGTCCGACGCCCAGACCAAATACGCCATCGCCGACGTCACCCATCTGCGCGATCTCTACCCGATCATGGTCGAGCGGCTTGAGAAGAAAAAGCGCACCGAATGGCTGGCCGAAGAGATGAAGGTCCTGACCAGCCCGTCGACCTATCGCCTCGACCCGGAAGAAAGCTGGCGCCGGATGAAGCTGCGCAAGACGACCCCGAAATGGGTCGCCGCGCTGCGAGGTGCCGCTGCCTGGCGCGAGACCGAGGCGCAGACCCGCGACATGCCGCGCCAGCGCGTCATGAAGGACGATGCGCTCTACGAAATCGCCGGTGTCGCCCCGACCACGCCGGAACAGCTGACCGGCCTGCGCGCCGTGCCCAAGGGCTTTGAACGCTCCAGCGCCGCCCGCCGCCTGTTCGACAAGATGGCCGAAGCCCTCGCCGACCCGGAGGCCTATGCCCCGAAGGTCGAAAAGCCGGCCCCGCCGCCCCAGGGCCTCGGTCCGACGGTGGAATTGCTGAAAGTCTTCCTCAAACTGGTCGCCGACGAAAAGGGCGTCGCCCCGCGCCTGATCGCCACCATGCCCGACCTCGAAAAGATCGCCGCCGACGACAAGGCCGATGTCGAAGCCATGACCGGCTGGCGCCGCGAGGTGTTCGGCGAGCCGGCCCTCAAGCTCAAACGCGGCGAGATGGCGCTGGCACTGAAGGACGGCAAGGTCGTGATCGTCGAAACGAAGGGCTGAGGGCCGCCGGAGCGCGTCGCCTCACCCCTGGATTTGCGCGTTGTCATCCCGGACGAAAACCTGCGAAGGCAGGTTGCAGATCCGGGACCCATAAACGCGATTGCTGCCGGAACCGGGCGTATCGGTCCCGGATCTCCGCCCTGATCAAGTCAGGGCTCCGTCCGGGATGACAACCGCGGGACACCAGGATCAGGAATCCAGTCCGGCACCGGAAAAAGGTGCCCCCGCCTCACCGCGTCACAAAAGTCAGCGCCCGGCGCGGACGCAGTCATAAATCCCTTGTCAGCCAGCGGGCCGTATCCGGTTCTTCAGCTCAAGGGTGAAACCGCGCAGCGGCGGCGAGGCCGCCCTTGACCTGAAGAACCGGATACGGCGAACTCCCGGCAAGAGGTTTAAGGTGGGGTGTGTGCCGCTGGCGCGGGCCATTCAGTCCCCTCGAAAAACGACTGACCGTTTGGCCTCAGGTCACTAGAAGAGAGTGCGTATGGAGAATTTTGGACATCGAATAAAACCCGTCCTTTCGGAGTTCCCATTCGTTGAGATTTTGACGACCTATGACTGGATCTGCGCTTTAGACACCGTGTCGGTCCATGTTTTCGATTTTCAAGGTGACGATTTTGGCAATTGGCTCGATCGATTATCCGAACTTTTGGGGTTTGGTTGGACCTTGGGCCATCTTGACGCTGTCCTGGATATGCCGGTTCCACCTGCCTTTGACCCGACGAAAATCAATGTGCTCGTCCTGACGGGTGTCGAAGAGGCCTTTGGCCAAGATGCGGATACAGGAGTCGCACGGTTTGCGGCGCTCGTGTCAGCGTGCCGCTCCGTTTCTGATCAAGGCGTGCGGTGCAAGATCGCTATTCTGAGGCAAAATCGATCCAGGCCTATCCAGGCGTCTTGATCGTTGTGATCGGCAACTCGCCCTCACGCACCACGCTTAGCGGTTGACATAAACCACCTCCCCCGTCCGCCCCACCGCCGCGGCGAGGTTGTCGAGCAGGGAGACCGAGCGTTCGACATAGAGGTCGCGGACGCTTTCATCGACCTCCAGGCGGATGACATCGGCCTCGACGCTCAGCGCATAGCGGTCCAGCAGGGCCGGTGAACGGCCCGACAGCTTGGCGCCGAGACGCAGCGACAGGCCCAGCATCTGGGCCAGATTGTGCTGATCCTCGTCGATGAGGTGGAAGATCGCATTGTCTTCCAGCACGCTGCGCCGGCCGGCATAGCGATAATGGATCGCGGCGGCGAGGAAGACCCGCTCGGCATGGGTGACCCCGGCGAAGGGGGCGTAGAGCACGCTGTCACGGGCGAGATCGGCGCGATGGTCGGGATGGTGGCGGGCGCCGAGATCGGTCAGCCGGGTCGCCGCTTCGTGCAGGACCTGGTCGCGGGCATCGCCAAAGGCCGTTTCCAGCGCCGCAAAGGCCGGAACCAGCCAGCGCGCCAGGGCCCGGCCGAAATCCGGGGTCGGCGCATTGGGACGGGCCATCGCCTCGGCGCCGGCGATCAGCGGGTCTTGGGCCAGAAGCGCCGGCGGCAAGCCGGAGGCCAGCACGCCTTCGCGCACACCGAAAGCCGAGAAAACCAGGCGATCGAAACGGCCATGATGCATGATCCGGCGCAAGAGGAGCGCGGCATAGGGCAAAGTCGCGACACGCCGCGAGGACAGGCCCGGCGTGCCCCGCAGTGAGGCCGGGCTGAGCCGGGTCGCCAGCCGTGCCAACTCGTCGGCCTGGGAGGCCGTCAGCGCGAATTCGTGCACGACATTGAGCGGGTAGCCAAAACGGGCAAAGGCGAGCTGGCCGAGCGCGCGCCAGGCGCCGCCGACCGCATAGAAGGCACCGCCCTGCCCGGTCAGCTGACCTGAGGCGAGCAATTGCGCGTCGATCGCCTTGATGACGGCGGCCTCGTCCATCGGGCCGTCGCCGAGGATTTCCTGCGGGCCCAGCGCGGTGGTGATGCCGCGCCCGGGCAGACCGTCATTCATGGCCGTCAGTTCAAGGCTCGATCCGCCCAGATCCCCCATCATGCCGTTGGCATCAGGAATGCCAGCGCCGACACCCAAACCGGAAAGACGTGCCTCGTCCTCACCGGACAGGACGCGCACCCGCAGGCCGGTCCGCTCGGCGACCTCGGCAATGAAGGCGGACCCGTCAGTGGCATTGCGGACCGCAGCGGTCGCGACGACATGGCGATCGCTGACGCCCTTGGCGTCGAGCAGACGCTGGAAGCGTTTGAGCGCCCGCAGGGCAATGTCGCGGCCTTCCGGATGCAGCTTGCCGGTGTCATGCACGCCGCGACCAAGCCCGGCCATGACCTTCTCGTTGAAAATCGGCCAGAGCGAGCGCCCCTCGACCCGGAAATGCACCAGACGCACCGAATTGGAGCCGACATCAATCACCGCGATATCGCGGTGGATGGCCTGTTCGGCCATGAAGTCGGATGGCGTCAGCTGGCTGGTCAAATCCGGTCAGCCATTGGTGTCGGTAAGAACGGGCGGCTGGTCATTCTTGAGCGCATGACCGCGCCCGGACAGCGACGGGTTGGTCATGAAATAGGCATGCGCGCTGAAGGGCTTGTCGACATTGGCCGTATCGACCCGGCGATAGTCGCCCTCACCATCCATATACCAGGACTGGTCGGTGTCGTTGAGATTGGCGACCATGATCTGATCAAGCACCTGGCGATGCACGGTCGGGTTCTGGATCGGGCAGAGATGTTCGACCCGGCGGTCCAGATTGCGCGGCATCCAGTCGGCCGAGGAGATATACATTTTGGCCGCCGGCGACGGCATCGCCTTGCCATTGGCAAAACAGACGATGCGCGAATGTTCGAGAAAGCGCCCGACGATGGATTTCACGCGGATGTTTTCCGACAGGCCGGGAATGCCCGGTCGCAGGCAACAAATCCCGCGCACCACGAGTTCGACCCGGACACCCGCCTGGCTGGCGCGGTAGAGCGCGTCGATGATTTCCGGATGGACGAGCGAGTTGAGCTTGGCCCAGACCGCCGCCGGCAGGCCTTCGCCGGCATTGGCGATCTCCTGCTCGATATGGCCGATAATGGTTTCCTTCATGCCGATCGGCGACACCGCCAGGCGTTCCAGATTATCGGGACGGGCATAACCGGTGACATAGTTGAAGACGCGGCCGGCATCGCGGCCAAAGGCCGGGTCGGCGGTGAACAGCGACAGGTCGGTATAGATGCGGGCCGTGATCGGGTGATAATTGCCGGTCCCGAAATGGGCATAGGTGCGCAGGTCCGAGCCTTCGCGCCGCACCACCAGCGATATCTTGGCGTGGGTCTTGTACTCGATGAAACCGTAGACGACCTGCACGCCGGCACGCTCCAGGTCGCGAGCCCATTTCAGGTTGGCCTCTTCGTCAAAGCGCGCTTTCAGCTCGACCAGGGCGGTGACATTCTTGCCGCTCTCCGCGGCCTCGATCAGGGCGGCCACGATCGGGCTGTCCTTGGAGGTGCGGTATAGGGTCTGCTTGATCGCGATGACGTCCGGGTCGGCCGCCGCCTGACGCAGGAATTCGACCACCACATCAAAGCTCTCATAGGGATGGTGGACGATGATGTCCTTCTCCCGGATCGCCGAGAAACAATTGCCGCCATGATCGCGGATGCGCTCGGGATAGCGCGGCTCGTAAGGCGTGAATTTCAGGTCGCCGCGATCATCCGGGATCAATTGGCTGACCTGGGCCAGGCCCAAAAGCCCGTTGACCGGGACGATATCCTGCGGGCCGGCATGCAGGTGCTGGACGATGAGATCACGCAGGGCTGGCGACATGCCCTCGTCCAGTGTCAGCCGGACCACCACGCCGCGGCGGCGTTGCTTGAGCAGGTTTTCGAATTCCAGCATCAGGTCTTCGGATTCTTCCTCGACCTCGATATCGCTGTCACGGATGACGCGGAAACTGCCCTTGCCGACCACTTCATGGCCGGGAAAGAGCGTGTCGACGAACATGGTCAGCACGCTTTCCAATGTCATGTAGCGACGCGCCGGTCGACCGCCATCGCGCGCCGGTCGCGTCGGCAGCTCGACGAAGCGCTTGACGCCGCTGGGCAGCGGGATCAGCGCATTCATAAGCTTGCCCGTCCCTTTCTTGCGCAGCTGCAGCGCGACCGCGAAGCCGAGATTGGGGATGAAGGGGAAAGGATGCGCCGGGTCGATCGCCAGCGGCGTGATCACCGGCAAGGTGTGTTTGAGAAAATCACCCCGCAACCAGGCCTCATCGGTCTTGGACACCTGGCTCGGTTCCAGCACCTTGACGCCCGCCTTGCCGATCTCGGCATGCAGTTTGCGCCACAGGGCCTGTTGTTTGAGCATCAGCTCGCCGGCCAGCGCATGGATTTGTTCGAGTTGTTCGGCCGGGGTCAGCCCGTCGATACTGGTCGCGGTGACGCCATTATGGACCTGGGCCCGCAGACCGGCGACGCGGACCATGTAGAACTCGTCCAGATTGCTGGCAGAAATCGACAGGAAACGCAGGCGCTCAAACACCGGATGGTGCGGATTGGCCGCCTCGTCGAGCACACGCAGGTTGAAACGCACCCAGGACAGCTCCCGATTCACGAAGCGTTTGGGTGATTGCATCAGCGTTTCAATTTCCGCGAGGTCTCCCACAGGAGCATTCATGCCGCGTCTCCAGTCTCGGTCCAGCTGTCCAGGATTTCGCGCGCGATGGCGCGGGTAATCGGAGTCTTCTTGACGAGCGCCAGCTTGTCCATCCGTTCAGCAAGCAGGCGCACCGCCGCAACGGATCGCTCCATGCGCGGCAGGAGATAGTCTATCACGCCGGGACGCACCGGCGCGCCCCTGTCGGCCAATTGTTTTTGCATCATCCGGGTCAGCAATTCGTCATCGGCCTCGTGCAGATCGACATGGACCAGCGCCCGCAACCGCGACACCAGGTCCGGCAAGGTCGCGCGCCAGTGAGCCGGCCGGCTGCGTGCAGTCAGCAACAGGGCCTGGATCTCGCCTTCAGCAGCCCGGTTGAGGAGATGGAAGAGCGCGTCCTCGTCGACACCCTGATCGACACCCTCGACCACCAGCGCTGTCTGCGCCGCCAAGTCAGACAGGTGCGCTGCGAGATGCGCTGCCGGCAGGGTGATGGCGTGGTTTTGTGTCGCCCAGATCGACGCCAGATGCGACTTGCCCGCGCCCTCCGGCCCGACCAACGCCATGACATTGCGCGGCCAGTCTCCCGGTCGCTCCAGCACATCGCGCGCACCGGCATTCGACGGCCCCGAAATGAAGGCTGCCGCACTGAAATCCTCGCGCGCCGGAAGGTCCAGCGCCATTTGCGGTGTCACAGACATCTTCATCGCGCTCACGCTGATCAGCGGGCCGACAATACCACCCAGCCCAATCCGGGATGTTCTTCCAGCGTCGCGCCGCGCTCGGCAAGTTCGGAGACCAGCTGGGCGAAATCGCCGCGATAGTCGACATTCATGCGGGCACCGTCACGCGACAGGGCATCGAGCTGGGCCCCTTCGACCAGAGAGGCCCTGCTCAGCGCGGTCTGCAGCCGACGCCATTCATCCAAGCCGCCATAGAGCACAGTCACGCGCAGTGATGTGGTCTCGAAATCGCGCACCACGGACCGGCGTTTCCAGTCATCCTCGCGATCAGTCACGAAAGCCTGCGCCGCATCGCGCCAGCCGCCATAGACAATTTGCGGCCCCCAGGTGTCAGTCGACATCACCCCGGCGGCGTCAAAGCTGACCAGGTAGCCGCCAAAGCGGCGGATACCGTCGCGTTCGCCGGCGCGCAATACGGCGATCCGGTTGAAACCATACATCAGGGCTGTATTGCGCAGCGCATCCTCGTCAAGCTGCAGGGCTTGGCGCGCGGTAATCGGCAACGCCGTCGACAGGCTGGTCTGCGGCGGCAAGGAGATCGGCGTCAGGGAATGACTGAAATCCTGCTCGCTCCACGCGGCGCGCCAGGGATTAGCCTCCCACAGGGCAAAGCCGGTTTCGGTCTCCATCACCGGCAGGACCAGCATCGGGCGCGACTGCGATTCCACATAAGGCACGCCATAAGCGCGCATCACCCGGCCCACAGCGCGGGGATCAAAGCTGACATCCAGCTGGGCGAGATAACGGGTCGCACTGCGCTGCTCGTTGGAGATTTCCAGGCCGGCAATCATCTCGGCAATGATCGCCTCGTCGAGGGTGAGCCCGGAGACCATTTCACCGGTCTCGGACAGGTGCGCGTCGAGCTCGAGGCTTGTACCAGCACGGTCCTCAGCCAGTGTCAGGCGCTCGATCAGGCGCCGGGCCGCGGCCAGCTGACCTTGGCGCATCGCCGCCGTCTGGGCCTCCAGGGCATTGCTGGCAGTCGCGTCGATTGCGACGCCCTTGATGGTGTAGGGGTCGTCCGCCCGGGCCGCCGGCAGGCAGGCGAGGCTGAGACAAAGCGCAGCTAGAATGAAACGCACGGCGGCGACTCCTGTAACTTGGACATCGGGCGCACTATAACCACACGCTGCCGGGCGTGAAGCCCGTGGCTTGCCTCCGGGGCGTGTTTCGACATACACCGCGCCTGATTTTACAGAGTTGAGGAAACGGATGTCCGGAACCGGAAACGATGATCGCCCGAACGGGCTGACCTATGCCGACAGTGGTGTCTCGATCGACGCCGGCGACGCGTTGGTCGACCGTATCAAGCCCTTGGCCGCCATGACACGCCGTGCCGGAGCGGCTGCCGACCTGGGCGGCTTCGGCGGAGCCTTTGACTTGAAAGCGGCCGGTTACACGGATCCGATCCTGATTTCCGGCACGGACGGAGTCGGCACCAAGCTCAAACTCGCCATCGCCACCGGCAAGGTCGATACGGTCGGGATCGACCTGGTCGCCATGTGTGTGAATGACGTCCTCGCCCAGGGCGCCGAACCGCTCTTCTTCCTCGACTATCTGGCCTGTTCCAAGCTTGACCCGGCGCGCGGCGAAGCCATCGTCTCGGGCATTGCCGCCGGCTGCAAGGACAGCGGCTGCGCCCTGATCGGCGGCGAAACGGCGGAAATGCCGGGCATGTATGAGGGCGATGATTTCGATCTCGCCGGCTTTGTGGTCGGCGCCGCCGAACGCGGCCGTCTCCTGCCCGACCACGACAAGATGGCTGCCGGCGATGTGCTGATCGGCCTCGCCTCCTCCGGCGTCCACTCGAACGGGTTTTCGCTGGTCCGCAAAGTGGTCGAGCTGTCGGGCCTGGACTGGTCTGACGAAGCGCCCTTCGCACCGGGCCAGACACTCGGCGAGGCCTTCCTCGCCCCGACCCGGCTCTACGTGAAGTCCTGCCTGCCCTTGATCAAGTCCGGCCTCCTGACCGGTCTCGCCCATATCACCGGTGGCGGCCTGGTCGAAAATCCGCCGCGCATGACGCCCGACTCGCTAGTCCCGGTCATCGATTACAGTGCCTGGACCTTGCCGCCGGTCTTCCAGTGGCTGGCCGAAACCGGCGGTATTTCCGCCCGTGAAATGCACCGCACCTTCAATTGCGGCATCGGCATGCTGCTCGCGGTGGCGCCGGACAAGGTGGATGCGGCGATGGAAGCGCTTGCACTGACCGGCGAGACCGCCATGATCATCGGCGAACTCCAAGCGGCCTGACGCGAGAGACACACAGATGGCGAAGACAAAGATCGCCGTGCTCATCTCCGGGCGCGGCTCCAACATGCAGGCCCTGATCGAAGCGGCACGGGACGACGACTTTCCGGCCGAAATCGTGCTGGTCGCCTCAAACAATCCCGACGCAGCCGGTCTCGAGATCGCCCGCGTCGCTGGCATTGAGACCGAAGTCGTCAATCATCGCGAGTTTGACGACCGGGAGGCCTTCGAGGAGGCGCTCGACTCGACGATCAAACTCTATGGCGCGCGCATCGTCTGCCTGGCCGGTTTCATGCGCATCCTGACGCCCTGGTTCACCGAGCGCTGGCGCGACCTGTTGATCAATATCCACCCGTCATTGCTGCCAGCCTTCAAGGGGCTGCACACGCATGAGCGGGCGCTGGAAGCCGGTGTCCGCATTCATGGCTGCACCGTCCATTATGTGCGCCCGGAGATGGATGACGGCCCGATCATCGGCCAGGCCGCTGTCCCCGTCCTGCATGGCGATACCGCCGAGACGCTGGGTGAGCGCGTGCTGCATGCCGAGCATGCCCTCTACGCCCAATGCGTCGCCCTCGCCTGCTCCGGCAAGGCGCGTGTGGCCGGTGAGCGGGTCCGCCTGCAGGTCCGTGAATTCGGTGCCGAACTGCTGATGAACCCGCACGACTGACGGGCGGTCGCACAAGGCTCAACCGGTCGACATCAAGGCCTGTCTGGCGAGCCGCTTCATCTCTTCGATATAGCGCGCCTGCGGCCAGTCGCAGCCCTCTACCAGGCTTTCCCAATTGCGGACCGATAACAGGGTCCACAACAGATCAGTCGCCGTAGCGTCATCCGGGTCATCACGCAGAATTCCGTCTGTCTTCAAGGCAGAGACCGCGGCCATGCAGCCTTCGCGAAGGGCTGACATCCGGTCATCCCAGGCCAGTTTCGCTGCCTCATCGCCGGGCGCCATGTCCAGCAAGGCACGACAGACCGGATGCACGACCGGGATGTAATTGCCCCAGGCTTCAATGAAAGCGTCCAGCCTTTCCAGGCCTGACGTCGCGGCGCGACTGGCGGCCAGGCGGGCATCGATATCGCTCTCGGCATCAACAAATCGGGTCACCGCGATCAACAGCTCGGCGCGGGTGCTGAAATGCAGATACACGGCCTGGCGGCTGACGCCGGACGCCCTGGCGATATCGCTCATGCGGGTCTTCGCACCCTGCCCCTGCTCGAGCAGGGTCCAGCACGCCCGCAAGATCCGCTCGCGGGTCGGCACTCCATCATCCGGCATGGCCCTGGCCTTTCCATTTACCCCCGCATCGACGCGGCCCGGCGCAGGATTGATCGCACTTGACACGACGTCAAGTCGGTGGCACTTGACACCCTGTAAAGTTTACATCGTGTCAAGTGAAAGGAAATCGCCATGACCGCCCTCGACCAATCTGCCGACACCCTCGTGCTCGGCGCCACCGGCAAGACCGGCCGCCTCATCGTCAATGCGCTGCAATCGCGTAATATCCCTGTCCGCTCCGGTTCCCGCGACGCCGAACGCCCGTTCAGCTGGCAGGACCGTGATGGCTGGGACCATGCCCTGCAGGGCGTACGCTCGGTCTACATCGCCTATGCGCCGGATCTCGCCGTGCCCGGCGCCCCGGCCGACATCGCCGTCTTCACCGACCGCGCCCGCAAAGCCGGCGTGGAGCAACTCGTGCTGCTGTCCGGGCGCGGTGAGCCCGAAGCGGAAGCCAGCGAGACCATCATCCGCCAGAGCGGGCTGCGCTGGACGGTGATCCGCTCAAGCTGGTTCTTCCAGAATTTCGACCAAGGTGCCTTCCAGCCCATGGTCGCGGCCGGTGAACTCGCCCTGCCGGTCGGACAGACCGCCGAACCCTTCATCGATATCCGCGACATTGCCGATATCGCGGTCGCGGCTCTGACCGGCACGGAACATGACGGCCAGCTCTATGAAGTGACCGGTCGGCAATTGCTGAGCTTTGCCGATATTGCGGCCCTGATCACCGAGAGGACCGGCCGCCCCGTCCGCCATGTCGACATTCCGCACCAGGCCTTCATCGACGGCGCCCGCGCCGCCGGCCTGCCACAGGATCATGTCTGGTTGCTCGACTACCTGTTCACAACGGTGCTGGACGGTCGCAATGCCCGGGTCATGGACGGTGTCGAACGGGCCCTGGGCCGGCCGCCGCGCAGCTTTGCCGACTATGCCGCCTCGGTTCCGGCCAGTGCCTGGGCCGCCACACCCGCCGCCGGGCTGGCATCATGATCGCCCTGACGCTGTCGGCCCAGCTGTTGGGTCTTGGTGCCGGCCTCATCGCCGGCATCTTCCTCGCCTTCTCCGACTTCGTCATGCCCGGTCTCGATGAGGCCGGGCCGGGCGGTGGCGGCGATGCCATGCGCGGCCTCAACCGGACCGTCTACAAGTCAATTTTCCTGCTGCTGTTGAAAGCCCTGGTGCCGCTCGCTTTGGTCCTGGCCCTGGCCGCCTTCCTGTTCGGACGACCGGGCATGGCGATCTGGCTGGGTCTGGGCATGGCCAGCCATGTCGGGCCGGTCCTGCTGGTCACCGGCCTGCGCAATATACCGATGAACAACCGCTTGCAGTCACTGGCCGGTGACGCGGACGGTACGTCCGCCTACTGGCCGCAATATGTCGCGCGCTGGACCGGCTGGAACCATGTCCGCACGGCCGGAGCCGTCCTCACCTGTGCCTGCTTCCTGCTCGCCGCCATCGCATGACCGGGCAAGCTCACTTGCGATCAGACCCGCAAGCACGGCAATAAGGAGGTGTGCTTGCGGAGTCTGTCATGTTGATTGCCCAGACCATCCTGATCGACGAGGCCGAGATCGAGGAGCGTTTTATCCGCGCCTCCGGTCCCGGTGGCCAGCATGTCAACAAGACCGAGAGCGCCGTGCAACTGCGCTTCGACCTCGCCGCCAACACCACCCTGCCCGACGCCGCCAAGCGTCGGCTAGTCCGGCTGGCCGGCTCGCGCATGACCAAGGATGGCGGCTTGGTCCTGAAAGCCGACAGTCACCGCGAGCGCGAGCGCAACCGCACCGACGCCCGCGACCGCCTGCGCAATCTGATCGAGCAAGCGCTGATCGCCCCGAAACCGCGCAAGAAGGCGCGGCCATCCCTGGCCTCGATCAAACGGGTGAAGGCGGCCAAGGCGCAGAAATCCCAGACCAAGTCGATGCGGCGCAAGCCCGGGTCGGAGGACTAGGCTACTCTGGCTGCGGGAAAACCGGCGGCGAGGCCACGCTCGCGCCGAGATGGACATAACGGTGATAAGTATCGGCCTCGACCCCGCGAACCCCGGCCTCGATCGCATCTTCCATTGACATGACACGGTGTTCGCCCAAATCGACATAGGCGGGTGAGGCATGAGGGCCGCATTCGACCGTTTCCATCGTGGCACCGCGACAAGTCCAGGCCTCCCCGCCGATAGTGCCCAGTCGCACAGTGTAGACTTCGTCCGGCTCGGCCAGCGAGCCGATGGTTTCCAGCGATCTCTCGCCGAACACCATTGGTGCTCTGCGCGCATGCACGTTTCCAACAAGCACAAGGATCACGTCGGCGCTCCCGACAAGGCTTCGCGCGCGTCTCAGCATCGCATGATCACGCCGCTGCGGCATTTCGGCCAGGTCCGCGTCATCGACCGCGTGATAATCGACGGCAACAATATCAATGGCCGCCCCGGCAGCCCTGCGGAGCCTTACCGTATCGATCAGGGCCAGCATTGCCTCGCTCGACCGGCCGTCGCGCATCCGTCCATTCCAAAAGAGCGACCCTGTGCTCAGCGCCCGCACCGCCGACTCTCCACCGTCTGAAGCCAGGTAAGCATCCAGCCGGTCCTGCTCGCTGGAGGAAATTTCCAAGGCAAGGATTGTTCGCCCGCCGCGCACGACACCGAGGCACAGTAGGCTGGCCACAAATTCCGGTGCCTGCACCGTGCCGTGCATCTCGCCCAGCAGGATCGGTCGTCCCGCAGCCTCGTCGAGCAGTGTTTCGGCGCCGGCTATCGTATCGCACCCATTGCCGGTCTGCCCCTCATCTTGAGCTTGCACAAGCAAGCTCAGCCCCAACATCGCGCCCAAGATCATGGCATCCCCCAGATTGCACAATCATCAGGATGCAATTAAATCGGGCCGCAATGAGGCAGTCGGCGAACGCGCCATTTGCGGCGAGCGCCGTTACGCCCGGAAAGCTGCCAGGGCGTGCCGGCAGGTCAGGCTGATCCGCTCTGACAGGACAGATCAGCCCGCCGTCACCACCACCGCATCGATCTCCGCCAAGTAGCGCTGAATATCCGCCTCCGGCAGGAAAGCGCCGCGGAAGGAATTCCTCGCCAGTTCGATGATCTCGTCGGCGGTCAGGTCAATGGCGGCGGCGGTGCGGATGTAGTTGTCGTTCACATAGCCGCCGAAATAGGCCGGGTCGTCGGAATTGACCGTGGCCCGCAGGCCCAGTGCCAGCATACGCTTCAAGGGGTGGTCCTCGAGACGTTTGATACCGCACAGGCGCAAATTGGACAGCGGACAGACGGTCAGCGTCATCTGCTCGCGGCCGAGACGGGCGACCAGCGTGCCGTCTTCCAAGGCGCGATTGCCGTGGTCGAGGCGGTCGACCTTCAACAGGTCCAAGGCTTCATGAATGTATTCTGGCGGCCCCTCCTCGCCGGCATGGGCGACGCGCAGGAGGCCCAGCGCACCGGCGGCCTCGAAGACGCGCTGGAATTTTGACGGCGGGTGACCGAGCTCGGAACTGTCCAGACCGACACCGTCGATCCGGTCGAGATGGGGTTTGGCCATTTCCAGCGTCTCAAAAGCCGCCTCTTCGGAGAGGTGTCGCAGGAAGCACAGGATGAGCTTTGAGGTGATGCCGAGCTCCGACTGCGCCCTGTCCAGCGCACGGGTGATACCGTCAATCACCGTGGCGAAGGCGATGCCGCGATCGGTATGGCCCTGCGGATCGAAGAAGATCTCGACATGGCGGACATTCTCGGCGTGAACGCGCTGGAGATAGGCCCAGGTCAGATCGAAAAAGTCGGCCTCGGTGATCAGCACATTCATGCCGACATAATAGACGTCGAGAAAGTCCTGCAGATTGGAGAAATCATAGGCGGCGCGGATTTCCTCAACCGAGTTGAAGGGGATTTCAATCCCGTTGCGCCGTGCCAGCTCGAACATCAATTCCGGCTCGAGCGAGCCTTCTATGTGCAAATGGAGCTCGGCCTTGGGCAGGGCTTGGACGAGACGGGCGATATCGGTCATGGCAGCTCTCCGGCGCTTTGGGGAGTGCCATGGTCTGCTGCGTGCCCCGCTTGTGCAAGGTGCAGCCTGCGAGCCGTCAGGCCGCGAGGATGAGCCCGATGGTCGCGAGCAGGATGGCGGCTATCGCATAGTTGAGCCAGCGTGCCGATACGCCATCGGCCAGGAACCGCTTCAACCCGCCGCCAACGAAAATCCACATCAGTCCGCACGGCGCGCCGAACAGGATGAAGGTGATGATGAATATCCCGAGCCGTTCGACCGGCGTGTCGGCCAGGGCGACATAGGCACCGGCAGTCGAGACTGCCATCAGGATGGCCTTCGGGTTGATCGTCTGGAACAGCGCCGCTTCCCAGGACCGAAAGGGTCGCGAGCGGTCCGCCTTTGCGGGGGCGGCCCGGCTGCCGGCCCGGCCAATCTCCCAACCGGCTTGGGCAAAGGTCAATGCCATCCAGGCCAGCCACAAGGCCCCGCCGATGCGGACCAGATCCAGCATCACCGGAAAACGCTCGATCAACTCACCCAGTCCGAACACCGAGGCGGCGAGCAAAAGGTTGAAACCGATATTGACTCCCAACCAGTGTGGCAAGGTCGCGCGGATACCAAACAGGGCGCTGGACGACATCATCATGAGATTGTTGGGACCGGGCGTGACCGACATGATGACGACGAAGGTCACCAGGCTCGCAAGCAGTGCCATATCCATGTCGCGCGACCTTCTCTCACCAGCCGGTACCGCACCAGCCGGGCGGAGTTAGGAGCCCCGTTTGCGGCATGCAATACGGTCCGCACAAAAAAGAAAGGCCCGGCAGAATACCGGGCCTTTTTTGTCTGATTTTGCGGCTCGGATTAGCCGACGATTTCGTCGTCCGAGAAGAAGAAGGGAATTTCTTCCGCTGCGGTTTCCGGGGCGTCGGAACCGTGCACCGAGTTGGCTTCGATTGACTCGGCGAAATCCTTGCGGATCGTGCCGGCATCAGCCTGCTCCGGGTTCGTCGCGCCCATCACGGTGCGATACTTGGCGATGGCGTCTTCGCCTTCCAGGACCTGGACCACGACCGGGCCGGAGATCATGAAGGTGACGAGGTCGTTGAAGAAGGGACGCTCCTTGTGGACGCCGTAAAAACCTTCAGCCTGCTCGCGCGACAGACGGATGCGCTTCTGGGCGATGATGCGCAGGCCGGCTTCCTCGATTTTGGCATTGATGGCGCCGGTCAGGTTACGGGCAGTCGCGTCGGGCTTGATGATAGAGAAGGTGCGTTGGGTCGCCATGGGAGGAGTCCTTGAGACTGAAACTGTGATTGTCCGGGCACACACCCGGCCTGTGGATTCGCGCGGCTTATAGCGGGCCACCGACCGCTTGAAAAGCGGCAGAGTGTTATCCGGTCACGGTCGGTTCGACAGGCTTGCGCCAGGCGATGACAAGATAGGCCCCGGCAAGCAGATAAAGCGCAGACACGAGCACGAAGACCCACCCCGTATTCGCGATCGCGTGCGGGGAGCTGATCGGAGCGACGACAAGCAGGCCGGCCAGACCGAGCCGGAACACCCCGTAAATCACAAGGCATAGCCCCCAGACACGCACGGCCACACGTCCGGCACCACGGCCGGCCAGATGAGCCGCGAACAGGGCGAGTGCGACGGCGAGGATGAAGACCAATGGAAGGTGAGACCCAATCAGGGCGTAGATGACGGCGCGCACCGCGAAGGCGGCCAGGGTCAGAGCCAAAACGCCAACAGGTAGCGACAACCTCATGACACCTCCCCTCGGATCAGGCCCAGCAAGACACCGAGCATGAGGCGCGTATTACGGGCCAGATAGGTGTGATTGAGCGTGTCGGCGGTGTCAGTTGACCGATGCCGGTGCGGCGAGGAATCGCGCAGGCGGAAGGCTTCGCCGAGGCAGATGGCATCAATGCCGCGATCACGAAAGGAGACATGATCGCTGGAGTCATACGTGACCCGGGTGATGGGGACATCCATCTGCCGCGCCGCCCGTTCATAGCGCGGGTACCAGCTGTCCGGGGCATCAATCTCGATTGCCCGGTCGCCATCACTGTCCCAGCCTGCCATGTCGATGGAGTGCATGGAATGAATGTCTTCGCCGGCATTGACCAACTGACGCGCAAAAGCCGCACTGCCGATCTTGCCCTCCTCTTCCTGGTCAAAGAAAACGAGGATCACGGTATAGTCTCGCCTTGGCTCTGCGGCGATCGCCTCGGCGATACCAAGCATGGCCGCAACGCCGCTGGCATTGTCGTCGGCCCCCGGACTGCCGGCTTCGCTGTCATAGTGGGCACCAAGGATGACGACCGGAGCATCATTGCGTGTGGCAGGGATCGTCGCGGTCACATTGACCCCGCTGAACGGCGGCATGATCAGATCCAGCAGCGGGTGGATGTTGGGTGCGCGATAAGGCTTCCGCTCAGCCGTCAGACCTCGGCGCCCGAGCTCCGCCATCAGAAAATCGGCAGCGGCGGCACGCTCACGGATTGAGCTGCGGGCCGGCTCGGTCGCGGCCTGGAAACGAACAATGAAGTCGCGCTGCGAGTCGACCAGCGCCTCTTGCGCCCCCGTCGGTCCGGCCGCACACAACACGACCACCAGACACACCACAAAGCGCAGGAACATCGCGACCTCCCCCTCCTGAGCGAGGCTGGGCGGCCAATAAGGCAAGAGTAAGACCCGCTTGCGCCGCCGACGGCCACGCGCTAACCGCCTTCTCCCATGTTGCACATCAATGACCTCACCTATCGCATTGAAGGGCGGATGCTCTTTGATCAGGCGACGCTCTTCCTGCCGGCCAAGACCAAGATGGGTCTGGTGGGTCGCAACGGCACGGGCAAATCAACCCTGTTCCGCCTGATCCGCGGTGAGGCCGCCACCGAGGGCGGTGAGGCGCGCGTCCAGAAAGGTGCGCGTGTCGGTTCGGTGGCCCAGGAAGCGCCGGGCGGGGATGACAGCCTGATCGATGTGGTGATGGCCGCCGATACCGAACGTGCCGCCCTGCTGGCCGAAGCGGAAACCGCGACCGAACCCAATCGCATCGCCGAGATCCAGACCCGGCTGGCCGATATCGACAGCCACACCGCCGAAGCCCGCGCCGGCTCCATCCTCGCCGGGCTGGGCTTTACCGGCGAGGAACAGCGGCGTCCCTGCCGCGAATTCTCCGGCGGCTGGCGCATGCGGGTGGCCCTGGCCGCGACCCTGTTTGCCCGGCCTGACCTCCTCCTGCTCGACGAGCCGACCAATTATCTCGACCTGGAAGGCGTGATGTGGCTGCAAAGCTATCTCAAGACCTTCCCCGGCGCCGCCCTGGTGATCTCGCACGACCGCGACCTCCTGAACGGCGCGATGCAGAAGATCGCCCACCTCAAGAACGGCAAGCTGACCGTCTGGGATGGCGGCTATGATGATTTTGAAAAGGCGCTGGCCGAGCGACAGCGCCTGCAGATGAAAATGGTCGAAAAGCAGGAGGCCGAACGGCGCCATCTGCAATCCTTTGTCGACCGCTTCAAGGCCAAGGCGTCCAAGGCCAAACAGGCCCAGTCGCGGGTCAAGCGGCTGGAGAAAATGCAGATCGTGGCGACCCAGGTGGAAGACCCGGTGGCGCCCTTCAACTTTCCCAGCCCGCAGCGCCGCATGGCGCCGCCGATCGTGCGCATGGTCAATCTCCAGGCCGGTTATGCGCCGGGCAAGCCGGTCCTGCGCGACGTCAATCTCAATATCGACACCGAGGACCGGATCGGCATTCTCGGCCGCAATGGCGCCGGCAAGTCGACCATGGCGAAACTCCTGTGCGACCGGCTGGTCCCTCTCGAGGGGCATTTGCGCAAGCACAAGAAGATGCAGATCGCCTATTTCGCCCAGCACCAGATCGACAGCCTGTCACCGGACATGTCGGCCTATCAGCACATTATCGAGCTGATGCCCGACGCCACCGAGGCCCAGCGCCGGGCCCGACTGGCGACTTTCGGCCTGCCCGGTGACCGCCAGGAAACCCCGGCCGACACGCTGTCCGGCGGCGAGAAGGCGCGGCTCCTGTTCAACCTGATCACCTTTGAAGGCCCGCACCTCCTCATCCTCGACGAACCGACCAACCATCTCGACATGGACAGCCGCGCCGCCCTGATCCAGGCGATCAATGAGTATGAGGGCGCCGTCGTCCTGATCTCGCACGACCGGCATCTGATCGAGAGCTGTGTCGACCGGCTCTGGGTGGTCGGCGATGGCACGGTCAAACCCTATGACGAGGATATCGAGACCTATCGCCAGTCCCTGCTCGGCCGCGCACCCAAGGATGGGCCGAAAAAGAAGACTGCCGCCACCGACGAAAAAAGCATCGCCCGCCGCTCCGCCGCCGACCAGCGCAAGGCGCTCAAACCCCTGCGCGACGAGATCGCCCGCTGGGACAAGGAAGCCGACCGCCTGCGCGGCATTATCGACGTCATCGACAAAGCCCTCGCCGCCCCCGGCCTCTACCAGAAAGACCCCAAGACAGCCACCGACCTCCAGATCAAGCGCGCCAAGGCGGTGGAGCTGCTGGATGCGGCGGAGCTGAGCTGGCTGGAAGCGGAAGAGAAGCTGGAAGCGGCGCAGGCGGGGTAGATTGACCACCACCGGCGAACACGCGAACTTGGGTGCCATGCAGCTCAGGATCGTGGGGACGGATGAGCACGGACGACCAGGCGAAAGAGGACGAACGGGCGGCTGAGAAAGCGGCGCGCGAGGCGGCGTGGTGGGCGCACTGGCGCGAGCAGGATTTCAGTTGGGACGGACTGGCGGCGCTGCGTCCCGGCGGGGAGCCAAAGCACCCATGGCTTGGCTGGTCGGCCTCCCCCGACGGCCGTTGCATCGAGACTGTCAAAGCCCCAAAGGGTTCGCGTCCAGCGACACAACAGGACTATCTGCGTTGGGACAGCGCGACAGGTCGGCTGCGAACGGACGAGGATTTGGGTGGCCTGCTGGTCAAAGACAAAGGCCAGGCTGTCTTCCATATCCTGCACCTGCCGCCCACCCATTCGGATGGAACACCGAGCTTCAAAGCCGATTTGAAGGCGAAGGACTGGCAGACGCTGGAAGCCGAAGTCGACCGGCTGATCCAATTGGGCGGCGAAACAGACGCGGCGGTCGGCAAGGCTGAATTCAAGGGGGCCGACAATCGCACCCAGCTGTCCGGCGCCATCCTGTGCCGCTTCCCCCGCCCGCCCACCCCCGAAGACAAAAATTCAGAGCCCGCAATGCTCCACCTTGCCGCCAATTTCTCGGCCTGGCTGGACAATGTGGATGCGTCCACGCTCGAATTCGGGTCTTCGCTCTGGATGCACGCTGCGGCTTTCCTTGGTGACGCCAATTTCAGGAACGCGCAATTTTCCGGCGGAGACGCTGACTTCTATCATGCGCAATTCTCCGGCGGAGACGCTTACTTCTCAGAAGCGCAATTCTCCGGCGGAGACGCTGACTTCTATCATGCGCAATTCTCCGGCGGAGACGCTTACTTCTCAGAAGCGCAATTCTCCGGCGGAGACGCTTCCTTCACTGAAGCGCAATTCTCCGGCGGGGGCGCTGGCTTCAGAGAAGCGCAATTCTCCGGCGGAGACGCTTACTTCTATCAAGCGCAATTCTCCGGCGGAAACGCTGACTTCAATCAAGCGCAATTCTCCGGCGGAGACGCTTACTTCTCAGAAGCGCAATTCTCCGGCGGAGATGCTTACTTCTATCATGCGCAATTCTCCGGCGGAGACGCTTACTTCTCAGAAGCGCAATTCTCCGGCGGAGACGCTTCCTTCAATCAAGCGCAATTCTCCGGCGGGGGCGCTGGCTTCAGAGAGGCGCAATTCTCCGGCGGAGACGCTTACTTCAGGCAAGCGCAATTCTCCGGGGGAGACGCGAACTTCTTGAACGCGCAATTTTCCGGCGGAAACGCTTACTTCACTGAAGCGCAATTCTCCGGCGGAGACGCGAACTTCTATCAAGCGCAATTCTCCGGCGGAAACGCGAACTTCTATCATGCGCAATTCTCCGGCGGAAACGCTGACTTCAATCAAGCGCAATTCTCCGGCGGAGACGCTTACTTCTCAGAAGCGCAATTCTCCGGCGGAGACGCTTCCTTCAATCAAGCGCAATTCTCCGGCGGGGGCGCTGGCTTCAGAGAGGCGCAATTCTCCGGCGGAGACGCTTACTTCAGGCAAGCGCAATTCTCCGGGGGAGACGCGAACTTCTTGAACGCGCAATTTTCCGGCGGAAACGCTTACTTCACTGAAGCGCAATTCTCCGGCGGAGACGCGAACTTCTATCAAGCGCAATTCTCCGGCGGAAACGCGAACTTCTATCATGCGCAATTCTCCGGCGGAAACGCTGACTTCTGGGGCACAATATTTGGCCTTCAACGCCTCCTGCCCGGCGATCTGGGGCTGCCTCGCGAGACGGCATTCTGGATTCACGGGTCTCGTGATGCCAGGTTCGACCAAGCCGAATTCACTCACGGTGCCACCTTTCTCGCCGCACGATTTCTCGGCGAAGCCAGTTTCCGCAGTGCACGGTTTGCCCAGTCCTGCGAATTCGGGCGGGCGGACCAGCACAGGTCCGGCAGCGAGGTTCGCCCCGGTGCCGCGTTCCAACACCGTCTCAGCCTGCGCGGCGCCAGTTTCAACGGCCTGGCCGATTTTTCCCGCGTGCGTTTTCCGCAGCGCGCCGAGGATCGCAACAGCGCCTTTGAAGGCGCGCGCTTTTTCGAACCGCTCGACTTCAAGGGTGTCGCCACCCTGCCTTTCTCCGCCTTTCACGGCATCCGGCTGGACCAGGGCATATTGCTCGACAGTGACCATCCCGATTCCGGGCAATTCGAGGCCGCGCTGAAGGCGGCTGAGGCGGCCGCTGGCCGCGACGACGCATTTGATCCCGGTGAAGATTCCGACCCAGACTTTGAACGCCGTGGCCGCGACAAGCGCTTCGCGGCGCTGGAGGCGGGTTGCCGGGCGCTCAAGACGGCGATGGCGGAGGAGAATGACCGGGCGCGGGAACAGGTTTTCTACACATTCGAGCTGCGCGCTCGCGAGCATCGTTTTGACCGCTCGGCAGAGCCGGACAAGCAGGGGCCGCTCACCCTGGCCGGTTACCGTTTCTCACGGGCATACGGCATCATCACCAATTACGGCACCTCGATCTCCCGTCCGCTGATCTGGCTTGGCAAGCTGACTCTCGGCTTTGCGGCGCTCAACCTGCTGGTCCTCGCAATTGCGTTGTTCGCCGGCAGTGTGGCGGCCGAGAATTGGGTCTGGTGGGCGCCGGACGCCCCCATCCATCCCAGCCTGACCGATACGCTTGGCCTAGCCTTCAAGAATGCCCTCGGTCCCTTGCGCGTCCTCGCCGGAAATGGTGCCGCCTTCGACCATCTCGGCGACCGAGCGCCCATCTTCACCGGGCTGATGCTGGTCTCGACCCTGATCCAGGGCCTGGCTTCATCGGCGCTGATCTTCCTGTCCCTGCTGGCACTTCGGCGACAATTCCAGATCAATTAAGCCTCTCTCAACGCAAATTCGTCCCGTTAAGAAACCATTCGCACTTCCGCTCATATAATATGAGCATCGAAGCAATTGGTGGATGGATCAATGGGATCCGTAGGCGCGTGGCCGGGCGTCATCGACCGACAGGATGCCCGCCCGGCGACACACAAACTGGCTGATCTGGCCGATGCCGGGCCCTCAAAGCCCGGCAGTTTTCTCGCCTGTTCGCCGCGCCGGAACGGAGGCGGATCATGAAGATCGAGAACACGCCGCCGCCGCGTCCGACACTTTCCCGCAAGACCGGTTCGCCGACCGCGCCCAGACCCGCCGCCTCACGTCATGACAACAGTTTTCACAGCCCGGACGATATCCGCGTCGATATCGTCATGGCCGCCGATCCGGACTCGCATGACGGTCCCGATTATCCGGGTGAGGCTGATGACAGCCTGATGGATCGCGAAACGGCCATCGAGACCGCGCACACGGTCAGCGCCTGGCTGGCCAGTCATGCGCTGTCGCTGACCAGCCATCACGCCGCGCGCCTGCAGCACCTGTTTGCGGGCTGAGCGCCCGGTTCAGCCGCAGGCCAGGCTTTCCACGATATCATATTCGTCGACCCGCACCGTCAGGCGATCGGGGCGGTAATCCATCGTCACCACCGAATTGGGTCCGACGACGCGGTAGTTTTCCGGCATGGCGCTGGCGGGCACAGTCACGCGCGGTCGTCCGACGAAATGCTGGAGATTTTCCATGCCGCACGTGCCGGTGATCGGGGCGCGGACCTCGCCACCATCGACATCCTCGGTCGAACCGAGCGACGGCAGGGCGTCAAGTTGTCGTTCGTCCGTCGAGGTCGCGCCGCCGGTCGTGAGTCCGCAGCCAGCCAGCAGGCAGGACAGGATGATCACATGCGCTTTCATGGGAAATACTCGCTCAACCACACCAGGGCCGCAGGATGACACCGGCCTCGTCGAGGTCAAGATTGAGCCGTTCGCGGCGATAATCGCGGGTAATCGGCATGCCGGGATGGATGACGCGGATATTGCCGTGCAGCGTCTCCAGATCGACCTCCGCGATCGGCTGACCGACGAGATAGCCCATGGCATTGGCACCGCAGCTGGCAAGCGGATCAGCGCTGTTGTCGCCACTGCCATCCCCGTCAAAATCAGGCGTCGGCATGACGGTCTCGCCGCCATCGATCGGATGGCCGCCCGTGGAACAGGCCGCGACCGACAGCCCGGCCAGCGCAATCAGCAAATAACGTGTCATGCCTTCTTCTCCCATCGGCCTTCCGGCGATTGCCGCCAGTAGGACACTGTACAGTCCTGCCCCGAGGCTTTCTTCCACAGCGCGCGCGCATCTTGCACCGCCATCTCGTCCTGCCCGTCAAACATGACGATCATGCGGTCAAAGGATGACGGTTTTTCGGGTTCGGCCCCATCCAGCAGGAAGAGGCATTGTGCCCCGTTCGGATTGGCTTCGTCCTCGGCAATGAGAACCGGCTGGCGCTCCGGTGATCCGGCCTCGACCTGGCCATGCGGCAGGAAGCTGTCCTCGCGCCAGGTCCACAACAGCTGGTCAATCGCCTCGCGGCGCTTGGCATCGGGTGAGCGCACCAGCGCCCGCCAGCCGCGCGCCAGGGTCTTTTCCAGCAGCTCGGGCAGGACCTCGTCCAGCGAGGAGCGTTCCAGATGGTAGAACCAGAGATCGCCGCTCATCGTCCCCTCCGACAGCCGATATGAAAAGGGCGGCCGCGCGGGCCGCCCTGATCAGCGATGGGCCTAGCCCTCGTAATTGTCACGCACGAAGCGGTCGAGAATGCGCACACCCCAGCCCGTGCCCCAGCTCGGCTGGCGCGGATCATCCTTGGCGCTCATCCCGCCCATGGCAGTGCCGGCGATGTCGATATGACACCACGGCTTGTCATTGACGAAGCATTTGAGGAATTCCGCCGCCGAGATCGAGCCGGCGAGACGGCCCTCACCGACATTCTTGATGTCGGCATTCTTGGTCTCGATATGCTTTTCATAATCCGGGCCGAGCGGCAGGCGCCAGACCGGCTCGTCCGAGGCATCACCGGCCGAGGACAGCTGGGCCGCGATCTCGTCGGAGTTGGAGAAAATACCGGCGCGGGTATTGCCGAGACCGATCAGGATGGCACCGGTCAGCGTCGCCAGGTCGATGATCAGCTTGGGATCAAAACGGTCCTGCGCGTACCAGAGCACATCGGCCAGAACGAGGCGGCCTTCGGCGTCGGTATTGAGGATCTCGATCGTGGTGCCGGACATCGCCGTGACGATGTCGCCGGGACGCTGGGCATTGCCGTCGGGCATGTTTTCCACCAGGCCGACAATACCGATCGCGTTGACATTGGCCTTGCGACCGGCGAGCGCGCGCATCAGGCCGACCACGGCGGCCGAACCGCCCATATCCCCGCGCATCTCGTCCATGCCGGCACCCGGCTTCAGCGAGATGCCGCCACTGTCAAAGGTCAGGCCCTTGCCGACGAAGAGGAGCGGCTTTTCGCCCGCCTTGCCGCCATTCCACTTCATGATGGCGATCTTGCTTTCGAATTCCGAAGCCTGGCCGACACCCAGAAGCGCGCCCATGCCGAGTTCGGTCATCTGGACCTCGTCGAGGATCTCGATCTCGAGGCCGTGCTCGGCCATGCCTTCGATTTTCTTGGCATAGGTTTCCGGGTTCAGGATGTTCGGCGGCAGGTTGGTGACTTCGCGGGCCAGGTCGACACCGTCAGCCACGGCGCCCCAGCCAGCCCAGGCCGCCTTGGCACCATCAACGTCAGAGACAGCAATGGTCAGCTCGACGAGAGAGGGTTTCTGCTCGTCCTTCAGCTTGGTGCGGAACTGGTCATAGCGGTAGGACGCCAGACGGGCACCGAGGCCGGCGCGAGCGGCGCCATCGCCATCCGTCTCACCGTCAAACTGGATCGACAGCGTCGTCTCGCCACTGATCAGCAGCTTGGCGACAACAGCGGCCGCTGCCTTTTCCAGCGTCGATGCGGTGCGCTTGTCCTTGGCACCGAGGCCGAACAGGACGACGCGGCTGGCCTCACTGCCCGACGGGGCCATGATTTCCAGCGTCTGGGCCGGCTTGCCGGTGAAGCGGGAGGCGGCGATGGCGCGCTTGATGGCACCACCGGATGCGGTGTCGAGCGCGGCAGCGGCCGGCGACAGCGTGGCGTCCTCGTAAACCGGAACGGCGATCGCGCCGGCAGCGTTCGGAGCGGCAGCGAATTCGATTTTCATGGTATTCCCTCTCATCCAGTCGCATGGGGTGACTATTCTGTGCGCAAGGGTGTGCACCCGACGCCGAAAACTTGTGTCGCGGAAGTGGTATCCGATCACGAAGAGAGATAGAAGGCTGAACGCGCAGCACAAGCCGGCTTCATGATTCTCGTTCAGCGGTATTTCTTCAACCAGTTGCTCTGGCCGTTCCTGACGGCGACAGCCGCCTTTGCCGGCCTGGCCTTGCTGACGCAGAGCCTGTCGAATGTCGACCTGGTATCCGGCTATTCCGAGACTGCCCTGACCTTCGTCAAAGTGACGGCGCTGGCCCTGCCACACCTGACCGCCCTGCTGGTGCCGATCGCACTTTTTGTGGCGGTCCTGTCCAGCCTCAACCGGCTGACAAGCGACAGTGAACTGGTCATCGCCTCAGCGGCCGGCATGAGCCGGTTCGGACTGCTGTCCCCCGTCATGCGCCTTGGCGTTTATGTCCTGATCGCCAACCTGGCTGTAAATCTCCTCGTGCAACCGGTCGCCTATCGCGAAATGCGGCGCTCGCTCCACACCCTGCGCTCGGACGTCGCCGCCAGCCTGGTGACGCCGGGGGCGTTTTCGCAGCTCGGCCAGGGCGTCACCATCTATGCCCGCGAGCGCGACCGTGACGGCCGGATGCAGGACATCCTGATCCATGACAGTCGCGGCCAGGACGAAGCCTCGACCTATTCCGCCCGCGAAGGCGTCGTCGTGCGCGCCGGCGACCGCTCGGCCATGGTGCTGATCGACGGCAATCTGCAACAGATCGATTCGGCCGGCGAACTCTACTACGCCAATTTCGACCGCTATGAATTCGATCTCGGCGAGTTTGTCGGCCCGGCCGACGCCATGTTCTTCAAGGAATCCGACCGCTATCTGCACGAACTCCTGTGGCCGTCGGCCGCCGAGGTCGCCCGCACCGGCGGACCGGAACGCGCCTGGGCCGAAGCGCATTACCGGTTGTCGGGACCGCTCTACAATCTCGCCTTCGCGCTGATCGCCGCCGCCTGTTTCCTGGCCGGTGACCATTCCCGCATGGGATATGGCCGCCGGGTGATGATCGCTGTCAGCGCCGGCTTGGCGCTGCGGCTCGCGGGCTTCGCCATGCAGTCGGCCAGTGCCGATGATGCCGCGATGAATCTTGCCCAATACCTGGTCCCGATCGGCGGCATGATCGGCGCGCTTGCGGTCATCTACTGGCCTGCCCGGGCCCGTCCACGCCGACCACAAACCAATGGGGCCAGCGCATGATCGGCGGTCGTCTCAATCGCTATATGGCCAGCCAGACAGCTGGCGGCCTGCTGCTCGCTTTCGCGACCATTGCCACCGTGATCATCCTGGTCGACTTCGTGGAGCAATCGCGCGCCGTCGGCACGCGGGTCGATGTGTCGACACTGGACCTGCTCAGCCTGACCTTGCTGCGGGCGCCGTCGCTGCTCGAAAGCACCCTGCCCTTCGTCTTCCTGTTTGGAACCCTGACATC
Source organism: Maricaulis sp. W15 (assembly GCF_001924955.1). Lineage (NCBI taxonomy): Bacteria > Pseudomonadati > Pseudomonadota > Alphaproteobacteria > Maricaulales > Maricaulaceae > Maricaulis > Maricaulis sp. W15. The sequence continues at coordinate 212,691 of NZ_LQXG01000012.1, read as the reverse complement.
GCTGTTCCGGCTGAACCGCTCGAGCGAGCTGATCGTGATGCGGGCCTCGGGCATGTCAGCCTGGCGCATCCTGACCGCGCCAATGGCGCTTGCGGTGCTGGTCGGCATTATCGGTGCCGCCGGCCTCAACCCGCTTGCCGCTGAACTCAACGCCCAGTTTGAAGCGCGGCGCGACAGCCTGATGAATGTCCGCCGCGTCGAAGGCGCCGCCCAGCCGGTGTGGCTGCGCGAGACCAATATCGACGGCTTCACCGTGATCGCCGCCACGCAGCTGGAAGAACAGCGCCAGGAATTGCGCGACCCGATCTTCTTCCAGTTTGCCGCCGGCAGCGACGGCACACCGCGGCTGGAGCGCCGCATTGATGCCGAATCAGCGGAGTTGCATGCGGGCTATTGGCAGATAACCGGCGCCGTCGAGCGGACACCCACGCCGTCACGCCTTGATCTCGGCGAGATCACCATGCCGACATCGATCAATCGCCAGGCCCTGTTCGAACGCGCCCGCTCGGCCGAGGGCGTCGCCTTCTGGGACCTGCCGCGCCTGATCACCTCAGCCCGGGAAGCCGGGCTGGCAACCCAGCGCTATGAACTGCGCCTGCATGCCCTGCTTGCCCTGCCATTGACCCTGCTAGCCTCAACCCTGATTGCCGCCGCCGCGACTTTGCGCCTGCACCGTCTGGGCGGGGCGGCGGCCTTTGCCATGGCCGGCGGCATCGCCGGTTTCGTGATGTTTTTCTTCCAGGAAATGCTGAGTTCGTTCGGCGTCTCGGGCGCCTTGCCGCCGGCAACGGCCGCCTGGTCGGCGCCGGCGCTGACAGCATTGCTGGCTTTGATCTACATTGCCTCGACCGAAGACGGTTGACGGCGTGGACGATGTCGTCGGCATCGGCTAGTCATGATATTCACCCGCCTGCGGGGGCCGGTAGACGAGAGGGAGTGACGCGCATGGCGTCGCAGTTTCGCCGCTTAGCGGCAGTGTTGCTGAGCACATCGGCGCTCGCCTTGACGGCACCGGCACTCGCGCAGGAAGCCCCGGCGGACGAGTCTCCGATCTATCTGGAAGCCGACCATGTCGAGGATATCGCCGGCGGCAACGGCTATATCGCCCGCGGCAATGTCCGGGTGCGTCAGGCGCCGCGGACCCTGCTCGCCGACGAGATCGAATATCATCCCGATGAAAACCGCGTGATTGCGCGCGGCAATGTCATCATTCTCGGCCAGGGCGCTTTCCCCCAATACGCCGATGAGGTGGAACTGGACAGCCAGCTCGCAGCCGGCGTCGCCATCGGCTTCGCCAGCATGCTCGAAAACAATGGACGCGTGGCGGCAGCCGCGGCCATTCGGCGCGAAAACGGCTCGATGCAGTTCGATGACGCCTATTACACGGCATGCGAGCTTTGCGAGGACGGCGACCACGCGCCGACATGGCGCCTGCGCGCCCGTGAAGTGGTTCAGGACGCTGAAGACCAGATGATCTACTACCGCGATGCGCGGCTGGAGATCGCGGGTTTGCCGGTGCTTTATGCGCCGGTTTTCGCCCACGCCGACCCCTCATCGGAACGGCGATCCGGCTTCCTGTTCCCGAAGGTCGGTGTGTCGTCACGCCTCGGCTTTGTCTACCAACAACCTTATTACTGGACGATCTCTCCATCCCAGGATGTTGTCATTGCGCCGCGCTTGATGACCAATGTAAATCCGTTGATCTATGGCGAATACCGCAAACGGTTCTGGTCGGGCTTCGTAGAGCTTGAAGGCAGCTATACCAATGAGTTCGAGATCGACAGCGATGGCGAACGCTTCGGCGAAAGCGACGATCGCTGGCATATTTTCGGCGGCGGCGAATGGGCGATAAACCCGGACTGGCGCTGGGGCTTTGGCGTGCAGCGCGCCTCGGACAACCTGCACCTTAGACGCTACGACTTCTCGGAAGCGGACAAGGACCGGGGCGCTCCGATCGCCGCCCAGAACCGGCAATTGGTCAGCCAACTCTACGTCGATGGGCGAACCCGGAATTCCTACGGCTCACTCATTGCCGCAGAGTTCCAGACACTGCAAACCAATGCCGATGACGACCGGGTGCCGACCCTGGCTCCTGTCGCCGCCTACGAATACGTGTTCACGGCGCCGCGCGGCTTGGGGCGTGTCAGCACGAGCGTGGATGCAGCGGTTCTTCGGCGTGATTCCGGCGTTGATTATGACCGGGCGTCGGCCACGGTCGACTGGCGTGCTCGGTGGGTTGGAGGCCCCGGTGTGGTGGTCGAACCGTTCGCCCTGGCCCGCGCCGATCACTACAGTTTCGACAATCTTCCGGTGACAAACCCCGCCACCGATCCGGTGTCGGATTCGGTCTCTCGGACCCTGGGCCTGGCCGGTACGGAGATCAGTTGGCCTTTCTATCGCGCCGGTGAGTCGGCGGACTGGATTGTCGAGCCGGTCGTGTCCTACGTGTATGCGTCGGACGATCCGGACGCCGACCGTATCGTCAACGAAGACAGTCTTTCAATCGACCTCGACGAAAGCCTTCTGTTCCAGCCGGTGCGCGCGCCGGGCTTCGACGTCTGGGAAGCAGGCCAGCGGGTCAGCTATGGATTGCGAACGACCGCCATGTGGGGCGAGGACGGTGTCGCGCGCCTCTTCGTCGGACAGAGCGAACGTCTTGATGGCGACGCCGTCTTCAACGCATCAAGCGGCCTGCTCGCCGACCAATCAGACTATGTTGTGGCCGGTTCAATCGAGCTCGGGGATTTCGATGCTGAAGTCTACACCCGGATCGCCCCGGAAACCCATGACACCAATCGCCTCGACGTCTCTATAAACTATAACGGCACACGCCTTTCCGGCGGGGTGCGCTATCTCGACATCAGCGACGCCAATGTAACACGCGGCGCTCAGCGCGAGCTTTCGGGTAGTTTTGAAGTCGCTATGACACGACACTGGAGCATGATCGGACTGGTTCAGCGCGATCTTGATCGCGAAATCACGCGCCGTCAGGAGTTGGGCATCCGCTATGGCGATGACTGCTCACAGTTTGACATTGTCTACCAACGAGAAAACCTCGGAATTCAGGATCTCGGACCATCAGAGTCCATTCAATTCCGCATCACCCTGTTCACGCTAGGCAGCGTGAGCCCCGACTGATCCAACCCCGCGCGCTACGGTGTCCGGCGATTGCGCCGGGGACGAGTTTGAGTAATGTTCCGCGCCGAACCGATATGCGATTGCTGATGACCTGCGCCAAACGAATTGTCCTTTCCTTGCTTGCCTCCGTCGCGACGTTGTGTGCCGCCAGTGCACATGCGCAAACGACGGAAGGCGTGGCCGCCCTGGTCAATGACGAGCCGATCACCACGGTCGATGTGCGCAACCGCATGCGCCTGATCATCGCGTCGACCGGCATGTCCCAGATCGACGAGGGCACGCTGGTCCGGATTCAGGATCAGGCCCTGCGCGGCCTGATCGACGAACATCTTCAGCTGCAGGCCGCGTCCGAGTTCGACATCGAGGTGTCCGACCAGGAAATATCCAACTCACTGCTTGACCTGGCCGACCGCAATGGCACGACGATCGACGTGATTATTCAGGACCTGCAGAATTCCGGTGTCGATGTCTCCACCCTGCGGCATCAGCTGGAAGCCGAGATCGCCTGGCAGATCATCGTCAATGGTCGCTACGGCTCACGCGTACGTATTTCCGAGCAACAGATCGAACAGGCGCTCGAACGCCTTGCGGCCAGCGCCTCGCAGCCGCAATTCCGTATATTCGAGATGCTGTTCGAAGTGCCCAGCCCGGGTCAGGAACAACAGACGATCCAGCGCGTCATCGCGGTGATGAACCAGCTGCAGCAAGGCGCGACCTTCCCGGAGCTGGCCCGCCAGTTCTCCGACGCACCGTCGGCCGCCAGCGGCGGCGATATCGGCTGGATCACGGCCTCCCAGCTGCAGCCGGAAGTCGCTGCCATCATGCCGCAAATGCGCGGCCAGTATGAGCAACACGGCGGGCGCGGAGCGCTGTCCAACCCGATCGAAGTGCCCGGCGGTTTCATGGTGATCGCCCTTGTCGGGGCCCGTGACGGCACCACAACGCTGCAATACGATCTTGTACAAGTCACCGTGCCGACGAGTGCCGTCACCGACGCCACGCGCGGCAATTTCGAGCGCGAACTGGCCGCCAATCCGACCTGTAGCCAGGCCGAAGCCATGGCCGGCCGGATCACGGGGTCCATCTACACCCCGCTCGGTTCGATTTCCGCGGATGCCGTCCTGCCGGCCATTCGCGATGCATTGGCGCCACTCGATGAAGGTCAGAATACCGGCATCATGCAATCAGCCGTCGGCCTGCAGGCCCTGATTGTCTGTGACCGCGCCATCGCCGGCCCCGGCGTGCCGACCCGCGACGATCTGGAAAGCCAGTTGCGCGGCCAACAATTGTCCTTGCACTCGCGCCGTTGGCTGCGCGACCTGCGCCGCGACTCCACCGTCGAGATTCGCGACTGATGAGCCGCTTGTCACCCGTCGTCGTGTCGATGGGTGATCCGGCGGGCATCGGCCCCGAGATCATCCTCAAGGCTTGGGAGCGCTGGCGACGGCGCGACGAAACCCACCCCTTGGTCGCGCTCGGCGATCTGTCAGCCTTCGCACCAATCGCAACACAACTCGGCCTGCCACAACCCCGCGCCATCGCCACCTCCGAGGCCGCGGCCACCGTCATGCCTGATGCCCTTCCCGTACTTGATGTCGGTGTCAGCCTGCACGCGCCGGTGCAAGCCGGCGCCGCCGATCCGGCTCATGCGGCCTGCATCAAGGCGGCGATCGAGACAGGAGTCCGCCTTTGCCTGGATAAACGGGCGTGCGCACTTGTCACCGCACCGATCGCCAAAACCGTGATGTATGAGGCGGGCTTCAGCTTCCCTGGCCATACCGAATTCCTTGCCGAGCTGTGTGCCGACCAGCCGTTCGAGGGTCCCCGCGGGCCGGCGATGATGCTCGCCGGCGGCGGGCTGCGTGTGGTGCTGGTGACCATTCACGAAGCCCTGTCACGCGCGATCGGCCAAATCACACCGGAACGCGTCGAAGCCATCGCCCGCCTGACCGATGCCGCCCTGCGGCGCGATTTTGCCATTGCCGCGCCGCGCCTTGCGCTTGCCGGCTTGAACCCGCATGCGGGCGAAGGCGGCGCCCTTGGCGACGAGGAGATTCGTCTGCTCAACCCGGTCGCGGCCAAACTGCGCGCTGAAGGCTTTGACATCACTGATGCGCTGCCGCCGGACACGATGTTCCATGCCGAAGCGCGCGCCGGTTATGATGCCGCCATCTGTCTCTATCATGACCAGGGACTCATCCCGGTGAAAACGCTGGATTTCCATGGCGGCGTCAACATCACGCTCGGCCTTCCCATCGTGCGCACCTCGCCCGATCACGGCACCGCATTCGCCATTGCCGGCCAAGGCATTGCCCGTCCCGACAGCCTGCTCGCGGCACTCGACCAAGCTGTGCAGATTGCGGGGTGCCGGGCATGAATTTCGACGACCTCCCTCCCCTGCGAGACGTTATTGCCAGCCATGATCTCGGCGCGAAGAAATCCTTCGGGCAACATTTCCTGCTCGATCTCAACCTGACCGCCAAGATTGCCCGCCTCGCCGGGGACATGAGCCAGGACCAGGCAATCGAGGTCGGTCCGGGTCCCGGCGGGCTGACCCGTGCAATCCTGGCCGAGGGCGCCGCCTCGCTGCTGGCGGTGGAGATGGATGCGCGTTTTCTCGGCGCACTGGGCGAGATCAACACGGCATCGGGCGGGCGGTTGACCATCAAGCAGGCCGACGCCCTGGACGTCGATGAAACGACGCTGCTGACCGAGCCGGGAGACAAGGTCATCCTGTCGAATCTGCCCTATAATGTCGGCACGCAGTTACTGATCAAATGGCTGCGGGCCGAACCGATCTGGTGGCGGCGCGCCGTCTTGATGTTCCAGCGGGAAGTGGCCGACCGGGTGGTGGCACAGCCGGGCGACAAGGCCTATGGCCGCCTCGCCGTCATTGCCCAGTCGCGCTGTGAGGCCCGGCTGGCGCTGAAAATACCCGCCCGCGCCTTCACCCCGCCGCCCAAGGTGGAATCAGCTGTCGTGGTGCTCAACCCGCTGCCGGAAGCGCAGCAATTCAAGGACGTGACCGCCCTGGAGCGGATCACCGCGTCGGCCTTCGGCCAGCGCCGCAAGACGCTGCGCCGGAGCCTGGCGCAAGCGGCCGGGCAGGCCGGCACCAGCGCCGACATCTTGCTGGACGCTGCCGGCCTGGATGCCGGTGCACGCGCTGAAGTCATTGATATCGCCGGTTTCCAAACACTGGCACGTGCCTGGCGCAGAGCCTATGAGGCGAGCCGCGCCTGACGGCGCCCGGCCCTATTGATCCATGATCGCGTCGACGAATTCTTCCAGCCAGGGATGGCGCAGACGCTTCAGGCGTTCGGCGTGCAGGATCTCGTTGAGCTTTTCCAATGCCCGCGCGAAGTCGTCATTGACGATCACATAGTCGTATTCATGCCAGTGCGAGATCTCGTCCTTGGCGCGCGCCATGCGGTCCTTGATGATCTCCGGCGCGTCTTGCCCGCGCTTGCGAAGCCGGTCTTCCAGCAAGGCGAGCGAGGGGGGCAGTATGAAGACCCGCACAGCATCATCCGGTGCCGCTGCAGCCAATGCCTGGGCGCCCTGCCAATCAATGTCGAAAACCACGTCGCGGCCGTCCTCGACCGCTTCCATCACGGGCGCTTTCGGCGTGCCATAATAGCGGCCAAAGACTTCCGCCCACTCGAAGAAGGCATCGTCCTCGATCATTTTCTTGAAGTCTTCGACCGAGATGAAGTGGTAATCCTGCCCGTCAACCTCGCCCGGTCGCGGCTCGCGCGTGGTCGCGGAGACTGACAGCACGACGTCAGGATTCTGGCTCAGCAGACGCTTGGACAATGTCGTCTTGCCGGCGCCGGAAGGGCTGGACAGGGCAAGCAGAACGCCGCGACGGCGGCCACGAAAGATCGGCGCTGGGAAGCCATCACTCGACATTCTGTATTTGCTCCCTGAACTGATCGACCGTGTTCTTGAGCGAAAGCCCGATCGCGGTCAGCGAAGAATCGGAGGACTTCGAGCATAATGTGTTCGCCTCGCGATTAAACTCTTGTGACAGGAAATCCAGTTTCCGACCCACCGGCGAGCCCTGGGCGAGCAGTTCGCGGGCCGCGTCGATATGAGCGTGCAGGCGGTCGAGCTCTTCGCGTACGTCCATTTTCACGGCCAGCATCGCGGCCTCGGTCGCCAGTCGGTCCTCGGGCAGCCCCTCGGGCAGAAGCTCTGCAAATTTGGTGGCCAGGCGATCACGGATCGCATCACTGCGGGTGGCAGCGTGATCGGCGGCCTCGCCGGTCAGGCGGGCAATATCCGCAATATGGGCCGCGAGAATATCGGCCAGCGCCCGTCCCTCATCGCGACGTGCCGCCTGCAGACCGTCCAGCGCATCGCCGAGGGAGGCCAGCAGGGCGTTGTCCAGCTCTGCGCTGTTGTCAGGGCCGTCCGCCTGGTCACTGTCGATCATGCCTGGCAGGGCCAACAGCCCATCCAGCGTCGGACGGGCCACCTCACCGCTTTCCAACAAGGGGGCGGCCTGGTCGAGCAGACCCCGCAACCGCGCGAGGTCGATGCGCGCGCCGCCGGCTTCGGTTTCCCGACGCAGGTTCAGCGTCGCGTTGACATTGCCGCGGGAAAAACGGGCCTTGGCCAGGTCTCGGGCCTTGGTCTCGAGACGTTCGAACCCGGTCGGCAGGCGAAAACGTGCCTCCAGCCCCTTGCCATTGACGCTGCGCGCCTCCCAGGTCCAGTTCCAGCCGTCGGCTTGGCCATCAACCCGGGCGAAACCGGTCATGCCGGACAACACACCCATCTCAATTGCCTCCATTGCGACGCTGGCGCTCGATACGGCGCCAGTTGGCGACATTGCGCTGATGCTCGGCATAGGTGTCGGCAAAGGCGTGCCCGCCTGATCCGTCGGCGACGAAAAAGAGCGCGGTGCTCTCGGCCGGATTGAGAACAGCCGAAATGGCCTCGGCACCCGGATTGGCGATCGGCGTCGGTGGCAGGCGCGGGATCTGATACGTGTTCCAAGCGTTCTGCGCATTGTCGATCTCGGACCGGCGCAGACCACGTCCCAGGGGCCGCCCCTGGCTGATGCCGTAAATGATGGTCGGGTCACTCTCCAGCCGCATGCCGCGGCGCAGGCGATTGACAAACACCGCCGCGACCTCGGGACGCTCGGCTCCGACGCCGGTCTCCTTCTCGACGACGGAAGCAAGGATGATGGCCTCCTCACGGGTCTCGAAGGGCAGGTTCGCGGCACGCCCCTCCCACAACCGGTCGAGCAGCTCCGTCTGGGCGGCGGCCATGCGATCCAGTATGTCCTGGCGCGTTGTGCCGCGGGTGAAGAGATATGTCTCCGGCAGCAGCGTGCCTTCGGCCGGTATCTCGGCAATGTCACCCGTCAGGACATCGACCGCCTCCAACGTCTCCACGATCATGGCGCTGGTCAGCCCCTCGGCGAAGGTGACCGGGTATTGCACCGTCTGGCCGACGCGCAACTGCTCATAGATCTGGGCCATCGAGGCGCCCGCGGGGATGCGGTACTCGCCGGCCCGCAAGACGCCTTCGCCGCCATCCAGCGTCACCGCAGCCCGAAAGACGCGGCGGTCGGAGATCAGGCCCTCGGCCTCGAGGCGGCTGGCAATGGCGATCAGGCCGTCACCGCGCGGCAAAAGGATAATGGTTTCCTCCGCCGAGGGGCCGGGAGCGGCGAATTCCGCCTGCATCCACTTGTATCCGCCATAGACCGCACCCGCCGCCGCCAGGGCGAGCACGAACACGGCAACTACAAACCAGAGAAAAAAGCGGACCAGGCCGGATTTGGCCTTGGGCGCAGGCGCGTCACTCATGTCTTGGTCCCCGAAAACGCGTTACTCGGCCGCGACAAATACCACGGACGCATTGGTACCGCCGAATCCGAAAGAGTTCGACAGGACAGCCCGGACCGGCCGCTTGACGGCGGCATGCGGGGCCAGATTGATCGCGGTCTCGACCGACGGATTGTCGAGATTGAGCGTTGGCGGGCAAATCCCATCACGCATCGCCAGAATGGAGAAAATCGCCTCGACCGCGCCAGCCGCACCGAGCAGGTGACCGATGGCGGACTTGGTTGACGACATCACAATGTCGCTGGCGGCGTCGCCGAACAGGCGTTCGACGGCGCGCAGTTCGATCTCGTCACCCTTGGGCGTCGAAGTGCCGTGGGCATTGACATAATCGATATCGGCGGGTGTCAGGCCGGCATCCCGAAGCGCGGCCGACATGGAGCGGAAACCGCCATCGCCATCCTCGGCCGGTGCGGTGATATGATAGGCATCGCCGGACAGGCCATAGCCCTTCACCTCGGCATAGATGGTCGCGCCGCGCGCCTTGGCGTGTTCGTATTCTTCCAGCACGACGACACCGGCACCTTCCCCCATGACGAACCCGTCACGGTCCTTGTCATAGGGGCGCGAAGCGCGTTCCGGCGTGTCATTGAAACCTGTGGACAACGCCTTGCAGGCGATAAAGGACGCCACACCGAGACGGCAGACCGTCGCTTCCGCGCCCCCGGCGACCATCAGGTCGGCATCACCGCGCTCAACCAGCCGGGCAGCATCGCCGATGGCATGGGCACCGGTGGAACAGGCCGTGACCACGGCGTGATTGGGGCCTTTCAGGCCGTGCTTGATAGACACCTGGCCAGAGACGAGGTTGATCAGCATGCCGGGAATAACAAAGGGAGAGAGGCGGCGCGGCCCCTTCTCGTGCAGCAGGATCGAGGCGTCATAGGTGGTCTCCAGACCGCCAATGCCCGATCCGATCATCACGCCGGCCCGATGCTTGTCCTCTTCGGACTGCGGGACCCAGCCGGAATCGGCGATGGCCTCGTCGGCCGCGGCGATCCCGTACAGGATGAAATCATCCACCCGGCGTTGGTCTCGCGGCGACATGACGGCGTCGGGGTCAAACACCCCGGCCTCGCCAGCTCGCCCGCCGCCACGTCCGTCCTTGCGCGGAACCAGGCCGGCCACACGGCAGGACAGGTCCGAGGTCTCGAAATGCTCGATGGTGCCGAGGCCGGACTGACCGGCGAGAAGACGTTCCCAAACGACTTCCCGCCCGCAGCCCAGCGGCGTTACGAGCCCGATACCGGTGACGACAACGCGGCGCATGAGGGGGTGTTAGCCCACCTTCTCGGAGATGAACTTCACGGCATCACCGACCGTCTGGATGTGCTCGGCAGCGTCATCCGGAATTTCGATGTCGAATTCTTCTTCGAACGCCATAACGAGTTCGACATTATCCAGGGAGTCGGCGCCCAGATCGTCGATGAAGCTGGCTTTTTCCGTGACCTTTTCGGCCTCGACATCAAGATGCTCAATGACAATTTTGGTAACGCGCTCGAGAACGTCAGACATTTCAGACCCTCATAGTGATTCACCGCGCCAATATAGCGGTGCAGGACAGGACGGGAAGCGGCGAAACAGTGGGCCATTCCCGGGATGCGCGGGCAGTTAGCATGTTTCCCCCGGCAAGACCAGAATGGGAAACCACGCCCGCAGGTTCAAGTTCTACAGTTAAATCATCGCCATGCCGCCATTCACATGCAGCGTCTGCCCGGTGACATAACCGGCTTCTGCGCTGGCGAGATAGACGACAGCATTGGCGATATCATCGCCCGAGCCAAGATCGCCGGCCGGAATCTTGGCCAGGATGGTCGAGCGTTGATCCTCATTGAGCACATCGGTCATCGGCGAGGCGATGAAACCGGGTGCCACACAATTCACGGTGACGCCGCGGGCGGCGACTTCCTGGGCCAGCGATTTGGAGAAGCCGATCATGCCAGCCTTCGAGGCACAGTAATTGGTCTGGCCCGGATTGCCGGTGACGCCGACCACCGATGTGATGCCGACGATCCGGCCCCACCGTGCCTTCATCATGCCACGCAAGGCGGCACGGGTCAGACGGAAATAGCTTTCCAGATTGACGCGAAGCACCGTGTCCCAGTCTTCGTCCTTCATCCGCATCAGGAGCTGGTCCTTGGTGATGCCGGCATTGGCGACCAGGATATCCAGCGAGCCCATGGCCTCGGCCGCCTGTTTCGGCAGCGCGTCGACGGCCGCGGCGTCGGACAGGTTGCAGGGCAGGACATGGGCGCGCTCGCCCAGATCATCGGCGAGTTCCTGCAGCACGTTTTCACGCGTACCGGACAGGGCCACCGTGGCGCCCTGGGCGTGCAGTTTGCGGGCAATTGCATTGCCCAGCCCGCCGGTCGCACCGGTCACGAGGGCATTCTTGCCGGTAAGATCGAACATGGGACTACTCCTTCAGCGAGGCAGCAAAGGCTTCCAGATCGGACGCCGAGTTGAGCGGAACGCCAGTGGCGTCCTTGGTCGTGCGCTTGAGCATGGTCGAGAGCACCTTGCCCGAACCGGCTTCGGCGAGCGTGGTGATGCCGGCCTCCTCGACCATCCACAACACGCTTTCGCGCCAGCGGACGCGGCCGGTGACCTGTTCGACCAGCTGTTTGCGGATCGTTTCAACATCCGAAGTCGGGCGCGCCGTGACGTTGGCGACAACCGGCACGGTCGGCGCTTGGATGGTCGCGGTGCCAAGCGCTTCGGCCATGGCGTCGGCGGCAGCCTGCATCATCGGGCAATGGAAGGGCGCCGAGACCGGCAGTTTCATTGCTTTCTTCAGACCCAGCTCGCCGGCCTTGGCGATGGCGGCGTCGATGGCGGCGGTGGAGCCGGAGATCACGATCTGGCCGGGCGCATTGTCATTGGCAATCGCGCACACGCCGGCGGTGGCACCGGCAGCAACAGCGGCGGCAGCGAGTTCCTCATCGGCGCCCAGAAGCGCCGCCATGGTGCCCTCACCGACCGGAACCGCCTTCTGCATGGCGAGGCCGCGCAGCTTGAGCAGTTTGGCGGCATCAGAGATCGACAGCGCGCCGGCAGCCGCCAGGGCCGAATACTCACCAAGACTGTGACCGGCGACGAAGTCCGCCACGTTGACCTTTACGTCAAACTCGGTGTCGAGCACGGCCATCACGGCCAGGCTCGCCGCCATCAGGGCCGGCTGGGCATTCTCGGTCAGGGTCAGGGTTTCGATCGGGCCCTCGGCCATCAGGCCGCTGAGATCCTGGCCCAATGCTGCATCAACCTCGTCAAGCACAGCCCGGGCCGAGGCAAATTGTCCGGCCAGTTCCTGCGCCATGCCGACGGCCTGGCTACCTTGCCCCGGAAAGACAAAGGCGAGTTTCATGGCGATCCCTCCCCCATGAAGATTTGAGTTGGCCGCTGACTAGCCCTTCCCGAGGGGCGCGCGCAAGAGGCGATGCGGCTTGCACATGCAGGCCGTATGGGCTATGGCCCGCGCTTCGCTTGGTTGCGGTCTCCCGTTCATGGCGTTGAAGCATGGTGTTTCAACCGAATTGGAGAGCCGCCGCAGACCTGCCCGACCCTTCGGCATGGTGTGCGCCGCAACCGTTATCGAAGGGAGCCTTCATGGCACTTTACGAGCACATCTTCATCGTGCGTCCGGACGTTTCGCCGGCGCAGATGGAATCTCTTCTCGAAGAGACCAAAGCCCTGATCGAAGAAAAGGGCGGCAAGACCGGCAAGACCGAATACTGGGGTCTGCGCAATCTTGCTTACCGCATCAACAAGTCACGCAAGGGCCATTACGGCCTCATCGACATCGACGCTGAAGCCGCCGTGATCGACGAGCTCGAGCGCCTGCAGCGTCTGTCGGAAGACGTCATCCGTTACATGACCCTGCGCGTTGAAGCCCACACCGAAGAGCCGTCGGCCATCCTCACCAAAAAGGATGATCGCCGCGGTCGTCGCGAGCGGAACTAGGAGAACGAACGATGTCTTCAGGCAATATTTCGAACCTGCCGGCGCGCCGTCCGTTCATGCGTCGTCGCAAGGTCTGTCCGTTCTCCGGTGAAAATGCACCGGCGATCGACTTCAAGGACCCCAAGCTCCTGCTTCGCTACATGTCCGAGCGTGGCAAGATCGTCCCGTCCCGCATCACGGCAGTTTCGGCCAAGAAGCAACGTGAACTGGCTCGCGCCATCAAGCGTGCGCGTCAGCTGGCCCTGCTTCCGTATGTGGTTGATTAAGGAGAACTGACATGAAACTGGTTCTCTTGGAACGCGTTGAAAATCTCGGCGTCATTGGTGACGTCGTTTCCGTGCGCCCCGGCTTCGCCCGTAATTTCCTGCTGCCGCAAGGCAAGGCATTGCGCGCAACCGAAGCCAACATGGCGCGCTTTGAAGTCGAGCGCGAGCTCCTCGAAAAGCGCAATGCCGAACGGGCTGCGGAAGCTGCTGAAGCCGGCAAGACGATTGATGGCGAGAAATTCGTCATGATCCGCCAGGCCGGCGAAAGCGGTCAGCTCTACGGTTCTGTCACCTCGCGTGACATTGCCGAGATCGTGTCTGAAAGCGGCACCAAGGTCGTCCGTTCGCAGGTCGCCCTGAATGCGCCGATCAAGACGCTGGGTCTGCACGAGCTGAAGATCAAGCTGCACGCCGATGTTTCCGTGACCGTGACGATTAATATCGCACGCTCGCAGGACGAAGCTGAACGCCAGGAAGCTGGCGAAGACGTGATCGCGGCGCAGGCCGATGAAGATCGCGCCATCGCTGAAGCCCAGGCGGCCGAACTCTTCGAAGCCAGCGAGGAAGGCCAGGAATTGGCTGCCCAGCGCGACGCCAGCGAAGACGCCGGTGCCGGCGAAGAGGAAAGCGAAGAGACGGAAGCCTAAGCTTCTGCCACTTCATGGCTTTTGCGGAAACGGGCCGGTCACCAGACCGGCCCGTTTTCTTTTGCGACCAAGTCGTCGACTTATCCACACCTGTCCACAGGCCTGGTAAAGAGCTGTGGGCAATCACAGCCGACACCGTCTCAGGGGGTGTATCGCGTGGCCAGCTTCTGTATCCCAAGAGCATGACCACAGCCCTCCTGCCCTACGAAGCCGAATCCGACGTCGCCGAGCTGGACTCCGCCCCGCACAATCTCGACGCCGAACAAGCCTTTCTGGGCGCGCTCCTCTACGACAATGAAATGTTCCACCGCGTCGCCGACTGGTTGAAGGCGGAGCACTTCTACGACCCCGTGCATGGTCGCATCTTCGAAAGCGCCACCGATCTGATCGGTCGCGGCTCGCTGGCCGATGCGGTCGTGCTCAAGACCCATTTCGACCGTGATGACGGCCTCAAGGACATTGGCGGCACCACCTATCTCGCTGTCCTCATGGAAGGTGCGGCGACCGGCAATGCGGCCCTCGAATACGCCCGCATCATCTATGAGCTGGCGCTGCGCCGCGAACTGATCCGGATCGGCAATGACCTGGCCAATGCCGCCAGCGCCGATGTCGAGGTCCAGGCCCGCGAGCTGATCCAGGAGATCGAGCAGCAGCTTTACAATCTCGCCGAGGAAGGCTCGGCCTCGCGCGGCTTTGTCTCGTTCAAGCAGGCGCTGGCGGAGTCGGTCGAGACGGCGGCCGCTGCCTATGAGCGCGATGGCGGCCTGTCGGGTATTTCATCGGGCCTCAAGTCGCTCGATGAGAAACTCGGCGGCATGCACCCGTCCGATCTCATCATCCTTGCCGGTCGTCCCTCGATGGGAAAGACCGCCCTGGCGACCAATATCGCCTTCGACGTGGCCCGGAACTACCAATTCGAGATCCAGCCCGACGGCAGCAAGAAGACCACCAACGGCGGCGTTGTCGGTTTCTATTCGCTGGAGATGTCGGCGGAACAGCTCGCGACGCGTCTGATCGCGGACTATACCGGCATCCCCGGCTACATGATCCGCCAGGGCACGATCGACGCCACCCAGTACGAAGAAATCCGCGACGCCTGCCTCGAGATCCAGGGCCTGCCGCTCTATATCGACGATACGGGTGGCCTGCCGATTTCCGCCCTCGCCGCCCGCGCCCGCCGCCTCAAGCGTACCCACGGGCTCGACCTGATCGTGGTCGACTATCTGCAGCTGGTGACCTCGTCGAAGAACCGGTCCGGCGGCAGCCGCGTGGAAGAAGTCTCGGAAGTGACCCAGAACCTCAAAGCCCTGGCCAAGGAATTGTCGGTCCCCGTGATCGCCCTGTCGCAGCTCTCGCGCCAGGTCGAAAACCGGGAAGACAAGAAACCGCAGCTCTCCGACCTTCGCGAATCCGGCTCGATCGAGCAGGATGCCGACGTGGTGCTCTTCGTGTATCGTGAGGCCTATTACAAGGAACGCGAGAAACCGCGTGAGGACACGCCGGAATATCTGGCATGGGAAGAGGAATTCCGCCGCATCGAAAAGCTCGCCGAAGTGATCATCGGCAAGCAGCGTCATGGTGCGATCGGGACGGCGAAAATGGCGTTCGACGGCGCTCGGACCAAGTTTACGGATCTGGAAACGCGCTTTGACGACACTTCGTCCTGACCTTGCCACGCCCGACGGGCTGGCCCGCCCGGCTCCGCGCCTGATCATCGACCTCGCCGCCATCCAGAGAAATTACGCCAAGCTGCAAGCGCTGGCCCCGACTGCCGAGGTCGGCGCCGTGGTCAAGGCCAATGCCTATGCCCTCGGCGCGACCGAGATCATACCGGCGCTGGCCGAGGTCGGCTGCCGCCAGTTTTATACAGCCCACACCGCTGAAGGCGTCGAAGCCCGCCAGGCGCTGGCCGGGCGCGCGGCAGCGATCTATGTGTTCAACGGATTCTGGCCGTCTGAACTGCCGACCTTGCGGGCGCATGGCCTGATCCCGGTGGTCAACACGCTCGACCAGCTCGCCAGCCTGCGCGCCACGGCGCCGGACCTGCCCTGCGCCCTGCATCTCGATACCGGCATGAACCGGCTCGGGCTTGGCCGGATGGAAACCGAACACCTGCTGACCCATCGCGACTTGCTGGACGGGCTCGATGTCCGTCAGATCATGAGCCATCTCGCCTGCGCCGATGCCCCTGCGCACCCGCTTAATGCCGCGCAACTGGAACGCTTCTCCACCATCCGGGCTGCCTTTCCCGACATTCCCGCCAGTCTTGCCAATTCCGCCGGCGCCCTTCTGGGCCAGGCCTGGCATTTCGACGTGCTTCGCCCCGGCCTGGCGCTGTATGGCGGTACGCCGGCACCCGGCCATCCCTCGCCCTTTGAAGCCACCGTGCGCATCGACGCGCCGATCCTGCAGATCCGCGAACTCGAAGCGGGAGATACGCTGGGCTATGGCGCGACCTGGACGGCGGAGCGGCCAATGCGGGTCGCCACCATCGCGGCCGGCTATGCCGACGGGCTGCTCTGGGCGAGCGCAAAGGGCGGCGCCGGACATGTCGGACCGGTGCGCACACCGATCCTCGGCCGCGTCTCGATGGACCTGATCGCGGTCGATCTCACCGATGTGAAAACACCGCTCGAACCGGGCATGCCGGTCAGCTTCCTGGGCGAGCATCTCGACGATATCGCCGAGGCGGCCGGCACAATCTCCTATGAATTCCTGGTCCGGCTCGGCATCCGCTTCGACCGGGTCTACCAAAGCTGAGATCGCGATGGCCTGCCCGCCCGGGCCAGGACTTGTTCTGTCACCCCGGCGGGTTTGAATACCTGCGAGCAAGGGAACTGATTCGCCATGGCGCGCGCCGATACCACCTATGTCTGCCAGTCCTGCGGCGGCGTGCAGCCGAAATGGGCCGGCCGCTGCGATGCCTGCGGCGAATGGAACACGCTGATCGAGGAAACCCCGTCGGCACCGCTCGGAAGCCAGGCAACAAGCGCCAAGCGGCGCGGCCGGGCCGCCCGGCTCAACCTCGTCGATCTGGGGTCGGAAAGCCCGGAGCCGGCCCGCCTGCAATCAGGCATCAGCGAACTTGACCGGGTTTGCGGTGGCGGCCTGGTGCCCGGCTCGGCCATCCTCGTCGGCGGTGACCCCGGCATCGGCAAATCGACTCTCCTCCTGCAGATGATGGCTCAGATCGCCCGCAGCGAGGCCCGCGCCATCTATGTCTCCGGCGAGGAAGCGATCGACCAGGTCCGCCGCCGTGCCCGCCGCCTCGGCCTGGCCGACGCGCCGGTCTCGCTGGCGTCTGAGACCGCGCTCAATGATATTCTCGACGGGCTGAAAGCGGAAAAGCCGGACATTGTCGTGATCGATTCGATCCAGACGGTCTGGTCTGACCAGCTGGCCGCAGCACCGGGCACGGTAGCCCAGGTTCGCGCCTGCGCCCAGGAACTCGTCCGCTTCGCCAAGAAGAGCAATTGCACCGTCATCTTGGTCGGCCATGTCACCAAGGACGGCCAGATCGCCGGCCCGCGCGTGGTCGAGCACATGGTCGATGCCGTGCTCTATTTCGAGGGCGAACGCTCGCATCAATTCCGCATCCTGCGCGCCGTGAAGAACCGCTTCGGTCCGACCGATGAGATCGGCGTCTTCGAAATGGGCGACAAGGGACTGGCGGAAGTCGCCAATCCCTCCTCGCTCTTCCTTGATGGTCGCGGCGGTGACACGCCGGGCGCGGCCGTCTTTGCCGGCATGGAGGGAACGCGGCCCGTCCTGTCAGAAATCCAGGCCCTGGTCGCCCCGGCCGCCTTTGGCACCGCCCGGCGCGCCGTCGTCGGCTGGGACAGTGGTCGTCTGGCCATGGTGTTGGCGGTGCTGGAAGCGCGCTGCGGCGTTGATATTGCGGGACGGGACATATTTCTCAACGTCGCTGGTGGCCTGAAAATCACCGAACCGGCGGCCGATCTGGCCGTCGCGGCGGCGATTGTCTCCTCGGCATTGGACGTCGCCCTGCCGGCCGACGGCGTTGTTTACGGAGAAATCAGTCTTTCCGGCGATGTTCGGCCAGTCGGACGCAGTGATTCGCGCCTCAAGGAAGCCGCCAAGCTTGGCTTCACGCGGGCCATCGCCCCCCAGGCTGCGGCCGACGAGACCGCCCCGGTCCGGGTCGATGGCGTGGCCACGGCGCTCGAATTGGTGCAGACTCTTCGGGCAATGGCGGGCGAATAGTTACGGAGTGTCGCGCCGATGGACTCTACACTGACGGCCTTTGATGGCATTGGCCTGACCATCCTGCTGGCCTCGGGTCTGCTGGCGCTGGTGCGCGGCTTCGTTCGCGAGGCCCTGTCGGTGACGGCTTTCGTGGCCGCATCGCTGGCGACCTTGTGGGCGCTGCCGGCCTTTATCGGTCCGGCACAGGACATGATTGATCCGGACTGGCTGGCGCCGCTGGCCGTCGGCGCGATCGTTTTCATCATCATCTATCTGGCGGTCACCTTCGTGACGAGTTCGCTGTCGCGCGGCCTGGCCAAGGGCGAAGATGTCAATGTGGTCGACCGGACGCTGGGCTTTGCCTTCGGCCTGGTGCGCGGCCTGGTTCTACTGGGGCTTGGTGTGATCTTTGTCGCCGCGACTTTCGGCGAGAACGGGCGCCCGCCGACCTCGGTCACACAAGCCCGCATCTATCCGCTGGTAAACGCGACGGCGCGGGCCCTGCAGACACTGGCGCCGGAAAGCTCGCGCATCGGCTCGACCGCCCCCCTGCCCGGTGGCCCCAACGACCCGATTGCAGAAACAATAAGAAATAATGACACGTCCTATGGCAGACGTGACCGAAACCGACTAGATGACCTCATCGGTTCGACCACGGATGACCAGGAAGACGATGGATGAGCGACCACAGCGCCATTCCCGCCACACTGACCTACGATCCGGAGAGTGATCGCCCCCAGGAAGAATGCGGTGTTTTCGCCGTATATGGCGCCGACGACGCCGCCATCCTGACCGCGCTCGGCCTCCACGCGCTTCAGCATCGGGGACAGGAAGCCTGCGGTATCGCGACCCATGACGGGTCGCGTTTTCATATCGAGCGCTATCTTGGCCTCGTTGGCGAGAATTTCACCTCACCCGACCTGCCACAACGCCTGCCCGGCCGCGTCGCGATCGGCCATGCCCGTTATTCGACGCAAGGCGCATCGGTGCTGCGCAATGTCCAGCCCCTGTTTGCCGATGTGCGCGGCGGCGGTATTGCCCTCGCCCATAACGGCAATCTGACCAATGCCCGCGTCCTGCGCGAGGAATTGGTCAATCACGGCCAGATTTTCCAGTCGACCTCAGACAGTGAAGTCGTGCTCCACCTCGCGGCCCTGTCCAAGAAGAGCAAGCTGACCAATCGCGTCCTGTCGGCGCTGAAACAGGTCCAGGGCGCCTTTGCCTTCGTCGCCGTCGTCAATGACCGGTTGATCGTGGCGCGCGACCCCTATGGCATTCGTCCGCTGGTGATGGGTCGGCTCGGCGAGGCCTATATCTTCGCGTCCGAAACCTGTGCCCTCGACATGGTCGGCGCCACATTCGTGCGCGAGATCGAACCCGGCGAAGCGATTGTCGTGAACCAGGACGGGCTGCGCTCGGAACGGTTTGCGCCGGCCCGCCAAGCCCAGACCTGCGCCTTTGAGTACATTTATTTCGCCCGCCCCGACTCGGTGATCGGCGGCCGCAGCGTCTACGAAGCCCGCAAGGAAATGGGTCGTCAGCTGGCGCTGGAAACCCCGGCCGATGTCGATGTCATCATCCCTGTGCCCGACAGTGGCGTACCGGCCGCGATCGGCTTTTCAGAAGCCTCAGGCATTCCCTTCGAGCTGGGCATCATCCGTTCGCACTTCGTCGGCCGGACCTTCATCCAGCCGACCCAGGACCGGCGCGACCTGTCCGTTCGCCGCAAACACGCGGCCAACGCTGCCGTGGTGCGTGGCAAGCGTGTTTTGCTGATCGATGATTCCATTGTTCGCGGTACGACGTCGCTGAAAATCGTGCGCATGATGCGCGAGGCGGGCGCGTCGGAAGTGCATTTCCGTTCAGCCTGCCCGCCGATCAAGCATCCTGACTTCTACGGCATCGACATGGCCGGCCGGGCCGAGCTGATCGCGGCCAACATGTCGGTTGAGGAAATGGCGCAGAAGCTGGAGGCCGACAGCCTCGGCTTCCTGACCGTCAACGGCCTTTATCAAGCTGTTGTCGGTGCGCCGCGCAATGACAAGCAGCCGCAGCTCGCCGACCATTATTTCACGGGTGAATACCCGACCCATTTGGCCGACCATGATCGTGATCTCTCGGCCAAGGAATTCCAGCTCTCCTTCCTGGTGGACGCATGACCCAGATTGATCTTCAAGGCCGCCTCGCTCTGGTGAGCGGGGCGTCGCGCGGTATTGGCCGGGCCATGGCGCTCGAACTGGCCAAGGCTGGCGCCCACGTCATCGCGACGGCGCGCACCACGGGCGGGCTGGAAGAACTTGATGATGACATCACCAAGGCCGGCGGCAGCTGCACCCTGGTCCCGCTCGATCTGATGAGCCAGGACGGGATCGAAAAGCTTGGCGGCATCATCACCGAACGTTGGGAGAAGCTCGACATCCTGCTGGCCAATGCCGGCGCGCTGGGCGTGCTGACCCCGGCCTCGCAGGTCAAATCCAAGACCTGGCACGAAGTGATCGGCGTCAACCTGATGGCCCCGGCCCGCATGATCCGCGCCTTCGAGCCGCTTCTGCTGGCCTCTGACGCGGCCCGTGCCGTCTTCATCTCATCCGGCGCCGCCACCTCACGCCGCGCCTTCTGGGCGCCCTATGCGGCCTCCAAGGCCGGCCTCGACGCGCTGGTCGAGAGCTGGGCCAATGAGCATGTCAATAATCCGAAAATCCGGATCAATACGGTCTATCCGGGCGTTTTGCGTACGCAGATGCGGGCCAAGGCTTTCCCGGGCGAAGATCCGATGACCCTGCCGGAACCGGCCGCTCTGTGGCCGCTACTGGCCGAGCTGGTCAGCCCGGCCTGTACGCGGCACGGCGAAATCGTGAAATTTGAAGGCTAATTGTTCCGCGTCCGAACCGGACGTCAGGGCTTGCGCCCAGCGGCCTTGCCCTTGGCCTGTTGCTGCCCCTTGGGCGGTTTGACCGGCCGGTTGGGACGCGCCGGCTTGCCGGACTTGTCGGCCGCAACACTGCCGCCGCGATCACCGTCGACATAGGGGTTCTTGCCAGCCTTGACGATCAGGCGGATCGGCACGCCGGGCAATTCAAATGCATCGCGCAAACCGTTGACCAGATAGCGTTTATAGCTCTCCGGCAGGTCTGACGCGCGCGAACACATCATCACGAAAGTCGGCGGACGCCCCTTGGTCTGGGTGATATAGCGCGGCTTGATCCGGCGGCCATTGACGGCGGGCGGCGGATGCCGCTCGGTCATTTCATGCAGCCAATCATTGAGGTCACGCGTCTTGACCTTGGCGTCCCAATTCTCGTGCAGTTTGGCCAGGGTCGGCATGATCGCGTCGAGACCCTTTTTCTTCAGGGCCGAAATCGGCAACAGGGGCGCACCGGTCATCTGTGGCAGAAGGCGTTCAAACTCGAGCCGGATTTCCTTGAGATAGGCCTCGCGATTGGGCACGAGATCCATCTTGGATACACAGATCGCGACGGCCCGCCCCTCCTTGTAGGCCATGTCGGCCAGGTGCAGGTCCTGTTTCTCAAGCGGGTGGTCCGCATCCATCAGCAACAGCACAACTTCGGCGAACTTGACGGCGCGCAGCGTGTCGGCGGCGCTCATGCGTTCGAGCCGGTCGGCGACCTTGCCGCGCTTGCGCAGGCCGGCCGTGTCGTGCAGGCGCACGCGGCGCCCGTCCCAGACCCAGTCGACGGAAATGGCGTCGCGGGTGATGCCGGCCTCGGGGCCTGTGATCAGGCGCTCCTCGCCGATCAACGTATTGATCAGGGTCGACTTGCCGGCATTGGGACGACCGATGACGGCAATGCGCAGCGGCGGATCGCCCTCATCCTTGCTGCGGCGACGAGCCGCCTTGGCCATCGGACCAAGGGCTTCGAGCATCGCATCATAGAGATCGCCGATACCGGCGCCATGGGCAGCAGAGAAGGCAATCGGTTCGCCCATGCCCAGTTCGAAAGCGTCCATCAGGCCGTCTTCGCCCGCCTTGCCTTCACATTTATTGGCCAGCAGCAGGACCGGTTTTCCGGTGCGGCGGATGACATCGGCAAAGACGATATCGAGCGGTGTGACGCCGGCCCGGGCATCAATCAGCAGCAGGCAGAGATCGGCATCATGGATGGCCATTTCGGTCTGGGTGCGCATCTCTGCGTCCAGGCCTTCTTTCTCGGCATCATCATATCCGGCGGTGTCGATCAGCAGCAGCGGCAGATCGCCCAAACGCCCACGCGCCTCGCGCCGGTCCCGCGTGACACCGGGGCGGTCATCGACAATGGCCAAGGGTTTCCCGGCCAAGCGATTGAACAAGGTCGATTTTCCCACATTCGGCCGTCCAACGACGGCGATGCGGGGCAAGTGAGCAGTCATGCGTTTGCGCCTAGCGGAGCGCGATCATCCGCGCATCATCGGTGACGACATATACGGTTTCATTGGCAATGACAGGGGGGATGAACACATCGCCCCGCAATTCCTGCTCCGACAGGATGCTGCCGTTGAAGGCATCAAGCACCACCATGTCACCGCGGCTTGAGTTCACGACGAGACGTCCGCCGGCCATGACCGGGCCGGTCCAGGCGAGACGGTTCTTGCGCTCGCGCGCATTTTCAAACAGCGACAACTGGGTGATCCAGTAGACCTCGCCATCATGACGATTGATGCAGACGATCTCGGCCTCGCTGGTGGTCACGAAGAGGAAATCCCCGGCGACCCAAGGCGCATGCAGACCGCCGGCAGGCTGGCTCCACAGGCGCTCACCGGTACGCAGGGAGATCGCCGCGAGCAGGCCGGAATGGCTCATCGCATAGACGACGTTGTCGACCACGACCGGGCTGCCGGCAACGTCATTGATTTCCGACATTGCGGTCAGGCCGCCAGACCGCGTCAGGCTGTCCTGCCAGATCGGGTTGCCGTTCTGCACCCGCAGGGCAATCAGTTCGCCGGACGCAAACGGCGCCACAACGATATCGCCGAGCACGGCCGGGCTGGGTGCGGTGAGCAGACGCGCCGATTCCACAATGCCCTGATAGGTCCACAAGACTTGGCCGGTCGCCGTGTCCAGCGCCAGAAGCTCATTGTCGTCACTCGACACGAAGATACGGTCATCGGCGACAGTCGGCGCGCCGTGGAACGGAACAAGCGTCTCGGAACGCCAAATTTCATGACCGCTCTGGGCATCCAGCGCGACGAAGAAATTGAGACCGGAATGCACATAAATGCGGCCATCATCATAAGCCAGCCCGCCCCCGAACGACATGCTGTCATAACGGTGCGTGGCCTCGATCCGGTGACGCCAGACCACCGTGCCGGTATCGGCATTCATCGCCACGACTTCGCCACGGGCGTCAATCGCAAAGACATTGCCGTCGGCCACGACCGGACGGGCATTGAGGCGATGATCATTGTCCGAACCATTGCCGAAGCCCTGGCGCCAAGCGACGTTCAGCGGCCCGGAGGCCTGCGTGTGCTGGACCGAATTGGTCGGATATCCGCCCGGCTGAGGCCAAACCGTGTTGACATAAGCGGTCGGCAGATCGACGGCAGGGCGTTCGGCCTCACTGTCGAGACGCAGCCCCTGTTCGAAGTCGAGAATCGAGACGCGGCCATCACTTGGCGCGGTGCCGTTGAGGCGTTCATTCTCATTGTCATTGCCCCGCCCCGGGATCATGTCCAGCGGATTGGGAACCGACGAGCACGCCGCCAGCGGAGCGATAAGGGCCACACCGAGAAGGGTGCGGATACGCGTTACATCAATCATCGCCTGAATCCCCGGCGTCAGTGGTTTCTTCGGTCTCGGTCGCGGTTTCAGGCGCGATTGCGGGTGCTTCCTCCGCAGCGCTGGCGTCCACCGGCTCACCGGCCAGGGCGTTGCGTTGGGCAATCAGGGCGAGCGCTTCCTGGGCCCGGCGTTGAACGCCGCTCGGCGCGTCACTGGCAAACGACAGGAACTGGTATTGGGTGCGGGCGCGTTCGATCTCGTCGGCACGCAGGGCCGCGGCAGCGATGGTTTCGCGCGCCAGATGACGGAAGGGCGAATCCCCGCCGATCAGGACGCTGAGGCGCAGATCAATATCCGAGAAGGACAGGCTGTCCCAGGATGCCCAGACCGACCGGATTTCAGCCATGTCCCGCAGCAGTGGATCGCTTGCCTGCGCCGCTGCTTGGTCAAAGAACCTCGCCGCAGCGGCATTATCGCCCTGTTCGAGCGCCAGATTGCCGCGCTGCATCAGCGCCAGCGATACATATCCCGGCGTGCCTTCGGCAGCGACAGTCTCGAGACCGGCTGCCGCCAGGCCGAGCCGCCCGGCCTCAACATCATTCATCGCCGCGATGAACGCATCGGACGCGGTTTCTCGCTTGCTCGTCTGCCAGGCATCGAAGCCTTGCCAGGCGACCGTTCCCAGGATGATTGCCACAGCACCGCCGAGGACCCACGGCCCCCATTGACGCAACAAATCCTGATACTTGTCCCGGCGAAGTTCTTCGTCGACTTCTTCAAAAATATCGACCACGTCGAAGCGGCTCCGTAATTCCAATCAATGTGCGCCGGACCCTAGCGTTACTACCCCCCTGCGGCAACAGAGGTCAGCCGTCGGAACGCTTCATCGTGTAGACCTCACGCTCGGACGGAAAGCTGCGGTCGCGGACTTCACGGGCAAATTGTGCCACCGCCGCATCGGTGCGCTCGGCCATATTGTCATAGCGCTTGACGAATTTCGGGGTCCAATCGAACACGCCAAGCATGTCATGGGTGACCAGGATCTGCCCGTCACAGGCTGCCGACGCACCAATCCCGATGGTCGGCACGGCGACGGTTTCGGTGATTTCGCGGGCCAGGTCCTCGGCCACGCCCTCGATCACGATCGCAAAGGCACCGGCATCGGCCGTGGCGACCGCCTCGTCGATCACCCGTCGACGCTCGGCATCCGTGCGGCCCTTGGCCTTGAACCCGCCATCGGCGAGCGCCGCCTGCGGCCGCAATCCGACATGCCCGATGACCGGGATCGACCGCGCCGCCATGAAGCGGATCGTGTCGGCGGCATAGGTACCGCTTTCGATCTTGATCGCCTGGCAGCCGGTTTCAGCCATGATGCGAGCGGCATTGGCGAAGGCTTGTTCCGGCGATTGTTCATAGCTGCCGAACGGCATGTCGACGGCGACCAGGGCCCGTTTGGCGCCGCGCATGACGGCCCGGCCGTGCAGGATCATCATGTCGAGCGTGACACCGACCGTCGAGTCCAGCCCGTGCACCACCATGCCGACACTGTCACCGACCAGAAGAAGATCGCAATGCGGATCCAGGATGCGCGCCATCGGCGTGTCATAGGCGGTCAGGCTGACGATCGGCTCACCGCCCTTACGGGCGCGGATATCCGGCGCGGTGACCCGCCGAACCTGGGTTTGGGCAGACATGGGAGTGGCCTTTTCAAATCGGATGGCCGGACCCTAGCGCAGCATGCTGCGCTGCAAAAGCCTCAGGCGAGACGGCGTGGCAGAACGGCGGCCACCATGGCCACGGCCACTGCCATCGCGCCCGCCGCCATGACCTCCGGGCTCATCAGGAAACCGACATTGGCCATCAGCCCGTCGGTCGGCACATTGATCTGGCCGAGGATTGACTCGAGCTGTGTGCCGGCGATCGCCGAACCGGTCGACCCCGCCCCGCCGATCAGCAGGATGCGCTTGCGATCCGGGTTGGACAATTGCTTGATCACACGGTGGGAAAAAGCCTCGGCCTCGCGCTCGGTTTCCAGCGGCTCGGCGGCCTGTGCGAAGGCGGCCTTGAGCCGGGCATCGAATGCATCATCCATCGTCATGACACCATCTCCTCCGCGTCCGCAAAAAACGCCTGCAACTTGGCCCGGCCGCGATTGACGTGCGACTTGACCGTCCCGAGCGGCATGCCGGTCGCCTCAGCGGCTTCCGAATGCGACATACCGCAAGAATAACATAGCACAACCGCGATCCGTTCTTCTTCTTTCAACGTGGCCAGTCCGCGGTCAAGATCAACCACACTGCCCATGTCCCGCGGCGCCTCGCTGTCGTCCATACCGGTCTGGTACTTCTCCAGCACCCGCTCGGTCGCCTTGCGCTTGCGCGCCGACATCAGGAACTGGGTGTAGGCGATCGAGCACAGCCAGGATTTGAACGAACCCGTACCCTTGAAGCTGCCGATCTTCTCATAGGCGCGGATAAAGGCATCCTGGGCGAGATCATCGGCCAGGGCGTGGTTGCGACACATGCGGTGCAGCATGCCGCGAACCAGACCCTGATGGCGCCGGACCAGCTCCCCGAAGGCCGCCGGGTTCTTCGTGGCGACCACCAGGGCTGTGAGTTCTTCGTCCGACGCCTTCATCAGCCCGCTCCGATTACTCGGAGCCGTCTTTTTTGCTGCCCAACAGGCCGAAACCGACGAGGACCAGGCCGATAAAGCCCGGGAATGAGGCGATCGCTGGCATGATGTACATGGCCTCGTCTTCGCCTTCGACCATGCCGACCGTCCAGCCGAGCACAAGGAAGGCGGCCGCGACCGCGATCAGGATCAGCCCACCTTTCAGGTCACCATTGCGGTCCTTGCGCGGCATGCCCAACGCCCGGATCGTTTCCGGTGTCATGGTCTGGCCGGAACGGATCGCTTCTTCGACAACTTTGAGAGTCGCCTTGCGCTTTTGCATCGAAGCGTTCACCGAGAACCCGACAATGCCAAGGACCATCAGGAACAAACTAACAGGAACAACAATATCCGGTCCCATATCAACCTCCGTTTCAAGCCGCACCACGCGGCCGTTGACCATGAGATGCGGCGAGATCCCAAATTGGATGCAATCGTTAGCCGATTACCGCAACACCAAACAGATACATGTGCAAATTCAATATGATGAGCGCTGCAATAAGCCCCAGCACGATCGCTGTCAAATCGCCACCCCAGCCCTTCACGACTGGCGGCGGTGTTTCGCGGAAGCAGGCAGCGATGAAGGTAATCAGAGACCAGACAAAGAAACTGCCGAACAACAGGACGGCCGAGGCCTCGCTGTTGGCCAGCAGGTGCGCGCCCGACCAGACGATCACACCGGCCAGCATCGGATGGCGCACCCAGCGGCGGATATGGCCGGGCGCATAGGCCGAGGTGATCAGGATGATCCCCAGGGGCACCGCAATCAGGGCGAGATCACGGCCCCAGTCCGGTGCCTGCCACACAGACGGTGTCGGATGCGCGATGATCTTGCCATAGATGATCAGCGCGAAACCGGCCAGCGAGATCACCGTATAGGTCAGCTTGTAGGGGGTCGCGCCGAGGCGCGTCTGCAAACCGTCGCGCAGCCCCGGCACGATGCGAAGGCAATGCACACCCAGAAACAAAACCAGTCCCACAGACAAAAGCAGCATCAACGCCTCCCCGAGCTCGGCTTGGACTATAGGCGATTCATCGGCGTGTCGTGGATGAAAACCGAATGCGGTATCCTGTGATGCCGATTTGACCGGTCGCGTCGATCAGAACGGGCGCAAACGTGGCAGATTGATCGTCCGGCTCAGCCAGGCGTGACCAAGAAAGGCGATCCCGCCAGCCATTGCGATGACCTGAAGCGGCATGGACATTTCCTGCCCAAGCATGTCGGCAAGGCTCTGCAAAACAGGGGAAACCAACGCCAATCCGAGCACCAGCAGGCAGCCCGCAACCAGGCGCAGGACCAGCTCGATGCGCAAGCGCCTCCGGGCGACACGCTCCATCACACGGGTCCGGAAGGCCCGGTCATTGGCCGGTGCCGCATCGGCGGCGAAGAAGTCAGCAAGCGGATCAGTCTTGTCCATCACCCACTCCCAGGATTTCAGCGAGGCGCGCACGCCCTCGCAATACATGTGATTTTACAGTCCCCAGCGGCATTTCCAAGACGTTTGCGGCATCGCCGTGCGACCAGCCCTCGCCGAGGCAGAGCGAGACCGCGGCGCGCTGGTCTGGCGGCAGCTGCCCCAGCGCCTGCCGCAGGGCGATGGCGCGCTCGGTCTGGGGTGTCTCGCTGTCCGGACGCAAGTCCTGCCAGTCATCGTCACGCTGGCGCGCGCGAGCCATGGACCGTGCCTGGCCCTTGGCCTTGCGCCAGGCAATCGAGAACAGCCAAGTCTTCAAACGCTCCGGATCGCGCAGCCGGCGCAATTCCGTCCAGCCCGCCAGAAAGGTCTCCTGGGCCAGATCATCGGCATCCGCATCATAAGGACTCAACCGGCACAAAAATGTGCGGATCGCCCCCTGATACCGGTCGACGATCCGCCCATAGGCCGCGTCATTGCCCGAGCGGGCCGCCGCGACCAGCGCCGCGTCCGTCGGTTGCGAGCTCATCGGTCAGCCTATTTCTTGCCCTTGAAGAAGGACGATACGAAAAAGGCCGCCGACAGGACGACGAAGATCATCGCGACAAAATAGGCGACCTGGCCGATACCGATCAGGCCGACATAGCCCTCGTAGGCAAACACGGCGGCAAAACCGGCAAACAGGATCACAAGGAAGGCATTGCTGCCGGTTCCATAGTTCGACCGGTCGCCGCTCGTGCCCTGATCCAGGTCCGACCAATCCGGACGTCCTTCCGGGTCATCCAGGCTGGCGATCAGGTCGGCCGGCGGCTCCTTGCCGGAGGCGGCATAGGTCTTCAGCAGGTCAATCTTGGCCTGGGTCCGCTTGTAACGCATGAAACTGCCCCAGCCAGCGGCA
Organism: Maricaulis sp. W15; assembly: GCF_001924955.1. Classification (NCBI taxonomy): domain Bacteria; kingdom Pseudomonadati; phylum Pseudomonadota; class Alphaproteobacteria; order Maricaulales; family Maricaulaceae; genus Maricaulis; species Maricaulis sp. W15. The sequence continues at coordinate 183,911 of NZ_LQXG01000012.1, read as the reverse complement.
ACGAAAAAGCCCAGCGGGAAAAGCAGCCACCAGTAATTCTCGAAAATCTCGGCCATCGGGTCGATCTCCTGTTCGACAATCCACAATCGACCCGGCGATCACCGGGCCTTCACACCTGTGTCGCCGCCAAGCGACGGGTTGGATGCAGGTCGATGAAATTTATTGCAGGACGGGTGTGAAACAGCAGCCCTGGACGAGTCTCGACACACCGTCCGGCGAGCGCATGTCCACACTGGCCTGCCAACCATAGCGACGATCACTCATCCCGTCCGAGCATTGCCCGCTGGCAATCACCGCCACGCCCTCGGCGGCGCCGCTGAGATAATAGACATGAGGGTCGGGTCGGGCACGGGCGGTACGGGCATCAACCACGTTCAGCACCAATTCCGCCCCCAGGCTTTCGCCATCATAATAGGTCGCATCCCCGCTCTCGTGCAGCTGCAGGCCCCAGAAAGGCTCCGTGCCACTGCACTGCAATCCGCCCGGCGCATCGAACTCGCCGATGGCCGGTCGTTCCATGCGCAGGAGATAGGCGAGATTGATCCAGCCCTCGCCCTCACCAGCGATGACGCGGCCCCAGCCATGGCGCTCTTCAAGAACTTCGACACGGCTCGCACTCGGAGACAGCGTGTCGACAATCGCCGCCGTCGGGTTGGCGGTGGCGCGGACGTTCAGCGTGTCGGTCTGATCGACATTGACGACCCGATAGAGCTGCGGCTGGGCCTGTGCCGTGCCGCAGGCAAACACAATGACCAACAAGCCAATCAGATGACGCATGGTTTCCCCCTCAGGCAAGACCCCGCCAGCCTAGCCATGCCGGCAGGGTTTGTCTTGTCCGTTGGGGCCGGCGCGCTGTCATGCCCGCTCGATCGGCAGATAGATGTCAGACCGCAATTCGGCCGCCGGCCTGCTGTCCGGATCATCGACATATTCAACATGCAGCGGCCTGTCGGCGAACGTGCCCAGACCACCATCAAGCACCGCCGCGTAAAGGCGGTCGATACTGTCATGCAGGCTGTCATAATCGCCAACATGACGCAGGCGTGCATGATCACCACCGGCCAGCGCGATCAGTTCGATCCCGTCCGGCGCTTCGATATCGCCGACCGCAATCGCACAGTCAAAATGCAGGTCGGCCGGGTCCGTGAAACGCGGATCCTCATGCCAGACGCCGTAAATGCCGCGCAGGGCATCCATCGGGTGTTGGCTGAACACGCTGGCAAACAGGCGCTCATAGGCCTGATTGAGTTCGGCATAGGCGCCGATATTGCGGATCGCGAGCAGGCGCAGCGGCGCCGTGGAGACAATCTCGACGGCCAGCGGCACAGCCTCCCCGCCGCCCTTGTGGGCAGGGCGCAGCAATTGGTCGATCAGGTCGACGCGTCCGGCGCGCACATCGCTCGCCGAACCACCGGTCGCCGCCCGGAAGGCGCGGGCATAGGACTGGCTCGACCCGTAGCCGGCGCCACCGGCTGCACGGGTGATGGACTGATCCGCATCCTGCAATTCGGGCACCGTCCGGGCCAGACGCACGCGACGGATCGTGTCACCCGGCGTCTCCCCGGTCATCAAGCGATAGACCCGGTGGAAGTGATAAGGCGAGAGCGCCGCGACGGCGGCAAGCGCCTCGACGGAAAGCCCGGCCTCACTGTCAGCCTGCTCAATATGCGCAAGCACGCGCTCGATCCGTTCGGCATGGCGAAGGCGGCTGTCCGGCATCATGATCGTCACTCCTGCTGTGGTGAACCATGATGCCGGTCTAACCGGTCCGGCAAGGGCGGGCGGTCCCGATCTTGCGCTTTTGCAACCTCAGCGCTGCAAGGGATGGGTCGTGAAATCGGGCAGGTCGATGACAATTTCCGATCGGCCAACCGCCTCACCGCGCATGAAAGCATGCATGACCTCGCCGACTTCCGGCGTCGTCATGAAGAGATTGTGGCCGGCATTGCGGACAATCACCTGGGTGACATTGCCCAGGCCCGCCACCGCTTCCACTTGCGCCTGCGGATAGGTGCGTCCATCCAGCGTGCCGGTCAGCAGCAGGACGGGCGTGTCACCGCTCGGCCCGCGGCGGAAATCATCACCCAGATCGAGGCCCGAAATCGCGCCGGCCAGCTGCGGCATCGGGAAATTCAGATAAGAGCCGACCAAGCCGCTCCCGGCCTGCGCTTCAAACAGGGCCAGACGCTCGGCACTGACCCCGGAGGCAATATCCATCGCGGTCGGCATCGCGCGCAGGGCTATCCCCTCTCCCGGGTCCGCGAAGTAGGACAGCAGCATGATCGCCAGCGTCGGATCACCGGCATCAAGAGCGCTGTAGAGCGCCGGCAGGATGCGCGCACTGTCCGGATCGGCGATCAGGCCGGACGCGAATTGCTGCATGTGATGGCGTTGCAGCAGGAAGGGGATGCTGGACCCGTCCGACTGCGGCAGGTCGAGCATCATCGGCTCCGCCTCAAGCCGGGCATGGACCCGGCGCATCAAGCCGGCAATGTCCGGATAAAGCGGCGCGGCGGCGGGCTGGCTATCCACGGCCGCCTGCAAGCGCGCGAAATAGGCATCGGTCCGGGCCGGCAGCTTGACCGTCTGGTCGAGGCCTTCGGCACTGGCGATAATCACCCGGTCGATCTCGTCAGGGATGTCGTTCAGCGCCGCCAGGGCCAGATGGCTGCCATAGGAAATGCCCCACAGCGCGATCCGGTCCGCACCGAGATGACGCCGCAGATCCGACAGGTCGGCGACGCTTTCACGCGTCGTATAGCCGAGAAGATCAACGCCCTCGGCAGCCCAGAATGCCGTGCAGGTATCAAGCGCTGCGCGATAACCGGCCACGATATCGGCATCGCTGCGTTGCTGGCTTTCATCCGTCAGCTGAGCGGATTGGCAGGCTGGCGGTTGGTCCGACAGGCCGGTGCCGCGCTGGTCGAACGCAATCACATCGCCATGCTGGCGCATTGCCATGAACAGCGGGAAGCGTCGGCCCTGCGCCGTGCCGGACCCGGATCCGCCCGGACCGCCGGCGAGATAGACGATGGGTGGCCCCACGACCTCACCCGTGGCCGGGAAGCGGACATAACTGACCGTGATCAGCCGGCTGTCGGGATCAGCGCGATTCTCGGGCAGCTGCATCTCGCCGCGAAACGCATCGACCGTCTCGCCGCTCTGGGCCGTGAAGGCCATCGGCGTTTCACCCGGCATGTCCGCGAAAACCGCATCAAGGGGCGCCAGCGCCAGCGCGGCGCCTGCCATCAGGCCGGTGCGCAAGGTGAGGTAAATGGATGTCATGGCGGTCTCCGCTGCTGTTGCATGCCCCCCGGCACGCCGTCAGGAAAGCCCGCCAACGCGGCACAAACACGCGTTAATCGGTCAGCGGCAGTGATGGACCGACAAGTGGCGGGACGTCGGACCGCGTCACCGCTAGTCTGGCAAACATGACCGTTCGCCCTCGTCCTCTCGCCGCCCTGTTTGCGGCCTGCCTCGCCTTTGCCGTCTCAGGCCTCGCCGCGCGCCTAGACGCCCAACCCTTGACCCATGTCGCCCTCGAACCGGTCCGCGTCTGTCCGGCCTCGGACCAGGACCAAGGCCCACCGGACTATGACGACCCGGCCTGCGAGACAGTTTCGGTATTCGAGCTTGATCCCCAGGGGCGGCATATCTGGGCGAGATTGCGCCTGCCACTCGACGCGGCCGGGCTGGACGGAACCGGGCCCTATGGCCTGATCGTCATGGGCAAGATGTCGAGCGAGGTGTTTCTAAATGGCAGCCGGATCGGGGCCAATGGACGCCCGGCCGACGACCGCGCCGGCGAGATCGCCGGTCGCATTGATGCCAGCCTCTTCGTCCCGCACACCCTGGTCCGGGACGGCGACAATGTGGTCGATATCCGCATGTCGTCACACCGCGGCTGGGTTCGCCTGGCATCCCCGATCCATGCGGTCCTGTTTGGTCGCTATCAGGATCCGACCCGCACCATCAGCGCCGCCTATTGGCCGAGCCTCATCACCTTCGGGGTGTTCCTGATCGGTCTCGTCTTTTTCGGGGTAACGGCCTGGCGCAATGAGGAGCGCGAAGCCTCGCTGCTGCTGGCGGCGGCGTCATTGTTTGCTGGCAGCGAACTCCTGGTCGAGTCGGCGCGCGGCCTGGTCGCCTATCCCTACCCGTTCCACGATATCCGCCTGGTGCTGATCACCGTCTGCGCCGCCGGCTTCAGCCTGTGCCTGCTGGCCTATCTTTTCAAACGCATGACCCGGCTCGCATGGCTTTCCCGCTTTGCCCGCCTGTCGGCAATCGTGCTGACAATGGCCGTCGTCGTCGCGCTGATGCCCGGCTTTGACGGCAAGACCGCCGGCGTTCTTTTCACCGCCATTGCCGCCGGCCTGGCCTGGTCGGCCCTGTGGGCAATCCGGCGCAGACCCGGCGCGATCGGACTGGTCATCGTGTTCGCCCTGACGGGTTCGGCGCTGTGGCAGTTCGGATCAGGCTTTCTGGATATCGGCTATTTCTATACCGCCGCCGGGATACTCGCCTTCCTGATCTATCAGCAGGCCCAGTCCCTGGTCGCGGAGCGCCGCCAGCGACGCGTCGAGACCCGCCGTGCGCTGCAGCTGGAAGCCGCCCTCGCCCAAGCCCGTCAGAAATCCGCCCCCGCCCAGATCCAGCTCGTGAGCGCCGGCCGGGTCGACTACGTCTCCAGCGACCGCATCGTCCAGCTGAAGGCGGCCGGTGATTATGTCGAGCTGCATTTCCAGGACGGCGCCACCACGCTCTATACCGGTACGCTCGGCGGGCTGGAGAGCGAATTGCCGCCAGCCTTCCTGCGGGTCCATCGCTCGCACATCGTCAACACGCTCTTCGTTTCCGCGCTGGAACGCGAGGCCAGCGGAACCGGCCGGCTGATCCTCGCCAACGGCACTGAAGTGCCGGTCAGTCGCCGTATCATGCCGGCCGTCCGCACGGCACTGGCAAGCAAAGCTGTGGACAATGCCGACTGAACGCTTGTCCCGCGAACGCCCTTCAACCTAACGTTCAACCGGATCGACAATGGGGCGACGCATGCGACTTCGGACAAGAAACGGCCAACTCACGCTGGGAAGCATCTACAAGCTCGTTGTTACCGGCTGGACGCTGGCCTGGTGCATGCTGTTCGCCGTCTTCTTCGTATTGATGATCTTGATGGCCCTGACCGGCGCCCCGGTGACCGTGAACAATTCCTCCGTCACCGGACTTGGCCCTGTCCTGGTCGCATCATTGCCGATGATGGTGTTGATGCCGGTGATCGTCATCATCCAGGCCTTGATATTCGGCGGCTTATTCGTGCTCGCGATGATGATCTACCGCATGTTCCGACCGATCACGGTCGAGACCGACAATACCGGCGTGTTCGGCTGACCCGACAACACCGTCACCGGGCCGGCCTAGTAATGCGGCGGCTTGGTGACTTCCGGGCCGGGGGCTGCTGCCTCCAGGTCTTCCAGCCGGGCCAGCATCTTGTTGACGCGCCGGGTCAGCCGGTCCAGCTCCTCGCGCTGGGCGAGGATGACACTGTTGAGATCATCCACCGTCTGGTCCTGATGGGCGATATGCGTCTCGAGCGCTTCGATGCGCGCTTGCAGGATATCAATCACGGCACTCTCCACTCGGCCAATCGCGCCGCAATCTATCCGATCGCGGCGCGGATCAAAGCCGCGAAGGCTGCTTATGTCGTCGCGGCGTAGACCGGTCAGACCCGGGTCATGACGACAGCGAGCAGCCGGGCGCTGGCATACAGGCCGAGACCGAACACGGCATGGCTGACCACGCTGTGCAGACGCGAGAGCCAGGGCATTGGTGTGCGGCTGGCCGCGACACCGGCGCCCAGGGCCGGTTGCAGGACGAGAAAGGGCGCCAGTACCGTGGCAACACCGACCATGAGCGCCGCCCCGGGCGTCGGGTCTTGCAGCCAGCCGGGCCCGGTGATGGCAATCAGCACGCCTGCGAAGACAACCCCGGTGAGGAAATGGATCAACCAACCGACCACCGCTTCGCCTGCCGTCACAGCCCCTCCCGTCCGGCCGGCATCAAACCGCCCACGGACAAGACCGATGGCCCAGCGACCAACGCGGCCATAGTCTAGTGGCGGCACGCCCAGCCAGCGCTGGCGCAACCAGACCCAGGCATCAAGCACCAGGCTGGCACCGATCCCGATGGCGATGATGGATGAGAGAGTCGCCCCGACATCGCTCATGAGCCGGCCTCGACAAGCGGGCGAATGGCTTTGATCTGCCAGCAGGCCGCGTTGAAACGGACGAACTGGTTCTCGATGAATGGGGCCATCGCCTCAACCATCGCCGCCAATACCGAGCGCTGTCGTTCGGGATCGAGTTGGTCATAGATGCGCCCGACCGGCCCCAGACGGATCAGATAGCTCTCGAGCGCGCTGCGCGGAAACTGGCAGCCTATATCCAGTGGTTCAAAGCGGATATCGCGCCAGCCGGCATCGGCCAGCAAAGCCGTCACACGTTCGGCATCACCCCAGCGGAACTGGCCCGGACCGTCAGGGTCGGATCGGGGAAGCTCAGCCAGGATCGGCGCCACCGCCCGCGCCGCCGCAGTCATGAAAGGATTGTCCTCCGCAACGCGCCAGACCACGGCATCAAGCCGGCCGCCCGGCGTGACGGCGGTCAAGAGATTGCGCAGCGCCGCCACCTCGTCGGCAAAGAACATCATCCCGAAGCGCGACTGGACCCGGTCGAAGCGGCCTGGCAGGAAATGATGGGTCTCGGCGTCCGCGCAAATCAGCTCGACACCGGCACGGGAATCCCGGACCCGGCGCCGGGCGGCCTCCAGCATGGGCGCGGAAATGTCGATACCCACCACCCGCCCGGCATCTCCCAAGCGTCGCGCCGCCGCGACCACGGTGGCGCCGGTGCCGCAACCGACATCGAGTATCCAGTCGCCACTGCCGGGCGATACCGCCTCGACCAGCCGGTGTTCGAACGGTTCGAAAGTCGCATCGAGCAGGGCCTGGCTCGTCACCCAATTCTCTCCGGACGTGCCCGCCCAGCCCGTATCCTGCGTCAATTTATCTGTCTGTGCGGACATGCCGTCCTCCTCATCCTGGCTTGCGGATCAACCGCGATGAGGGCATGCTGCCACTTCAAGTCAACTTGAGGTCAAGAGCGTGACTGCACTCGATATCTCCGTGATCGCCCGGCGCTCCGGCCTGCCGGCCTCAACGCTGCGCTATTACGAGGAAAAGGGCTTGATCCGATCCGTGGGCCGGCACGGGCTGAAGCGGGTGTTTGATGACGATATATTGGAGCGGCTGTCGCTGATTGCGCTGGGCCGCGCCTCCGGCTTCTCGCTCGACGAGATCGCAGCAGTGCTCGGCACCGATGGTCGCCCGAAGATCGACCGCGGCATGCTGACTGACAAGGCGGACGAGCTTGACCGCACGATCCGCCTGCTCAGCGCCATGCGGGACGGGTTGCGACATGCGGCGGAGTGCCAGGCGCCCAGTCATCTGGAATGCCCGAGTTTCCAACGTTTCATGCGGGCTGCCGCAGCGGGCCGTCTGCGCGGCGCCGATCCGCGACAGCGCAGCTGATCAGGCTCAGCGCGACGCCCTGACGGTCAGGAAAGCGGCGTTCAGGACACCGAAATCGGTTTGCGGGCGCGCGGCTTTTTCGGCGCGGCCGGCTTGGCCACGGCGGCAGTCTTGGCTTCCATGGCAAGGCGGGCCTCGCGCAGGGATTTCAGCTGGGCGGAGCGCTCAACTGCTTCTTCATCGAGCAGGGATCGCACCGTGCTGTCCGTGATTTCGGCGCGGGACTGGGCCGTTTTCGGCGTCGTGCGCAGCAGGTCGGCATAGGGTGTGGTCATGAGCGGTCTCCTGAAGATCTGAAGAAAAACAAAGAGGCCGGGCAATCGCCCGACCTCTTCAATCTCGTCACCAGGCGCGTGATGCGCCGGTCGGAGCAGTCGGCTTAAACGGTCTGAAGATTTTCAGCCGCGTTCTTGCCGGAGCGCTTGTCCTGGACGACTTCAAAGGTCAGCTTTTGACCTTCGCTGATCGTCGACAGGCCCGAACGCTCGACAGCAGAGATGTGCACGAAAACGTCGGTCGAGCCATCATCCGGCTGGATGAAGCCAAAACCTTTGGAAGTATTGAAGAACTTAACGGTACCAGTAGCCATGACGAGATCCTTTTCAATCAGTCACATTTGGGTGGGCCCCGCCGACCGCGTGTCGACGAATGCCCGAAGTGTCGAAATTTGAAAGGGAAGAGCGTCAGGAAGGCGACAAGTCGCGCCCGGAAGATTCGGCAATCAAGTTCGAGTGAGCGCTATATGGGGGTTGTCCGGGGATTTGGCAAGGCAAATCGCTTTGGGGGCGGTCAAAGGCAAGTCGCATGTATTGACAATGTATATACTGATGATCAAATTCATGGCATGACCAAGGATCGCCAATTTCCCGGCAAGGCCAAGCCTGGCACCCCGCTGGCCGTCTCCGATCAGGCCGGGACGACCAAGGGCAGCATCAATCTTCGCATTGAAGGCCAGACCCGGACGCTGATCGACGAGGCCGCTGCCTCGCTGGGCAAGTCGCGCACCGAATTCATGATCGACACCGCCCGCAGCCGCGCCATCGACGTCCTGCTCGACCGCAGGCTGTTCACACTCGACCCGAATGCCTTCGACGCCTTCGCTGATGCGCTGGAGGCTCCCGCCGAGCCTGGCGAGAAACTGACCGCCCTGATGCAGCGCCGGCCGGCATGGAGGGCCTGAGCGCGCCGCAAGCGATCAACGCGGCGCACGATCTCGCCGCGTTCGACTGCGGCGAGCCGGTCCTTGATGACTGGCTCAAACACCGCGCCCTGAAGAATGAGAGCCGTTTTTCGCGGACCTATGTCGTGTGCGAGGGCAACACGGTCGTCGCCTATGTCAGCCTGTCCGCCGGATCCGTCGAACGAGCCGCAGTGCCCGGCAAGCTCCGCCGCAATGCACCGGACGCAATCCCGGTGGCGATCATCACGCGCCTCGCCGTCAGCCGCAGCCACTCCGGCCAAGGCCTCGGCCAGGACCTCCTCGCCGACGCCCTGCGCCGCATCGCCATCGCCTCACGAACCATCGGCATCGCCGCCGTGCTGGTTCACGCCAAGAACGAGGCGGCGAAACGCTTTTATATACGGTGCGCCGAGTTTCTGGCCTGGCCAGCGGATGGTCGGGTGTTGTTTTTGCCGATGAGTGTGGTGGTGAAGGCGTTGCGCTGAAGAAAGCGGCCCCTGCACTCACCATCACCAACACCATTTTCCCGGAAGCGTCAGCGCTATCCGGGACCTACGGGAGATTCAGCGCTTCAAGGCAAGTCCGGTCGGTCCCGGGTCTTCGCCCGGGAAAAATGGCGTGTGGGATTGGGGGGAGGCGAAAGGCATTGAAAGCGCGCGCGCGGCGCAAGCTCAACCATACATCCCTTGCCGGGAGAAAGCCGTATCCGGTTCTTGAGCTCAAGGGTTTCAACCGCGAAGCGGCGCTGCGCGCCCTTGAGCTCAAGAACCGGATACGGCCCGCTGGCTGACAAGGGATTTATGGATCAATCTGCGCAGGCGCGGCCTTCAACCCGAAGGAGGCGTGCTCGCCCCTACTCCCACTCAATCGTCCCCGGCGGCTTGCTGGTCACATCATAGACCACCCGGTTCACCCCGCGTACTTCATTGATGATCCGCGTCGCGACGCGGCCCAGGAAGTCGTGGTCATAGGGGTAGTAGTCGGCGGTCATGCCGTCGACGGAGGTGACAGCGCGCAGGGCGAGGACGGCGTCATAGGTGCGTTCATCGCCCATCACGCCCACAGTATTCACCGGCAGCAGGACCGAGAAGGCCTGCCAGATCTCGTCATAGAGACCCGCCTTCTTGATCTCCTCGATATAGATCGCGTCGGCCTTGCGCAGGATGTCGGCCTTTTCCTTGGAGACGGCGCCGGGGATGCGGATGGCGAGGCCCGGTCCCGGGAAGGGGTGACGGCCGACAAAAGCGTCCGGCAGGCCGAGCTCACGGCCCAGCGCGCGGACTTCATCCTTGAACAGCTCGCGCAGCGGCTCGACCAGCTTCATCTTCATGCGCGCCGGCAGGCCACCAACATTATGGTGCGACTTGATGGTGACCGAGGGCCCGCCATCAAAGCTGACGCTTTCGATGACATCGGGATAGAGCGTGCCCTGGGCGAGGAAATCGGCGCCGCCGGCCTCCTTGGCCTTCTCGTCGAAGACATCAATGAACAGGCTGCCGATGATCTTGCGCTTCTTCTCCGGATCATCGACGCCCTCGAGGGCGGTCAGGAACAGATCCTCGGCCTCGGCATGGACGAGCGGGATATTGTAGTGCTCGCGGAACAGGGTGACGACCTCATCGGCCTCGCCCTGGCGCATCAGGCCAGTATCGACGAAGACGCAGACCAGCTGGTCGCCGATGGCCTCGTGCAGCAGCACCGCCGCGACCGAGCTGTCGACCCCGCCGGACAGGCCGCACAACACCCGCTTGTCACCAACCTGTTCGCGGATCTTGGCGATCGCCTCATCCTTGAAATTGGCCATCGACCAATCCCCGGTCAGACCGGCGATCTGGTGGGTGAAATTGTTGAGCAGAGCCGCCCCACGCGGCGTGTGCACGACTTCCGGGTGGAATTGCACGCCGTAGAAACGGCGTTCCTCATCGGCGATGGCCGCAAAGGGCGCATGGCCGGACTTGGCAATGACCTTGAAGCCTTCGGGCAACGCCGCGACGCGATCGCCATGGCTCATCCAGACGCGTTCCTCATGACCGATCGGTCCAAAACCGGCAAACAGCGGGCTGTCCTCGATCAGGGTAATATCCGCCCGCCCGAACTCGCGTTCGTCGGAGGCTTCGACCCGGCCGCCCAGCTGGGCGCACATGGTCTGCTCGCCATAGCAGATGCCCAGCACCGGAATGCCGCGTGTGAAGACGGATGCATCGGCGCGCGGAGAATTGTCCCAATGGGTGGAATGCGGCGAGCCTGACAGGATGATCGCCTTGGGATCGTAGGCATCGATGAACGCGGCATCGGCGCGGTTATAGGGGTGGATTTCGCAAAACACGCCGCTTTCGCGGACACGGCGCGCGATGAGCTGGGTCACCTGGCTGCCGAAATCGATGATAAGGAGTTTGTCGTGTTGATCAGTCATGGGCGTTCGCACCCGCGCGCGCAGGTGTCCCGGAGGTCAGATTGTGGGGAGATGGCAGAAACATCTGTCAGCATGTGGCCCGATAGCGCGAGTCAGTCCGCTTGACCAGTCCCGGGCGACGCCGGACCTGCGCTTTGGCAGATTTTGCCCGGAAAACCGGCCGGCGGGCTTGAACCGGACCTCAAGCACGCGCAGGTAAGGCAGGTGCCGCTGCCAAGGAGTGCTGTCATGCGTCTGCCCGCCCTTCTCAGTCTTGTTGCCTTGCTTGCTGCTTGTTCCCAGCCGGTTACCGGCGCCGACTGGCGGCTCGACAGCGAGGCTTCGCACCTGGGCTTTGTCTCGATCAAATCCGGCGACGTCGCCGAGGCGCATCACTTCACCGGGCTTCGCGGATCGGTCGACGGCCAGGGCCGGGCCGAGCTGGTCATTGACCTCGACACGGTCGCGACCGGCATCGATATCCGCAATGAGCGCATGCGTGAGCATTTTTTTGAAACGGGTGAATTCCCGCAGGCGCGGATCACCACCACGCTCGACCTCGCAGCCTTGGCCGATCTGGACATTGGCGAGCGTCGCCCGCTGACGCTCGAGGCGGTAATCGACCTGCACGGGGCCTCGGCCAATATACAGGCCGACGTCATGGTCACCGATATTGACGGGCATAATGTGCTTGTTGAAAGCCACGGACCGGTCTTGTTGCACACGGCTGATTTCGGCCTGACCGACGGTCTCGCGACCTTGCAGGACCTCGCCGGTCTGCCCTCGATCACACCGGTCACACCGGTCACCTTCTCTCTGGTTTTCACGCGCGGCTGATCATCCCGCTTGGCGAGACACGGTGGCCCGGGTCAATCTTGCGCGAACAACCGGTCGCGCGATGATCGGCCCGCTGACCGGAGTTTAAATGCCGACCGCCCGTCCCCACGCCGAGATCATCGAGCTGCAATACCTGCGGGCGATCGCTGTCATGATGGTCGTGGTCGGCCATCTGCACCAGGCCGGAAGCCGGTTTCTCGGAGCCGACGGGTTCGGACCCGTCGGGTTTACCGGATTTGCCGGCGTCGACGTGTTCTTCGTCATTTCCGGCTTCATCATCCACACGCTCTACCGTCAAGCCGACGGCCCGTCCCTCGCCTTCGGGCTGAAGCGGTTGAACCGGATCTTCCCGCTCTACTGGATTTTCACGGCGCTGGTCGCCATCGGTTACATGCTGATCGGTGACCAGTTGGGCTTTGCCGATCAGTCCATCGATTGGGTAACCAGCCTGAGCCTGCTGCCCACCGGTCAGCCGCCACTCCTGCTGGTCGGCTGGACGCTGACCCATGAGCTCTACTTCTACCTCGTCTACGGGCTTGCGCTCTTCCTGCCACGACGCTGGAGACTTGCGGCGGCGGGCCTGTGGGCCGGGCTGACCCTTCTCGCCATGACCGATATTCTGCGCCCCGGCCCGCCTTGGGCAGTACTGGCCCTGAGCGGCTTCAACCTGCAATTTCTCGCCGGCATCGTGCTGGCAGAATTCCGTGACCGGCTACCGAGCATGCGCGGTGCGGCCAGCCTGCTCGCCGTGCTGGGCTTTGCACTGGCCGCCGTCTGGACCGGACGCTTTGGCATTGACGGTCTGGCCCACGCGGACACCCGGGCGATGATCTTCGCCCCGCTCGCGATTGGTATCGTCGCTGCAGTTCTGGCCTGGCAACCACGCTGGCCACGCGGCGTCGCGGCAGTCGGTGACTGGTCCTATGCCATCTATCTCGGCCACCTTTTGGTCATCAGCGTGTTGGCGCGTCTGCTGCCCGATCTCATCCCCGGCGCACTGCCGGGCCTGCTGGTATTGTATGCGACCGGCCTGACCGGCAGCATCGCGCTCGGAGCACTGGCCCACCGCTGGGTCGAGCGGCCCTTATTGGTCGCGGGAAAGCAGCTGATCAGCCGCGTCAGTCGGCCCGGACGACCGCGAACCTAGCGACCGACAGACACGGGACTCGGTCAGGTTACGCCTGCATGAACTTTCCGTAACACATTGAACTATTGTAACTTATTCCGCAGTCGATCGACTGGTAATCCGTGCTGACAAGTCCTCCCCGGATCGGTCATGCAGTACGCTGTCGGAAAATCTCCCATCTTCATTGGCGGCGCGCCGCGCTCCGGCACGACCTTGTTGCGCGCCATGGTCAATGCCAGCCGCAATATCGTGTGCGGCCCGGAAATGCGGATCATCCCGGCGCTGTGCCATCTCGCCGAACAGATCGAAACCGGCCAGGCCGACATGCTGGAACGTGGCTATGGCCTCGACCGGCAGGCCCTCAATGATCGCTTTGCCCGCACCATCGACAGCCTGCTCGCGCCCCTGCACGCCCGCACCGGGGCCCGCGTCGCCGAAAAGACCCCGGCCAATATCCTGCACTTTTCCCGCCTGCGGCAGATATTCCCGGACAGTCCGCTGATCGGCATTGTCCGCGATGGTCGCGACGTCGTTGCCTCCCTCCTGTCGATGGATTGGACTGATGGCAGCACCGGCCAGCCAATGGCGATCACGCGCGATGCCGAAGCGGCCGCCCGCCTGTGGTGCGCCAGCATTGATGCCGGCCGTCGGATGCACGGTGATCCGAATTATTTCGAGCTGCGCTATGAGGCACTGGTCAGCGATCCGGCCGGCACGATTTCCCCCTTGTTTGACGCGCTCGGCGAGGACGACGCGGCCAAGGCCCGAGCCCTCGATCACGCCCGCGAGTTTGACGCCGCCGCCGGCACGGCTGAATCCAGCGCCGGACGCGTCGCCGGTCCGGTCGACCGCCGGGCCATCGGACGCTGGCAGCAAGACCTCGACACCGCCGAGCGCGACACGGTGATGCGTATTGCCGGCCAGCATCTGGCTGATTTGGGCTATGTCTGACACGTCCGGCGCAGCGGCGCGCCGCGACGGGGCGGGCCTGATTTTTGCCGGTGGCTGCCCGCGTTCCGGCCTGACCGTGCTGCGCCGCCTGATCGAACCGCACCGCCATGTCCATTGCGGTCCCGACACCGGCCTGCCGCCCTCGATCGCCATGCAATGGCAGAATTTCGCCCGTGAGCTGGGGCCGCTGCACGCCCGGGATTTCGATCTCGGCGCCGAGGACATGCGCCAATCCATGGCCGAACTCCTGACCGGCATGATCAGCGCACCGTTGGATACACCGGGGGTCGAGGTCCTGGTTGAAAAGACCAGCCTCAATGTCGCTGCCTTTGATCCACTCGGACGCCTCCTGCCGCAGGCCCGCTTCATCCATGTCGTGCGGGATGGCCGCGATGTCGCCAACTCCCTGCTCGCCCGCGACTGGCGCGACCCTCAGGGCCGCCCCTTCCCGCATGTCAGCGATCCGGGCGCGGCGCTGAAATACTGGACCGACCTGACCGGTATCGGCCTCGCCGCCGAACGCAGCCTGGCAGGCCGTATTTGCCGCGTGCGCTATGAAGATCTGGTGACCCGACCCAAAGCGACCATGACGACGCTGATGACCTTCCTCGGCTTCAAGTTCGAACCGGCCCAGCTGCACTTCGCCACGAGACGCATCGAGCTGCACGGGCTGGAACACGACAGCGTGCCGCTGATCAACCAGCCCCTGACCCGGCGACGGGCGGGCGCGGGTTCGGCGCTGGATGGGCAGGTGACCGCGGCAACGCGGCAAAGGCTGACCGAACTCGGATACGGGCCGCAGGCGACCGCCGGTAAACGGCGGCGCAACGGCTGGAGATAGTTTTCATGGCAGGCGGAGCGAGCTGCGACGACCTTGCCATTTGCTGGCCACAGACACGCCGCAGAGAGCGCCCCGATGGCCTATTGCGGTGTGGTGCCCGCGCTCACCGCGGCACTGGGGCTAGCATTCGTCTCGGCCTTCAACCTTCACGCCCATGCCGACCTGAAAACGCCCTGGTGAGTCGGTATCACTCAGCCGTCCATCACCCCACCCGCTCCATCACGCAGATGTAAAACCCGTCCGTGTCCGTCCGACCCGGCGAAAGCTGCAGCGCGCCGTGTTCGGTGACGCAAGGTTCCAGCAACGCCTCGGCGCCGTCGCCCAGGCCGCCCGACTGGACCAACACGTCCAGCACCGGCACCGGTTTGAAGCCCTCGACCTTGTCGAGGAAGGCATTGACCCGGTCACCGTTTTCTTCCGGCAGGACCGAGCAGGTGATGTAAACAAGGCGGCCGCCCGGCTTCACATAGCGATGACCGCGTTCCAGCACGATGTCCTGTTCGGCCATGCGCTTTTCCAGCGCCATGGGCTTCAACCGCCATTTGGCGTCGGGGCGGCGGCGCCAGGTGCCGGTTCCGGTACAGGGGGCGTCGCAGAAGACGACATCCATTTTCTCAACAAAGCCGCCCAAGGCCTTGTCTTCGCTATCGTCGTGAACCTGGACATTGCGCACATCGGCGCGCTTGAGACGCGGCCAGATGGCGCGCAGCCGGCGCCAATCAATGTCCCAGGCATGGACCTGTCCGGTATTGTGCAGCAGGGCCGACAGGGCGAGCGTCTTGCCGCCGGCACCGGCGCAATAATCCAGTATCTGCTCGCCTGCACGGGCGCCCGAAGCCAGGGCCGCCAGCTGGGAGCCGATATCCTGGACCTCGACCCAGCCCTTGCCATAGGCGGGAATACTCTCGGCCGCCGCCGACTTGCCGCGCGGGTCGCGCTGCGGAATTCGAATACCTGAGCGCACCAAGGGGCTATTTTCAGCCGCTTTCAGTTTCGACGATACCTCTTTGAAAGCACGATCAAAATCGACTTTCGCTTCATTCACCCTGAGATCGACCGGTGCCCGCGAAGAGAGCTTGCGCCCCTCTTCCGCCGCCGCCTCACCAAAGGCCCGGATCAAGCTTTCTTCCAGCCATTCCGGCACGTCACCACGGATATGAAGCGGCGCGTCGGAAATGTCCCGAGCCAAGCCCTCGCGCTCGGCATCGGTCAGCTTGTCCGGCGCGTGGTCATCACCGTCGAACATGGCGTCAATGGCATCGGCCTCGATGCCCCAAACCCGACCGACCGTGCCGATCGCCAGCGTGCGGGGCGCATCATCTTCCATCGCGTAGGCGGTCGAGGACTGGTGACGCAGCGCGTCGAGCACCAGCCCGCCAATCCAGGCCCGATCGCCCGAGCCGGCAAAGCGGTGCGCCTTGCCCCAATCGCGCACGGCGTCCTTCACTGGCTGGTGCTGGGTCTGGAGCGTGTCGAGAATCTCGATGGCCGCGGCAATGCGTGCGCCGTCTCTCATGTCGGATATCCGTCTTGTAGGGGCGCACTCGGGCGCGGTTTATTTCGGCTGGGCGCCGGTATAGCACGCCGCCAGCTGACGGCAGATGGCCTTGGGGTCGGTGTAGATCCGGCGCCCGTTCACAACCGCCTCCGGCTCGACATGGGCGGTCGTGTCATCGGCCAGGATGAGCGTCGGCGCATTCTGATGGTCCGCGTCCAGCAGCGCCACGATCTCCGCGCGCGGACGGGCATAGTCGATCCGGACCAGCGTGACAGCGTCCACCCAGTGCGAATTGACTTTGAGCGCGCCCTCCATCGTGCAGCAATCGGCGCACAGCCAGGGACCGCCATCGGCGTCGTCCCAGGCGCCGGTCAGCAGGAAGAGGATGTCCTGGTCGGTCTCGATCATCGGCTGGTCCTGTGTCATCGGGTGAAGATCCCGACCGCCAGCGTGATCCAAAAAGCGAGCAGAACGAAGACGCCAGCAGCAAAACTGTAAAAGCGCCAGCGCAGATTATTGCTGGTGGTGTGGATCACGGCATGGATGATGCGCAGCGCCGCCCAGACCCAGGCCAGCGCCACGAGGACCGGGCCACCCAGGCCCAGCACAAGCGCCAGGATGATGCCGACGAAGAACAGCGTCGGTGTTTCCATCTGGTTCTGAAACGCGTTGGAGACCTGCTGAACCTTGCGCGGCCAGGCGCGCTGGCCGAGCACGATATCGGCCGGCTTGACCTTTCCGGACCCGACCGCGCCGGTGCGCATCAACGCATTGGCGAACAGCAGGACAAAGGTCAGGGCGACTTGCACCAGAAGCGGATAAATCAAAG
The DNA here is from genome assembly GCF_001924955.1 of Maricaulis sp. W15. Lineage (NCBI taxonomy): Bacteria > Pseudomonadati > Pseudomonadota > Alphaproteobacteria > Maricaulales > Maricaulaceae > Maricaulis > Maricaulis sp. W15. Next base: position 166,672 of record NZ_LQXG01000012.1, on the reverse strand, counting down.
CGTCAGACATCAGGCTTCCCCTTGGAAAAATGGATGGAAACGGGGTAGTCACCCCGCCACCAACCGGCAATCTCCGCCCGGGCATGGCCTCCATGCGAAGATGGCGGCTTGCCCTCACCGGCTATCTGTTCAGCTCGTCGTCGGATAATTCGGCGCTTCGCGCGTGATCTTGACGTCGTGGACATGGCTTTCGCGCAGGCCGGCATTGGTGATGCGCACGAATTGCGCCCGCTCATGCAGGTCGGCAATTGTCTTTGAGCCGGTATAGCCCATCGCGGCACGCAGACCGCCGACCATCTGGTGCAGGATCGGTCCGACCGGGCCCTTATACGGCACCTGGCCTTCAATCCCTTCCGGCACCAGCTTCATGCGCTCGGTATCCTTCTGGAAATAACGGTCGGCAGAGCCGGCCGCCATGGCGCCGAGGGACCCCATGCCGCGATAGGATTTGTAGGACCGGCCCTGATAGAGGAAGACCTCGCCGGGCGCTTCCTCCGTCCCCGCCAGAAGCGAGCCGACCATGACGCAATGGGCGCCGGCGGCGACCGCCTTGGCCATGTCACCGGAGAATTTGATGCCGCCATCGGCGATGATGCAGGCATCCGTGCCTTCAGCGGCGCGGCGGGCATCCATGATGGCGGTCAGCTGCGGCACGCCGACACCGGCGACAATCCGCGTCGTGCAGATCGAGCCTGGCCCGATCCCGACTTTCACGCAGTCCGCCCCCGCCTCGATCAACGCCTTGGCGCCGTCATAGGTCGCGACATTGCCGGCCACGACACGGGCCATGCTGGAGGATTTCTTGACCCGGGTGACCTGGTCGAGAACCGACTGGCTCTGGCCGTGGGCGGTATCGATCACGATCACATCGACCCCGGCATCGATCAGCGCCTCGGCGCGCTCGAAACCGCTATCCCCGACCGTGGTCGCCGCCGCACAGCGCAGCGCGCCCTGGGCGTCCTTGGCGGCATTGGGGAAGGCTTGCGCCTTTTCCATATCCTTGACCGTGATCAGGCCGATACAACGGTCTTCGTCATCGACAACCAGCAGGCGCTCGATGCGGTGCTTGTGCAGCTTGGCGCGGGCTTCGTCCTGCGAGGCGCCGACCTTCACCGTGACCACGTCACGGGTCATCAGATTGCCGACCTTCTCATTGGGATCATCGGCGAAGCGGACATCGCGATTGGTGATGATGCCGACCAGCTTGCCCGGGCGAGCCGGCGTGGCGCCTTCAACAACGGGAATGCCGGAAATCCGGTGCTGGGCGATCAGGGCGCGCAGATCGGCGAGTGTCGCATCCGGCGAGATCGTCACCGGATTGACCACCATGCCGCTCTCATAACGCTTCACCCGCCGCACTTCCTCGGCCTGTTCGGCAATGGTGAGATTGCGGTGGATGACCGCGAGGCCGCCAGCCTGTGCCATGGCGATCGCCATGCCGCTCTCGGACACGGTGTCCATGGCGGCGGCGAGCATCGGAATCTTCAACGCGACATCGCTGGCCACACGCGTGGAGACATTGGCATCGGCGGGAAGAACTTCGGACGGGCCCGGTTGCAAGAGCACATCATCGAAGGTGAGACCTTCACGAATCTCCATGGGAGACTCCTCATTGCTGCTTGCGGCGCGGCAATAGAATGGATTCGAGCGTGTGGCAAGGGAGGGATGCGGGCCGTCGCGGAAATGTCGCGATGTGGGGGAGAGCAACACGCGTTCGTGGAGCGAGTCCGGACACCTAGTTCACCAGCGCGCGTCCCGCGCAAATCTCGCCATACATTGCTTGCCAGCCAGCAGACCGCAGTGACTTCGCGTCGTCAAGGCCGCCTTCGGCGCCGCGAAGCGGGCATGCGCCTTGACGGCGCGAAGTCACTGCGGCGAAATCTCTGCAAGGAAAGAATGGGGCGGTCAGCGCGCCGCGCCAGCCCTCACAAGGGCGGCCGCCCCCCGCCCTAACGCAACCAGGCAAAGGCCCGCGTCAAAAACGCCTGCGCATCGTCCCGCACCGGCTCACCATGCGCAAACAGGACGGTTCTGGCCGGCCAGGCGAGGATGCGGTCGATGGCGGCGCGCGCGCGCTTCCGGTCGCGGAAGGCGAGACGGAATTTGCCGGGGACGGCGGGCGCTGGCCCGGTCATCCGGTCCCAGCGCGCGACCCAGCGTCGCCAGCCGGAATACCAGTCGTCCGGCAGGTGCTGGATCAGGTCGGTGAAGATCGCCGTGCCGCTGGCCCGGTGAAAGAAGACGACTTCGGTGGTGATCCGGTTGCCGGGCACGACGATCTGATCGATCTGTCCGGCCCAGGCCGGATCGGCGGTGTCGGTCAATTCGGTGTCGAATTTCAGATCCGGGAGTTGGGCCGCCATGCCCGGCGCGCCGTGCAGGCGGGCGGCGGGATAGGCGGACTGCCAGTCGGACAGGGCGAGATGGTGCAGGCTGTTGGGCGCCACGATATGGGCGACCAGGCCGAGCGCGTCGATCTCGCGCTTACGGGCTTCGTTCAGCGCCACCGGCGACCACACCCAGAGCCGGTCATCATCGAGGCGGATAACCACCATCCGCGTGGGGTAGTGAAATCCCGCTGCGGCTGTGACGACGTCGCCGGACGCGGTCCAGATCCCGTCTGACAGGCGCTGCAACGTCGAATTGTCCGTTGTTGCGGCCATGTGGTCACGCTAGGCACCGGGTGGCCTGCGGGCAAGCTGCCGCGAACACACGCCCGGTTGCCGCCCTAATACGGCCCGCAAATAACCTTCCCGCCTCCCCGCTATCGCCTTGCGCGAGCGCTGCAGTAACAGCGCGCCGGGTGAGGCTGGCGCGTTACATCGGCCAATGGGGAGGCCCGCATGCGCAAGCGCTTTCGCAAACGCGACGACCAGGCAGAGGTCAACATGACCCCGATGCTGGATATCGTCTTCATCCTGCTGATTTTCTTCATCGTCACCGCCACTTTCCTGTCCGAGGAGGGCGTCGATATGCGTCCACCGCCGGAATGCGAGGGCGCCGGGTGCGATGCGCCGGACCGACCGGTCATCCTGATCCAGGTCGATGGCGACAACCAGATCTTCGTCAATCAGGACCGGACCGATATCGAACGGGTCCTGGCATCCATCAACCGCCATCGCGCTGAAAACCCGGAAAGTGCCGTCTTGCTGGAAGTCCATGACGAGAGCGATCACGGTGTCGTGGTCCGGATCTGGGATGAGATGGGCGCCAATGGCGTACCGGTGTCGATTCAGCGGACGGAGCCGGCGGCAGGCTGACCACGCCTATGCCCACACACAATCTGTGGGTTTGAGGCGACCAAATTTTAACGCCGCGACGCTAGAAGACGTCGTCATCGCTATAGTTAGGGAGCGATATGCGCGTCTTTACCTGCCTGTTCACGGAACACAATCTCTGGCTTGTCCTGCTGGCGGCTGCGATGTGCGCCACCGGCTCGGTCGTGACCATGCATCTCTATCGCCGCGGCCTGAGCACGCGCGGTGCCGAGAAGTCCGGCTGGCTGTTCCTGACGGCGGTCTGCGCTGGCTCCTCGATCTGGGCGACCCATTTCATTGCCATGCTGGGCTTCCAGCCCGGCGTTCCGGTGACGTTTGACGCCACGCTGACCCTGGTCTCCATGATCCTGGCGATTGCCGGCACCGGCGCCGGCCTCGCCTTGTCCGGCATGCGATTCAGCCGCCATGCCCCGGCCATCGGCGGCTGTGTGTTCGGTCTCGCCATCGCCGCGATGCACTTCACCGGCATGTTTGCTTATCGCGTCGATGGTCTGGTCGATTGGGATCAGGCCTATGTCACCGCCTCGATCGGACTCGCGGCCGGCCTGGCTGGGATGGCCTTCTGGGCAGTTGAGCGCTGGAAGAACGGGCCAGCGGTTTTCATCGCACCGGGCATCCTTGTTGTCGCGATTGTCGCCCTGCATTTCACGGGCATGGCAGCCTTCGTCGTCACGCCGATTGCCGGCATGGAAGTGGGCGCCGACAGTGCCGCCTTCCGGGCCATGGCATTGTCTGTCGCCGTGGCCGGTATGGTGATCATCGGGACTGGCGTCACCAGCTATCTGATCGATCACCGCACCCGCGAGGAAAGCGACGAACAATTGCGCCACATGGCGCTGCATGACCCGCTGACCGGCCTCGCCAACCGCACCAGTTTCAACACCTATCTGGACGCCCGCCTCGCCAGCCCGGACGCGGACGGCGTGGCCGTGGTCGGAATCGACCTCAACCGGTTCAAGGAAATCAACGATGTCTGGGGACATGAGGCCGGCGATGCCGTGCTTTGCGCCCTCGCCGAGCGGCTCAAGGGCCTGGCCGGCCAGACCCATTTTGCGGCCCGTCTGGGCGGCGACGAATTTTGCGTCGTGCTGAACGCGGAAAACCGCATTGCCCTCCAGGAGCGCGTCGACACCATTGAGCAGATGTTCGCGACCCCGGTGAGCTATGGCGAATACGAGTCCGCCACGGGTGCGAGCATCGGCGTCGCGGTCTTCCCGCATGATGGCGCTGATCGCGACAGCCTGGTCCGCAATGCCGACCTGGCCATGTACAAGGCCAAGATGGATCCGATGCTGGACGTCTGCTTTTACGACACCGAACTCGGCGACGAGGTTCGCGAACGTCGCGCCATGGCCAATGATCTGCGCCATGCGATCGAGAATGACCAGTTGCACGTCCATTATCAGGTCCAGACATCGATCGGGACCGGCGAAATCCGCGGTTATGAGGCGTTGCTCCGCTGGACCCATCCGCGCCTCGGCGCGATCGGCCCCGACACCTTCATCCCGCTGGCCGAGGCCAACGGGCTGATCCTGCCACTGGGTGAATGGGTGATGCGACAGGCCTGCCGGGACGCGGCGTCCTGGGACAATGATCACAAGGTCGCGGTCAACCTGTCGGCGGTGCAGCTGACCCATTCGGGCCTCGCCCGCCAGATCCAGCAAATCCTGCTGGAAACCGGCCTGCCGGTGAAGCGCCTGGAAATCGAGCTGACGGAAACAGCGCTGATCAAGGACAAGGTGCAATCCATGCACATCATGCGTCAGATCAAGGCGCTCGGCGTGTCCGTGGCACTGGATGATTTCGGCACCGGCTATTCCTCGCTCGACATCCTGCGCACCTTCCCCTTCGACAAGATCAAGCTCGACAAGTCCTTCACCGGCGAGCTGGAAAGTGACCATCGTTCGCTGGCCGTGGTGCGCGCCATCCTGGCGCTGGCCAAGAGCCTGGGAATTCCGGTCCTTGCAGAGGGCATCGAAACGATGACGCAGCTCGACCTGCTGCGCGACGAGGCCTGCGACGAGGGTCAGGGCTTCTTCCTGGGACGCCCGGCGCCGATGGATATCCTGGCCGAGACACCGGCATCAGACATCGTGCTGGCGGATGCCGTGCCCAAGAGCAGTACGGCGTAGACGCACACCATCGCTAATCGTCAGTGGCGTCGGTGGCGCCCCTACCGCTTGAACCCCATCGCCACCACAAAGGTTTCCGCACTTTCCGAACGGCTGGCGTCGGGCTTGAAATGGCGGACTTTCTCGAAATTGGCTTTCAGGAAGTTCAGCAATTCGCCGTCCGATCCACCCTGGAAAACCTTGGCAATGAAGAAACCGCCAGGCGTAAGGGTTTCGGCGGCGAAATGCGCGGCGAGCTCCGCAAGGGCAACGATGCGCAAATGGTCGGTGCTCTTGTGGCCGGTCGTCCACGGCGCGAGATCGGAGATCACGGCGTCGGCGGCGCCGCCCATCTCCGCCTTGACCAGAGCCGGCGCGTCATCATCGGTGAAGTCTTTTTCCAGCAGGGTCGCGCCGGCAATCGCCTCGATTTCCAGCAAGTCGATACCGACAACTTCCGAGGCGCCCGCCTTCAGCGCCACCTGCACCCAGCCGCCCGGCGCCGAGCCGAGATCGACCACGCGCATGCCGGGCTTGAGCAGTTTGAAACGCTCGTCCAGCTGCAGCAGCTTGTAGGCGGCGCGCGAGCGATAGCCCTCCATCTGGGCTTTCTTGACATAGGGATCATTGAGCTGGCGCTGCAGCCAGCGGGTCGAGGAGGTCTTGCGGCCGCGCGCCGTCTTGACCCGTTCAAACATCTGCTTGGCAGCCCGGGCGTCGCCGCCCTTCTTCATCGGACCGGACTGGCGACGGCGACGCTTGTCGCTGCTGCCCCAGCCGGGAAGTTCAGCATTGCTGTCGGCATCGCGGCCCTCGCCGGCAGCCTCGTCCTTGCCGCCCTGATCCTTGGGCGGGGTCGGCTCGTCCGGCGGTGTCTTGTCGTCGTCGCTCATTCGTCCGATCCCGTGGTCTGCGTCGCCGGGGTTGTGCTCTCGCCCTTGCGGCGACGGCGCCTGCGCTTCTTGGACTTTCGCATCAGATTGAGCAACATGCCTTCGCGCAAGCCCCGATCGCCCACACGCAAGCGTTCGGCCGGCCAGAGTTCCGCGACGGCCTCATAGATGGCGCAACCGGCAAGGACGAGCTCGGCCCGGTCAGTCCCGATGGTCGGCTCCTGGGCACGGCCATGAATGTCCAGCTCACGCAGACGCTTGCAGGCGTCCAGCGCTTCCTCGCCGGTCATCCACAACCCATCCACCTTGGAGCGGTCATAGCGTGGCAGACGCAAATGGACACCGGCCATCGAGGTGACCGTTCCCGACGTTCCCACCAGATGGGCCCGACCTTCGCGGAACAGCGGCCGCATCGCCTTGGCACCGCGCGGCGTCTTCATCAGGTCGCGGGCATAGGCCTTCATCTCGGCATACCATTCAGCACGATCGCCCTCGCGTTCGGGAAAGCGCTCCGACAGGGTGACCACGCCGACCGGTGTCGAGGTCCAGGATTTCATCGGCGGACGGCCGCCGCTTTCGCGGCCGCCACGGCGTCGCCATTCGGCGAGGTCGACCCAGGACAGCTCGGTCGAACCGCCCCCGATATCGATGACCAGGGCCGCTTCCTTGTCCTCGTCGAGCAAGTCGACACAGCCATGCACGGCCAGTCGCGCCTCTTCCTCGGCAGAGATGAGATCAAAGGTCAGCCCGGTCTCGCGCTCGACCCGGTCGAGAAAGTCCTGGCCATTGACCGCCATGCGGCAGGCCTGGGTGGCGATGGAGCGATGCTTGACCACATTCTGGCGCCGGATCTTGTCGGCACAGACTTTCAGCGCTTCGACAGCCCGGTCCATGGCGCCCTCGGAAAGCGCACCGCTGCCGGTTATCCCCTCACCGAGGCGGACAACGCGAGAGAAGGCGTCGACGACATGAAAACTGCTGCCCGAGCGCTGCGCCAGGAGCATGCGACAATTATTCGTACCCAGATCAATCGCGCCGTACACGGGAGATGGCGCGCGTTTGCGCCCTCTCCGCTTGCGTGCGGCGGCGTCCTTGCCCGGAGAGCCCCGGGACGATGGCTCCGCCATGATATACCTCTTGCCGACCGGCGCGCCGCATCCGGGATCGGGAGGCGCGGCTCGAATCGGGCTGATCACAATGTTGGTTGCAGGATACAAGGAAGCGTCGGCCCTGCAAGGATGCGTGACCGATGGCAGCGCAGGCCGTAGCTTATTGCTCGAAACACCCTAAATATGGGCTGCCGCGCGAGGATGGTCCGCGCCGGCAGATTTGTGTCAGAGTGTTGAGCATGATCGTTCGCGACGCCAAATTCGGACTCGGCGATGTGGTACGCCACCGCCTTTTCCCCTTCCGCGGGGTGGTGGTCGATGTTGATCCCGAGTTCGCCAATACCGAGGAATGGTACGAGTCCATCCCGGAAGATGTCCGCCCGTCCAAGGACCAGCCCTTCTACCATCTGCTGGCGGAGAATGATGAGAGCTATTACGGCGCCTACGTGTCCGAGGGCAATCTCCTGCCCGACGCCGAGAATGGCCCGGTCGAACATCCGCAGATTTCCGAGGCCTTCGAGGGCTTTGACGGCACCCGCTACCAGCTGAAAATGACGCCGGACCAGGCGCACTAGGTCATCACCCATCCGAGGACCGACGCGCCTCGGCCTCGTTTTCCCTCCAGCCCGGCCATCCCCATCGACCGGCTGGACAAGGTCCCCCGGACAAGCCGAGGGATGACAGGGATTTGAGGATATGGCTGGTAAAAGAAAGGCTGGCGCAGCGCGCCCACCGAGCCATAATTCCCTTGCCGAGCGAAAGCCGTATCCGGTTCTTGAGCTCAAGGGGCATGCCCGCGAAGCGGCGCCTGCGGCGCCCTTGACCTCAAGAACCGGATACGGCCCGCTGGCTGACAAGGGATTTAAGGACAGCTCCGCGCGGCGCGCCGGATTTTGGATGCCCGTCCCCGTCTTCCCCACGCGAACCAGCAAATCGCTGCCGGCAACGAAAAGGGCGGGACCACCGCCCCGCCCCGTTCATGTCTTGCTGAGTCCATCCCCCGACCGGCAGATCAGGCCTTGACCACTTCCTGTTCGATCGCGCCGAAGATGGACTTGTTGTCCTTGTCCCGCATCTCGATGCGGACAGTGTCGCCATATTGCATGAAAGGCGTGCTTGGCTTGCCGTCATTGATCGTCTCGATCATGCGGATTTCGGCGATGCAGGAATAGCCCACGCCACCTTCGCTGATCGGCTTGCCCGGGCCGTCATCAAGCTTGTTGGACACCGTGCCCGAACCGACAATCGTGCCGGCGGTGACCGGTCGCGTCTTGGCCAGGTGGGCAATCAGCTGGCCGAAATCGAAGGTCATGTCGATGCCGCACTCGGCCTTGCCGAACAGCTCACCATTGTACTTCACCAGGAGCGGCAGATGCAGCTTCTTGCCGTCCCAGGCCTCGTCCAGCTCGTCCGGCGTCACCGCGACCGGCGAGAAGGCGCTCGGCGGCTTGGACTGGAAGAAGCCGAAGCCCTTGGCCAGCTCGCCCGGGATCAGCCCGCGCAGGGACACGTCATTGACCAGCATGACGAGGCGGATCGATTTGGCGGCATCCTCGACCGAACAGCCCGCCGGCGCGTCGCCGGTGATGACGGCGATCTCGCCCTCCATGTCACAGCCCCAGGCCGTATCACCCAGCGGGATGTCGGCGCGCGGCGCCAGGAAGGCGTCGGAGCCGCCCTGATACATCAGCGGATCGGTCCAGAAAGTGGCCGGCATCTCGGCATTGCGGGCCTTGCGGACCAGTTCGACGTGATTGACATAGGCCGAGCCGTCGGCCCACTGAAAGGCGCGCGGCAACGGCGACAGGGCCTCGCGTTCATGGAAACGCTCGCGCGGAATGGTCTCGCGCTCGAGCTCGTCGGACAGTGTGCGCAGCTCCGGCTCGCAGCGCGCCCAATCATCAAGTGCCGCCTGCAGGGTCGGGGCGATCTGATGGGCGTCGGCACACCAGGCGAGGTCCTTCGACACCACGACGAGGCGACCATCGCGGCTATCCGATTTCAGTGTTGCGAGTTTCATCCGGGTTTCCCTGTGGCTTGTGCCCTGTGGCTTGTGAATGGTTCCGGTCCGTTCCCGACCGGTTGATCTTCGCGGAATTGACTGGCTGGCAGCGCCCACGGCCTGACGAGGCTAGACCGGATGGAATTGCCCGTCTTCCCCCATCCACTCCAGCACACCGTCATGGATGGAGAAGCGGGCACCGTGCAATTGCAGCCCCCGTTCGGCGATGGCGCGCTCGACAAAGGGGAATTGGTGCAAGCGTTCGATGGAGTGGCGGATCGAGTTGAGTTCCAGCGCCGAACACAGTGTTTCACTATCCGCACCGGCATGGTCTGCGTGAACTTCGGCGCGGGCCGACTCGAGCGGCTCCAACCACGGGCCGAGATATTTGAACGACAGCGTGTCCAGCCCGGCGACACTGGCGGCAACACCGCCGCACTGGCCATGCCCCATCACCACGATATGGTCGACACCGAGGGCGCTGACCGCAAACTCGATGGCGGCCGAGACGCCATGTCGCCCACCATCATCATCGCGCGGCGGCACCAGATTGGCGACATTGCGGACGACAAAGAGATCGCCGGGCCGGGCATTGAAAACCACCGCCGGATCCACGCGACTGTCGGAACAGGCGATGATCAGCGTGTGCGGATTCTGGCCCTTGGCCAGTTCGGCATAATGTTCGCGCTGCGTCTTGTACTCATCGCGGCAAAAATCGCGATAGCCATCCAGCAGCTGCTTGGGCGGGAGGGTCGTCATGGCGTATCCCCTGCGTCAGGCCGGCGCGTGCCGGTCGGTCACATCGATACCGCCGTTTTAGTTGCAATCGAAACCATTTAGAAGCCTGCGACCGCAGCCGCCGCGCGAGCCTGGCTGCCAGCGACAAAAAAGCGGCCGGGGCAGAACACGCCCCGGCCGCCAGTCTGTGCAGCTTACAAACCAGTCTGGGAGGATCAGCTTGATGTCATGCACGTAAGCAGTGCGAGATTCGCAGCCACTTCGTCCTCACCGGACGACGCCGCATTGGCGGCCTGGAAGTCGGCAGCCGCCGCATCGCGATTGCCGGCCAGCCAATGAGCCGCGCCGCGATTGTTGAGTGCGCGCCAAGCGCCGTCATTCAGCTCGAGCGCCGAATTGCAGGCCGTCACGGCGGCTTCGAACTCGCCGTTCCCGGCATAGCCGGCGCAGAGGTTGGAATAGGCGGCGATCTTGTTGCGCGAGGAGATGCCAGTGTCGACGAGGCCTTCACCGATATGGACTGCATTTGCCCATTCACCACGCTCGACGGCGTTGTACTGGGCGCGCACGGTGCCATTGGCGGTGCGGTGACCGGCAAGCGCCGGTTCAGCATCGCAGGACTGCGCAAACGTCATGGGGGTTGCGGCAACAGCCAGTGTTGCAGCGAGCAGGATGGTACGCACGATCATTCCCTCCGAATATGAGCAGTGCGGTGAACACTGTTTATATTTAGAACGAAGTTCCGCGAATGGAATTGACGATATCATGATCATCGGAATACAAATTCGTATGGATGACTGGTCTGATTATCTCGTCTGCCTCGCTGTATCCGAGGCTGGCAGCCTGACCGCCGCAGCCCATGAGCTCGGGGTCAGTCAACCCACGGTGACGCGCCGCCTGCAGGCGCTGGAATCGCGATTCGGTGAGCCCCTGTTCGAGCGCGAGCAAGGACAGACAAGGCTGACCCCGCTGGGCCAGCGGGTCGTCGCTCACGCCGCCCGCATGCGCGACGAGGCCTCGGCCATCGAACGCGCCGCCATGGCGCAGGACCAGTCACTGTCCGGCCTGGTCGTGGTCTCGGCCTCCGAAGGTCTGGGGGCCGACTGGTTGCCGCGAGCGCTTGTGAGTTTCCAGGTCGCCAATCCCGGTATCGGGATCGACATCACGATCAAGAACAATTCGGCCAATCTGGCTGACCGTGAAGCCGATATCGCCCTGCGCTGGAACGGACCGGGCACCCAGCAAAGTCTGGTCGGTCGCCGCGGCGCCACGGTCGGCGCCGGCCTCTATGCCTCGCGCACCTATCTGGACAAGCATGGCCGACCGCAAGTGGTCGAGGACCTGGCCGACCATGCCGGCGTGGGCTGGTCGATCGGCGATTATTTCGGCTGGCCCGCGACAGCGGCCGGCGCCCCTGTTCTGCCGCGCCATGTCTCCTTCAAGTCGAACAGCCCGGCCAGTCATGTCAAAGGGTTGGAGGCCGGCTTCGGGGTCGGCGTGACCTCGCATCGCCTCGCCCGCAGCAGCGCCGAGCTGGAGCGCATCCTGCCGGATTTCGAGAGCTCGCTGGATTTATGGGTGGTGGCCCATGAAACCGTGCGCAAGAGCGCGCGGGTGCGTGCGGCCTTCGACCACATCATCGCGCAAATGAAGGCCGACGCGGCCTATTTCAGCCGCGGCGAGCCCTCGATTCTCTAGCCCCGAAACGCCATCTGACAAGCGGTGCGCCTCAGTCCTCGTCGCCATAAATGGCAACCACCGCCTCACCGCCCTCGCTCTGGCGGGCCCGATACATGCCCGGCGTGTTGAAGCTCCAGGCGATCTCGCCGGCAGGGGTCAGCGCGACAATGCCGCCATCGCCGTCCAGCGCCCTCAGCTCGTCCATGATGACCTGGTCGGCAGCGGCCTGCAGACTCAGCCCTTGCAGCTCCACGAGAGCGCAAACCCGGCTGGCGACCGTGAGGCGGATGAAGTATTCGCCCGTGCCGGTAGCCGACACACCGCAACTGGCATTGTTGGCATAAGTGCCCGCCCCGATGATCGGACTGTCGCCGACCCGGCCCCAACGCTTGGCGGTGGTGCCACCGGTCGACGTCCCGGCCGCGATATTGCCGGCGCGATCAAGGGCCACCACGCCGACGGTTCCAAAACGATGCTCGCGGGCATCACGCTCGAGCTCGCCATGATCGACCCCGGCGGCCGCAGGCGCACCCTCGGGCCGCGCCGGAATGTCGAGCCCCAGCGCACCGAGGGCCTGTTCCATCGCCGCCCATCGGCGCTCGGTGAAGAACCAGGCCGGCGGCACGATCTCCAACCCCTGCTCGCGGGCAAACGTCTCGGCGCCCTCACCCTGCAGCATGACATGGCGCGAATTGTCCATCACGGCGCGGGCCAGCGAGATCGGGTGGCGGACCTGGGTCACACCCGCCACGGCACCGGCATTGAGTGTGGCACCATCCATGATCGAGGCGTCCAGCTCATTGCGTCCGGCAGCTGTGAATACAGCGCCCCGACCGGAATTGAACAGGGGATCGTCTTCCAGGCCATGGATGACGGCCTCGATCGCGTCGAGCGCACTGCCATCACCGTCGAGCACCGCTTCACCGCGCGCCAGCGCGGCGGCCATGGCGGCGCGATATTCGGCTTCGCGCTCGGGCGTCATGGCGCCGCGCTCGATGACGCCGGCACCGCCATGGATCACGATGGCCCAATTGGCGCTGTCATCGGTCTGGGCGTGCGCCGCTGTCGTGTGGCCAAGCGTGCTGGCCGCTAGGGCGACCGCAATGAGATAACGCAGCATGATGAAGTCCCTCCCCTAATTCGGGCGAAGCTTCTCGCGCCCGGCCCGATGGGGCAAGGGAAGGGTTCAGGCGGAGTCGACGCAGAGCGGGCGCATGCCGACCAGGCTGGCATGGCTCAACCCGCCCGCCGGACGGTCAAAATAGAGCTGCAGCCCCTGCACCGTCCAACCGCGCTCGCACCACACAGTGCGAAACTCGGTGACGCAATTACCCACGCGCGCAGTCACCGCCTCGCCGGAAAATGTATAAAGCCGCACCGCCCCGACCCGGTCGGTCGCTGTAAAGCAGGCCGCCACGCCATTGACGCGTTCACCGGCATCGAGAATCCCTGACCCTGCCTCGGTGACATGGCGCTGCGTGACACGTCCGAAACAATATTGCGCCGCCCGCGGTGGCGCATCGTGGAAGAAGGCGCGAACCTGGCAGGGCCGATGGCGGCGTACTGCGATCTGCAAGCCATAAAAATCATGACCGGACAGGGCGATCAGGCTGGTGTGATAATCGGTGGTCTGCCCGAGCACCATTTCCTCGCCCTCACCCGCACGGCCAAGGCTCAACACCAACGAAACGAGTAGACTTGTCAGCATGCAATATCGGTCTCCTGATCGCGTCAACCTAGGCGCTCAATCGGGCTTTGTCCGCACACACATCAATCACAAGCGCGTGCGCATGCTCACGGTCAATGCGGCGCCCTGATTGTGCGCGATCATTGCGCGCGTCGGGCGGCGCCGCGAACGCGGACGCTGACCTCGGTCGCACGGCCGCGCTCGTCGACAGCACTGACCAAATAGAAGCCCGGCCCCGGTGGCACCCAGACCGGTTCGCCCAACGCATTGTGGCCGACCGCACGGCCATCGGCATACCAACGTAGCGGCCCCGGCGCCTGGGCTGCCAGGATGAAACCGCGTCCGGCATGGTCCGACCATACTTCGGCCCCATCGGGCGGGAACAGGATGTGCGGCGCCCTGTCCTGGCGGAAGTCGGCGAGGGTTTGCGGTGTGTCGTCAGGCAAGGTGTCGGACTCCCCCTCGACATCCATGCCGGCATCCGGCCCGGATTGGCTGATCCCGTCAGCAATGCGGAACAGGACCGGCAGCGCCACATCGCGACCGGTCACACCTTCGCGCGGCGCCCCGTCGGCCCGGCCCGACCAGACCACGATGGTATAGCGCCCCGCCACACCGGCCGCCCACGCGTCGCGAAAGCCGTAGGAAGTGCCGGTCTTGAAGGCGATGTCGGGCGCGCCGCGCGCCAACAATGCCGGCATGCGACCGCCCGGATGCGGCGCCCGGCGCAGCACGGCGAGGATTTCAGCCGCCGATTCCGCTGACAGGATCTGGAAGGCGCCCTCGTCGCCGACGGGGGCACTCGCCTCGTCCTCGAACCAGACCAGCGGCCGGGCCGCGCCACCATCGCCCAGCGCGGCATAGAGCGTTGCGACTTGCCGCACGGTCAGGCCCGCACCGCCCAGCGCCACCGCCAGCCCGCTATCCTGACCGGCCTGGCGCGGTCGCAGGGGCGAGGCACCGGCAAAGCCCAGCGCCGCATTGAAACGTCGCGCGCCAACCCCGTCCAACGTCGTCACGGCGGGAATGTTGAGCGAGTGCTGCAGCGCTTCAGCAATCGTCACATCGCCGCGGAAACGGCGATCGAAATTATCGGGCTGATAGCCGGAAAAGCGGCGCGGCAGGTCGGCGATGCGTGTGCCCGGCGCAGCAATACCATCATCAAAGGCCATGCCGTAGATAAACGGCTTCAGGGTGGATCCGGGCGAACGTGGCCGATCCGTCAGATCGATCCAGCCTCCCGGGCGCCCCCGGCTGGCCGACCCGGCCAGAGCGCGCACGGCCCGGCTTTCGGTCTCGATGATGATGGCCGCAAATTGCACATCATTCCCGGTCTCCGGCAATTCGGCGGCCAGGCTGTCCTGCAACATGAATTGCAGCGCCCGGTCCACCGTCGAGACATGATTGCGGACCTCGGGGCGCGCCGCGACCAGGGCCTCGGCCACATGCCAAGCTTCGGCCGGAAAGGCGCGACGCGTCGGAGCCGGATCGTTCACCGCATCGGCCGAAGCGGTGGTGCGCGCCAGTCCGACCGCCGCCAGACGGTCAAGCACCCGGCCTCGGGCGCGGATCGCAGTGTCCGGCCGGCGGTCGGGGCGACGCGCTTCGGGCGATTGCGGCAAGGCGATCAACATGGCGATCTGGTCAATCGTCAAATCATCCGGCTCGCGCCCGAAATAGGCCCAGCTGGCCGCCCGCACCCCTTCCAGATTGCCGCCATAGGGGGCCAGGGTGAGATAGAGCTCGAGAATTTCCGCCTTGCTGAGACGCAATTCCAGCTGCAGCGCCCGCGCCATCTGGATCAGCTTGGCCCCGAATGTCCGCTCGCGCGGCTCGATCAGGCGGGCCAGCTGCATGGTGATGGTCGATCCGCCGGACACGATCCGGCCGGCCATCACGCCGTCGCGCGCGGCGCGGACCAGGGCCGGCAGGTCGATGCCCCAATGCTCGAAGAAGCGCTCATCCTCATAGACAAGCAAGGCCGCAACGAAATCCGGGTCGAGCTGGTCGAGATCGGCGGCCAGGCGCCAGCGCCCCTCCTCGACCGGAAACGCACGCAGCACCTCACCATTGCGGTCACGGACAACGGCCGAAACCGCCCCCGGCGATGGCAGCGGCGGCGGCAGGGCACGATCCAGCGCCAACAGCCCGACCAGCGCCACCAGTGGCGCCAGGATGAACCAATATGCCCGCCCCAGTCCGAACATGATCAGTCGCGCGGCGCGATCACGATGCGGCGAGTTTCCGACCGGGCGAAGACGTCACTGCGATACATGTCCTCGACCACAGCGCCGGGCAGCGTGTACTCGCCCGGGGTCACGGCGCGCACGATATAGGCCAGCCGGCGCGGTCGCCGATGGGTCAGGTCCATCGCGGCGGCATAGCGGTCATCACGGATCTCACTCATCGACGGCGAAAACACCTCGCCCAGCCAGCGATAAGGACCGCGGGCGCCGGCATCGGACGGCGTGATTTCCGCCTCGATCTCGAAGCCCGGCGGCAGAAGGTCCACGAGAATGGCCGGGATCAGGCGCTGCTCGTGCGGCGAGACGGTGATGTCGATCATCAGCCGATCGCCCTGGACCAAACTCTCAAGGTCAACAGTCGAGCCATCAAGTGCCAGCACGCGTTTCTGGACCGACAGGCCCTCGGCCGCTTCACCGGGCGCCTCACGCGTTTCGCCGTGGGCGAGCTGGGTGACCCAGACCGGGCCGTCCCCAGCGGCAATGAAGTCGAGCGACGCGTCCAGCATGTCCGGCGTCAGCTGATAGACCGGACGGGCCGGGTTTTCAGCCGTCAGCTCGCTGTCAATGGACAGGGCATCGGCGCCGCCGGACAGGCCCTGGGCCGCCATCAGGAGGAAGGCTTTTTCCTGGGTCGACAGGCGTGAGGGTTCCGGCAGTTCGGCCACCACACGCTCGGCTAGTCGGGCAATGCGTTCGGCATCCCCCGCCTCGGCGGCATAGGCGACAACACCGGCAAGATCGCGGCGGGCCGACTGGTACCAGTCACCACGGTTTTCATAGCCCAGCGCTGCTTCGGCCGCGTCAAAGGCACTGCGCGAACGCGCGCGGTCGCCGATCAGGTGCAGGGCGGCGCCGAGCTGGGCGCGGGCCAGCGGGCTGTCGATCTGCTCCAGCCGCTCGTCATGCATATAGCGCAGGCGCGAGCGATCCACCCGTCCGGCCCGGGCCAGCACATACAGCGCGTAGGCAGCACTGCGATCCGACAGGCGCTCGGCCGTATCGGTCTGGCCACGCCAAGAGTAGATGCTGGTATCATAGCCGCTGGCGCGCCAGCTTTCCTGCGCTGCGATATGTTCGAGCACGGCATAGGCGCGATCAAGCGCCGCGTCGGGCACCGTGTAGCCGGCCGCCTTGGCGCGGGCCAGGAAATCAACGGCATAGGCTCCGATCCACGGACGGCTCTGGCGATCGCCGATCCGCCACAGGCCGATGGCGCCATCATTGGCCTGCCGGTTGAGCAGGGTGGCGATGGCCTCCTGGACGATGGCGCGACTGCCATCCACCCCGCCAATCCCGGCCGCACCGGCCAAGGGGTCGGCGAGCAGGAGTGGCATCGCCCGGCTGGTGATCTGTTCGGTGCAACCATAAGGGTAGCGCGACAAGGAACGCAGCAGAGCCGCCTCGTCCAGCGGCGTCGGGGAGAAGCTGAGCGTGACCGCGGAATTGCCGGGCAGATAGGCCGCCAAGGCCTCCGCGCTCAACGTCCAGTTTTCGCCGGGCAGCAATCGACCCCGTGTCACGGTCGAGGACGGCAACCAGGCGGAGCGGACCTCGATCGGGTAATCGCGCGACACGGCAAACGCATCCGGACCGGCCACCGCCAGACCGACGGCGCCAATGCCGGCATCGGCGCCGGTCAGCGGATAGCGACGGTCGGCCCGTTCGCCTTGCTGCAGGCTCAGCCGGTCCCCGGCAGAGGCCGAGACCGCGCCTGTTGCCGACACGGTCGTCTGGTAGTCACCCGCCGCACCATCGACATTGTCGATGGTCAGAGTGGCGGTCGAGACATCGCCCGGCGCCAGGAAGCGCGGCAGGATCAGCTCGGCCGGCACATCATCGCGCACGGTCACCGGCTGTGACAGCCCACCCACCGCCGACGTGCTCCAGGCCACCGCCATCAGTCGCAGCTCGCCATTGAAGTCGGGAATATCGAGGCTGACCGTCGTACGACCATTGCGACCGACCAAGACCGGACCACTGAACAGAGCCACAGTGCGCGTCGGCACCACGGTCAAGCCAGCCCCGCCAATCTGGTCGCCACCGGACCGGACGGCCGCGGCAGCGCCCTGGTTGGGATCGAGCAGGCGACCGTAATCATCATACAGCGCCACATCGAGCGCCGCCTGACCGAAGAACCAGTCGACCGGGTCCGGCGAAGCGAACCGGGTCAGGGCGAGAATGCCCTCATCGACTGCCGCCACCGTCACGAAAGCGCCTTCGCGCACCGGACCATCCAGCGTGATGCCGAGATCAAGCGTCTGCCGCGGATGGATGCGGTCAGGCACATCAAGAGCAAGTTCGAAGGTGCGATTGCCCATGTCGACTGGCAGATAAGCGATACCGACAGCACGGCGCGGCGCCGGCTGGTCGACCGGGTGGCGCGGCGTGAACAGCGACACCATGGCATAGGCACCGGCGCCCCACTCCTCAGTGACACGGAAGGACAGTTCGGCGCCTTCCTGCGGGATGGTGATCGAGCGCGTCTCGATGACATGATCGCTGGCGATCACAATCTCGGCCTCACCGGCATAGGGCGGCAACAGGCTGAGCGTGACCTGGTCGCCGACCGCGGTCGCCGTGTCGGGCGTCGACAGGGCGACCCGATCCGGTGCCTCGCTGCCCGATTGGGCGGTCGAGCCCCAGCCGACCCAGAAATCGGTCGACGCGGCCTGCCCGCTCGCGGCATCGGTCACTACCAGGCGGTAGCTGCCCCAATCCAGCGCCCGGATATCGATCGAGGCCGGGCCGGCGGCGGCGGTCGTGATCACGCCCTGTTCGATCGGAATGACTTCGCGGGTGCGGCGCCATTGCCAGCGACCATTATCGACCCGGTACCAATCATACTGCCAATCGATGCGCACCAGCTGCCAGTCCAGCGGGACCGCTTGCGCGGCGCCGGCCGGATCGAGGGCGACAACGTCGATGGCGGTTTCGCGATTGCGTTCGGCCCGGCCGTCAAATTGCGGACGCAGGCCCAGATAGAGATCGGCCGGACGGTAGGGAATACGCACATCATCGGCGACCGGGCGACCGCCCGGCTCGATGGCGGAGATCACCGCCCGCAGGCGCAGCGGCTGGCTGGCATCGCGACCGGCAGCGCCCAGGGCAATCGTCTGCACCGCCTGGCCGGCACCATCGGCAACCGTATCCGGCAGATCATCGGTGAATTCGCGGAAGGGCTCATCGGACCGGCCAAAGCGGAAGTCGGCATAGTCGGAGAAGGGGCTGGGGTCGGCTTCAACACGCACCCGTCCCTCAACGACCAGACCGGCCCCCGGCGCGCCGTAGAGGAAGCGGACATTGGCCTCGATATCGCGGGTCTCGCCAGCCCGGATCGGCGTTTCATCATCACCGTCCAGCGTCAGGGCCACACGTTGCGGCACAAAGTCCTCGACCGAGAAACGGGCCTGACCGACGCGGCCATAACCATCCATCTCGGCGACGATCCGCCATTCGCCGCGTGCGGCGGTCCTAGGTATATCCCAGGTCCAGGTGACACCGCCGGCGTCGGCCGCTGCCGGGAACCGGACATTGGCGGCCTCGATCCCGTTGGGGCCGAACACGGTCAGATCAACCGGCCGGTCACTGATGGCACGGGCTTCGGCGTCGCGGATCAGGGCGCTGACCTGCACGGCCTCGCCGGGCCGATAGATCCCGCGGTCGAGATAGACGAAACCGTCAGCTCCCTCGGGACGTTGGCGGCCGGACGTGTCGAGCCCGGACAGGTCGACCGGATTGCGCTGGAAATCGAGCACGGCGAAATCATTGTCCGGGCCGTAAGCGGTCAGCAGGCGCGGCGCCATGGCGCCTTCACCACGCGTCAGCGGCCCATCGAAACGGGCGCGACCGCTGGCATCGGTGGTGACACTGGCCAGCACTTCATTGGAGCGGGCGACCAGTTCGACGCGCACATCGGCAACCGGTCGGGCGGTCTGCAGCGAGCGCACCATGAAATCGACACCCTCGGCGCCGCGATAGGCGGTCAGGGCGAGATCGGTGATCACCAACCAACGCGTGGCCCGGGCCGGTGTGCGATAGTCATCTTCCGCCTCGGCCGCATCGACAACACTGATGTGATAGGCGCCGGGCGACAGGGTGCCGATGGCTTCGGCAATCGGGAAGATGGTGCTGACCGGCGTGTTGAGCAGGCCAGCCGTGTCCATCTCGCCGCGCCAGATGATTTCACCGACCGCGTCGGGATCCTCGTCCTGGTCGGACCAGTAATAGTCACCCGCCGCAACATTGGCGCCGGAGGTGATGGAGCGGAAGGCGAGTGCCCGGTCATTGATACGGCGCAGGACAATCGCGACACTGTCGACATTGACCGTTTCGATCGCCAGACCGTCAGCATCGAGACGCGGCAGGATGACGCCATCGCCGGCGATGCCGACATAGGCAGGGCGGTCACCGAAATCGACATCCACCGTCTCATCGACCAGCAAGCCATCGCCATTGGCTGCCGGCAGACCGGCGCGCAGGGTCAGCGATTGCCCGTCGCCAAAGCCGAGACCGCCGACACACAGGGTCTGACCGTCGGCGTCGAGCGCGATCGGGCGGGCCGGGGTGACAGAGACGTAGGAGGCGTAATCAACGGCAGGGTCGAGCGGGTGGGTGAAACCGAGACACAGGTTCGGTGCATCGCCGTCGACATCGACCGAATAGCGCAGGAAGGCGAACTGGCCGGGCGTGGTTTCCGCAGCCCGCGGCGCGGTGGCATCGCGTGTTTCCAACGCCGGCCCTGTCGCCGCCTCGTCCGAGCCACCCGAACACGCGCCCAAAGCCATTGCCAGCAAGCCGGCAAGCCAAATTACGGACCGTTGCGCCATTCCTGTCTCTCCCTGTCCCAGCGCGCGCACCATAGGCCAAGGCCAATCGGAACGCATCCACAAAGCTTACGAAACATTGAGGTTTCTTAGCCCTGCCCGATCAGCGTGCAGGCGCGATCGCTGGCGCTCAGGCGAGCGGCAGGCCGCACAGGGCGGCGATGGTGCGCCACGGCAAGGCCGCCGACGCGAAACCGAGAATTATGATCGCCAGGCCGACCGCCAGCCGCATGCGCTGTCGCCGCGCCAAAGCGAGAATGTGAGTCATCCCGAGCGCGGCGGCAGTGACCGCGGGCATCGTTCCCAGTCCGAAACCGAGCATGATCATCGCACCTGAAACGGCGCTGCCGGACAGCAGGGCATAGAACAGTGTCGCATAGACCATGCCGCAGGGCAGCAGGCCCCAGACCAGGCCGGCCATGACCGGGCTTGCCGCCTGGACGCGGTGGCCGAGCCGCGTCGCGATAAAGGACTGGATTCCGGCACCGGCCCGATCAAAACCAGCGAGTGACGGTGCCCAGCCGATAACGGACAAGCCGATATAGACCAGCACCAGGGCACCGGCCCAGCGCAGGATGAGATGGGCTTCGGCCCGATCAAACTCGAAATAGGCCTGCGACCCCAGGGCCGCCAACACGCCCCCTGCCACGACATAGGCCATCACGCGGCCAAGCTGGGCGAGCATGAGGGTGCGCAAGCGGGCACCGTTTTGGGCTGAGGGTGAGAGTGTCATCGTCAGACTCGACGCGATCCCACCACACATGCCGACGCAATGCAGGCTGGAGGCAAAGCCGGCGAGAAACCCGCCGACAAGGCTGAGCGGGACGAGCGTTGTGTCGGTCATGATCATTCCTTGCCACGAGCGGCCAGGCTGGGCCACTGTCAAGAAAGCTGGAAAGCCATAAAAAAAGTGTGGCGTAATGCCGCAAACCCGGCGAGCCGGAACGAACGGGTATTGGGGAGGCTATGATGATCACTGTGAAACAAGTCCGGCGCGATGCGCCTTGGCAATGGCTGCGGGCCGGCTGGCAGGATTTCGTGCGCGCGCCGCGCGTCTGCCTGACCTATGGCGCCATCTTCGTCGTTATCGGCCTGGTCATCACACTCGGGCTCGGCCTCGTGGGTTTCTCGTCCGCTGTTCCGGTCGCACTCAGCGGTTTCGCCTTGGTGGCCCCCGCCTTTGCGGTCGGCATCTATCAGGTCAGCCATGCGCTCGAGCGCGGTGAAACACCCCGCTTTCTCGTGATTGTGTCGCGAATTCCTAGCCGCATCTCACAAATCGCTTTTCTCAGCCTGTTGCTCTTGCTGCTCTTGCTGGTCTGGGTGCGGATCGCACAGGTCCTGCTGATCGTGATCGCCCCCTATAGCCCGCTCGAGGCCGGCCCTTTTCTCAACTACCTTCTCACAGACGCGGCCGGGCTTACCTTGTTGGCGATCGGCACGCTGGTCGGAGCCGGCTTGGCCACCCTCGCCTTTGCCATTTCCGCGCTCGCCTTCCCGATGCTCATTGATCGCGATGTAGATGCCATCACCGCCCTCACCACCAGCCTGAAGGCCGTCATCAACCAGCCCTTTGTGATGCTGACCTGGGCTTGGCTGATTGCTTTTTTCATCGGCGCCGGCATCGCCTTTTTCGGGATCGGCCTCGCGGTCGCCTTTCCCTGGATCGCGCTGGCGACCTGGCACGCCTATCGCGACTTCCTGCCCGCGGAACAGGCTGGCTAGTCGTCGCCATCGCGGGTGTTGTCGTCCCGTCGGGTCTCACCCGGTGACGACAGGGGCGTGTCATCATCCATCAGGATGCGCTGGGCGGCGCCGTCCATATCCTCATACTGGCCGCTGCGCAGACTCCACAAAAAGCCGACCAGGCCAAGGGCGCCCATCGCCAGGGCAACCGGGATGAGCCAGATCAGGACCGACATCAGCTCTGCCCCCGCGCCAGACGCAAGGCGTTCAGCGTCACCAGGACCGACGAGGCCGACATCGCGATGGCGGCGATCAAGGGCGTGACCAGGCCGGCGACGGCCATCGGAACGGCGATCGCGTTATAGGCCGCAGCCAGACCGAAATTCTCGAGCACCCGGCGCTTGGCGCCGCGCGAGACATCCAGCGTGACCAGACAGGCCGCCAGACGATCCCCCTGCAGCACGAAATCGGCAGCGGCCTGCGAGATCTCGGCAGCCGAGGCAAGCGAGACCGACACATGGGCCGCGGCCAGTGCCGGCGCGTCATTGATGCCGTCGCCGATCATCGCCACTGACCGCCCCCCGGCCTTGATGGCTTCCAGCGCGGCGATCTTGTCTTGGGGCTGCAGTTCGGCCTGCCAATCGACAATGCCCAGCGCCTTGGCGGCGGCGTCGACAGGTCCGACCCGGTCACCGGAGAGCAACAGGACTTGGCAACCCCGCGCGGTCAGGCCGGACACGGTTTCCAAGGCATCGGCCTTCAGGCGGTCCTCAAACCGGAACCGCACCGGCTCGCTATCGCCGACCTGCAGCCAGGCTTCGGTATGCGGGTCGCTTTGCGCCGTGATGCCGAGCCAGCGTGCGGCGCCAAAGCGGACCGGCACGCCATCCCGGCTCGCTTCCAGGCCACCCCCGGGCTGTTCACGGACACCGGCTGCGGCCTCACCCATGCCGGCGGCATCGGCGATAGCACGTGACAAGGGGTGACGACTGGTCCGCGCCAGGCGGGCCGCCTGCTCCAGCGCGTCCGCCGGCAATTCATCAATATTGACGAGACGGGGCCGGCCTTCGGTCAGCGTCCCGGTCTTGTCGAACACCACCGTGTCGACACCGGCAAACCGCTCCAGCGCATCACCGGATTTCACCAACACGCCTTCGCGATAGAGCCGCCCGGACGCAACGACCTGTACCGCCGGAACCGCCAGCCCCAGCGCGCAGGGACAGGTGATGATCAGGACCGCGATCGCATTGATGATCGCCGGACGCACCTCGCCGCCAATCAACAGCCAGCCGACCAGGGTCAGCGCGGCGAGTCCGTGCACGACGGGGACATAAAGCCGTGCCGCGTGATCGGCCAGTCGGACATAGCGCGAGCGCGCCTGTTCGCCGGCCTCGACCAGCCGGGTCACCTCGGCGAGCAGGGAATTGTCGCGGTCGGCCCGCGCTTCAAGCACGAGCTTGCCGTCAAGATTGAGCATGCCGGAATAGACATCCCGTCCCGGACGCGCGGTGACCGGCGCCGTTTCACCGGTGACCAGAGATCCGTCCAGCGCCCCCTCGCCCTCCAGGATGCGGGCATCAACCGGCACCCGGTCGCCCGCGGCCAGGACAAGGCGGTCACCGGCTTTGACCTCGCGGGCCGGGATTGCGCGGAGACTGCCATCGCTCTCGAGCCGGTTGGCCGTCGCGGCCTGCATCGCCGCAAGACCCCGCGCGGCCTCGCCGGCGCGGGCACGCAGCCGCATATCGAGGAAACGTCCGATCAGCAGGAAGAAGAGCAGCATCACGGCAGCGTCGTAATAGGTCTGACCGTGACCGATGAATGTCTCCCAGACCGACAGGCCGCAGGCCAACAATACCGCCAGCGAGATCGGCACATCCATATTGACATGGCCCCCCCGCAAAGCCGCCAGGGCCGAGCGGAAGAAGGGCTGACCGGCAAAGGCCGCCGCCGGCAGCACGATCAGGGCCGAGATCCGGTGCATGAGTGCCTGCATCGTGTCGGTCATTTCCAGCCCGCCGGACCAGACCGAGATCGAGAGCAGCATGACATTCATCATCGCAAAGCCGGCCACCGCCATGGCCCGCAGCAGGCGTTTTTCCTCCTCGCGCTGCGGATCGGCGTCGCTTTCCGGTTCGTAGGGCGTCGCAGGATAGCCAAGCTGGCCGAGCAGGCGGACATAGCCGGAGGCCAGCCCCGCCTCGCCGCGCCAGCTCAGGGCCAACCGACCGGTGGACAGGTTGAGACGCGCCGTTTCCACCCGCTCATCGGCCTTCAACCCGCTCTCGATCCGCGCGATGCAACCGGCGCACGTCGCCCCGCGCACCATCAGGTCGAGATAGGAAACACCGTCATTGCGACGCACGAAGGCTTGCGGGTCGGCGCCGCCGATCAGCCCGGCATCATCGGCATGAATGTCTATGGCAGCCATAGCTCACTAACCATTTCAAACGGCGCCCCCTCGACCGTGTGCACCTCAACGCGCCAATCACCGCTGCCCTCGCACGGCAGGCTGCCCCGGTAAACGCCGGGACGGGTCTCGGTAAAGTCGAGTGGGCAATCACGGTCGGTGTCTGCGCGGTGGATCAGCGTGCCGGCCAGCGCCAAATTGCCAACCGGTGCGCCCTGGGCATCGCTGATCGCGACCAGCAGGTCACGCTCCACCAGATTGATCCGCGCCTGCCAGCCGAGGGCAGCCTGGGCGTCGCGGCGGTCGAGCGTGTCATTGTAGTTCAAACCCTGGACATAGGAGCGCGGCACATCCTCGCCGGGATGGGTCTGGACCGCGAGCGTGATGAAGGCCGCATTGACGCCGATCGTGACGCCGAAGAAGGCGATGATCATGATCAGCACGTGCCAGCCACGCAGCGGATTCAACGGATTGCGCATCATGGAGCTCCGGTAATCAGGACTGACGGTGTGGTCGCGGTTTCGCCGGTGGCAATATCGGAGACGCGAAAACGGATATCCTCGCTCGGACCGTCGATCGCGTCCGCCGGCAGGGTCAGGTAGACGACATAACGCTGCGAACGGTCGGCACCGATCCGGATCTGGTCCGGCTGATCATCGCTGACACCGAGAATACGCGCATTGATGGCGGCGTCGCCTTCGACCTCCAATCGCATCACGCGTGCAGAATTGGCCTTGTTGATCACATTCACCGTGTAGCCATTGCGCACCGAACCATCCGACAGGCGCACGAAGTTGGGATTACGGTCACGCTGCGAATTCAGCTCGAGTTCGGTCCGGGTGATCAGGGCGCCCAGCATCAACGTCGTGACGATCACCAGTGACACCGCATAGACCAGGGTCCGCGGCCGGATGAAGCGATAGCGCGGCGTCTCACCGGCCACGAATCGATCGACATTGTCGTCGGTCTCATAGGTGATCAGTCCGGTCGGACGCCCGACCTTGTCCATGATGTCGTCACACGCGTCGATGCACAGCGCGCACTGGATGCATTCCAGCTGGGCCCCGTCGCGGATATCGATCCCCATCGGGCACACCGCGACGCATTGCTTGCAATCGATACAGTCGCCACGATCATCCCAACTGTCGCCCTTCTTGTGGGCGCCGCGCGGCTCACCGCGATCAATGCGGTAGGTGACATTGACGGCTTCGCGATCGGTCATCGCCGCCTGGATGCGCGGCCAGGGACACATATAGGTGCAGACCTGCTCGCGCATGGTCCCGGCCAGCGTATAGGTGGTGAAGGTGAGGACGCCGGCGAAGACGTAGGAGGACGGCGCCGCCGTGCCGGCGAAGAAATTGGCCAGCGTGTCCCAGGCGTCGTGGAAATACAGTATCCAGGCACCGCCGGTGGCAAAGGCAATGACCAGCCAGACCGCATGCTTGCCGATCTTGCGCCAGGCCTTGTTGATCGACCAGGGCGAGCGATCGAGCTTGATGCGGGCATTGCGATCACCCTCAAACAGACGCTCGACCATGATGAAAAGATCGGTCCACACGGTCTGCGGACAGGCATAGCCACACCACACCCGGCCGAACAAGGCACTGGCCAGGAAGAGGCCCAGCGCCGCCATGATCAACAGGCCGGTGATGTAGTAGATTTCCTGCGGCCATATCTCGATGAAGAAGAAATAGAAGCGGCCATGGGCAAAATCGACGAGCACCGCCTGATCCGGCGCATCGGGTCCGCGATCCCAGCGCAGGAAGGGGATGAGATAATACACCCCCAGCGTCAGGCCCATGATCAGCCATTTGGCGAAGCGGAACTTGCCATGCGCCAGCTTGGGATAGATCGGCTCGCGCTTCTTGTAGAGCTCGCGGGTCTCGGCCGCATTGACCGCCTCGGCCTTCGAACGGGAAATGCCGGGTGCAGCCATGCCGTGTTTGGCGGTGTCAGACATGACTGGTTTGGACCCGAAAAATCATCTGGGCGATATGCGACCTACTGACCCGTGGGACCAGCTGTCGCATCCTCCCCGCCGCCAAGAAGGAAGACATAGGCCGCCAGGGCGTCGATGGTGGCCTCGTCGAGACGGCTTTCCCAAGCCGGCATGACGCCATAGGGACCGCGATGGATGGTCGCCATGACCTGCTCGCGGCTGCCGCCATAGAGCCAGTCCCGGTCCGTCAGATTCGGCGCACCCTGTGCCCGGTCGCCTGTGCCGTCAGCCATGTGACAGCTGGCACATTGGACCTCGAACACGGTCGCGCCCCGCTGGATCGCCCCAACATCGGCACTGGTGCCCGACAGGGAGAGCACATAATCGGTGACATCACCGATTTCGGCGCGGCTGAGCAATTGATCCCGCCCATAGGCCGGCATTTGCGAGAAACGGGTCTCGGGATGCTCGGAACGAATACCGACCGTCAGCGTGGTGCGGATATCCTCATAGGAACCGCCCCACAGCCAGACATCATCATTGAGATTGGGATAGCCGACAAAGCCCTGGGCGCCGACACCGTGACAGGTCGCGCAATTATCGCCGAACACCGCCTCCCCGGCTGCCAGGACAAAGCCGAGCAGTTCCGGGTCGTTCTCGATCTCGGTGATCGAGCTTCCCGCCAGTGCCGCGAAGCCGTCGGCACGCTGGGCGTCGAGCGCGTCCAGAGCCATGGCGACATTGGCGCGCTCGGAATGATTGCGCAGGCCACGCGTGTGGTCGGTCTCCCCCGCCAGTCCCGGCAGGGCCGGCCAGGCCGGCATGAAGATCCAATAGACCACCGCCCAGGCGCAGCAGGCATAGAAGATATACAGCCACCAGCGCGGCAGCGGCGTGTCGAGTTCCTTGATCCCGTCCCACTCGTGACCGGTCGTTTCCGTGCCGGTATGGGCGTCGGTTTCACGCTTTTTATCATGCTCGGACATCGGTCTCGTCCTTGGTCTCGGCCTCATCAGCAATGGCCGGCGTGTCATTTTCAGTGAGCGGTGCGTTTGCGGCGGCGTCGAAACGGGCCTGGTTGCGTGGCCAGAGGGCATAAACCAGCGCCGCGGCGAACAGCACCACGAAGATCAACAGCCCCCAGGTCTGGGCGAAGGTGGAGAGGATCTCATACATCGCCCTACCTCAGATTTTCATCGGCTTCGGCCTCATAGGTGGAGAAGTCCACCATGGTGCCGAGCACCTGCAGATAGGCGATGAGCGCATCGAGCTCGGTCACCCGGTCCGGATTGCCGTCAAAATCGCGCATCACAGCGCCCGGATAACGTTCCTGGAAGCCGTCATAATCCTCGGCATAGGGGTCGAGCTGGGTTTCGACGTCCGACACGGCTGCCGCCACCATCTCATCGCTATAGGGCACGCCGACCGTGCGCAGGGCGCGCAAATGCGCCGCGACATTGCCGAAATCGAGCTCGGAGGTTTCCAGGAAGGGATAGGCCGGCATCACCGATTCCGGCACCACCGACTGTGGCCGCCGCATATGGTCGCGATGCCATTCATCGGAATACCGCCCGCCGACGCGGGCAACATCCGGCCCGGTCCGTTTGGATCCCCATTGGAAGGGATGATCATACATGCTCTCGGCCGCCAGCGAGTAGTGGCCGTAGCGCTCGACCTCGTCGCGCAACGGGCGGATCATCTGCGAATGGCAATTATAGCAGCCCTCGCGCAGATAGATGTCCCGGCCCAGCTGTTCCAGCGGCGTATAGGGCCGCATGCCGTCCACTTCCTCGATCGTTGAGTCGAGATAGAAGAGCGGCGCGATCTCGACGATGCCACCGATCGACACCGTCACCAGCACCCCGACCGTGAGGATGAGCGAGTTCTTTTCGAAGAGCGACTTGTGAAGGTCGCTCCAGAGAGATTTTTTCCCTGACATATCGACCTCCTATTTCGCCGCTTCGAGGGCGGGTTGATCGATGACGTTTTCATCGTCCTCAACCGCATCACCGCGCACGGTACGGTACACATTGTAGACCATGATCAGGGCGCCCACGAGGTAGAGCACACCGCCAACTGCCCGGATAATGTAGGGAACATGCATGGCTTCAACGGTCTCCACGAAGGAGTATTCCAGGAAGCCGAGCGCATTATAGGTGCGCCACCACAGGCCCTGGAAAATCGCCGCCGACCACATCGAGGTGATGTAGAGAAGGATGCCGATGGTCGCGACCCAGAAATGCCAATCGACCAGCGCCTTGGAATACATGCCCTTGCGCTTCCACAGCCAGGGAACCAGGCAATAGAGCGCGCCGAAGGAGACAAAACCGACCCAGCCCAGGGCGCCGGAATGGACGTGGCCAATGGTCCAGTCGGTATAGTGCGACAGCGCATTCACGGCCCGGATCGACATCACCGGACCTTCAAAGGTCGACATGCCGTAAAACGCCACCGACATGACCAGCATGCGCACGACCGGATCGGTGCGCAGCTTGTCCCAAGCGCCTGACAACGTCATCAGACCGTTGATCATCCCGCCCCAGGACGGCATCCACAGCATGATCGAGAAGGTCATGCCCAGCGTCTGCGCCCATTCGGGCAACGCGGTATAGTGCAAATGGTGCGGGCCGGCCCAGATATAGATGAAGATCAGCGACCAGAAGTGGATGATTGACAGGCGGTAGGAATAGACCGGCCGGTTCACCCGCTTGGGGATGAAGTAATACATGATCCCGAGGAAGCCGGCGGTGAGGAAGAAGCCGACCGCGTTATGGCCGTACCACCACTGGGTCAGCGCATCCTGCACCCCGGCAAAAGCCGAGTAGGAGCGCGAACCGAGCCAGGAGACCGGCATCGCCAGATTGTTGATCACGTGCAGCACGGCGATCGTGACGATGAAGGCCAGATAGAACCAGTTCGCCACATAGATATGCGGCTCCTTGCGCTTCCACAGTGTGCCGAGGAAGACCAGGAGATAGGCCACCCAGACCAGGGTCAGCCAGATATCCGCATACCATTCCGGCTCGGCATATTCGCGCGCCTGGGTGATCCCGATCAGATAGCCCGAGGCGGCAATCACGATGAAGAATTGATAGCCCCAGAACACGAACCACGGCCAGATTCCACCGGCGATCCGGGTCCGGCAGGTTCGCTGGACGACGTAAAAGGAGGTCGCGATCAGCACATTGCCGCCGAAGGCGAAAATCACCGCCGAGGTGTGAAGCGGTCGCAGGCGCCCGAAACTGGTAAAACCGAAGGGTTCCAGATTGAGCACCGGAAAGGCGAGCTGGAACGCGATGATGACGCCGACCAGCAGCCCGGCCACACCCCAAAATAGCGATGCGATCACCCCAGCTTTGATGAGGCTTTCATTGTATTCGCGCTCGTCAGTGATCACGCCTCCGCCGGCAATCGAGCCGGTCAGAAGGAAAATCCCGGTCAGGAAACCGCCGAGAATCAGCCAGGACTGGCCGCGCATGGCCGCGTCCGGAGCGTAGGCCGCAGCGAAAAGTGCCCACAGGGCGCCCAGAACGGTGATGAGGAGTACAATGGCTGTCGATGGGTCGGAACCGGCCCGTTTCAGCCCTTGAGCGGATATCATGTGTGCCCCCGGAGATTGGCTTTCATGGTCCGGGTGTAACTCAATTTTCCACAAAATATCTATGGCAATTTGTCACGTGCGACAAACCCGACCCGTTCCACACCCTTTAGGCGAGCCTATCATGGCGCGCACCGATTGCAGCCCCGATCATTTTTCACGCCACTATCCGGCGTACTGGGTGCGCGGCGGCCCAAGCGCCAACATCGCGGCTTGATCGTCCGCGGGAACCCGGCAACTCTGCCTCGCAACAGACCGCCAAGACGGTCGAACAACGGGAGAGAGATCATGAATTGGGCCTTGTCCATCGACCGCAAGACCATCACCGACGTGCGCATCATCGAGGAGACAGCCCGCCCGCTGGCCGATGGCGAAGCTCGCCTTGCCGTCGACAGCTTCGCGCTGACGGCGAACAATATCACCTATGCCGCCTTCGGTGATGCGATGCGCTATTGGGACTTCTTTCCCGGCACCGACGATCGCTGCCGCCTGCCGGTCTGGGGCTTTGCTGACATCGCCGAAAGCCGGGTCGAAGGGCTGGCCGTCGGCGAACGCCTATATGGCTATTTCCCGGCCGCCAGCGAGCTGATCGTCAGCCCCGGCAAGATCACGCCCGGCGCCTTCATCGACACCGCACCGCACCGCGCCGAATTGCCGCCCGCCTACAATAATTATGTCCGCTGCAGCGCCGATCCCGGCTGGACCGAAAACGGCGAAGCGGCGCAGATGGTGCTGCAGCCGCTCTTCATCACCGCCTGGCTGCTCGACTTCTTCCTGCGCGATGATGCCAATGGTTTCACCGATGCGCCGATCCTGCTCACCAGCGCGTCCAGCAAGACCGCCATCGCCCTCGCCTTCGCCCTGAAAGCCGGCGGCGGGCGACAGGCCATCGGCCTCACCTCGACGCGCAATGCCGTCTTCGTCAACGGGCTGGACCTTTATGACGCCGTCACCACCTATGATGCGGTGGACAATCTCAATCCGGCCCGGCCGGCCGCGATTGTCGATTTTGCCGGCGATGCCGATCTCAACCGCGCCCTTCACACCGCACTGGCCGGTCGCCTTGCCGGCAATATCCGGGTCGGTGGCGCGCATTGGGAGCAGTCCGCCCCGCCGCGCGACCTGCCGCCGCCAAAACCGCAATTCTTCTTCGCGCCCGACGCCGCCCGCACCCTGATCAAGCAATGGGGTCCGGAGGCGTTCGACCAGCGCTACAAGGCGGCTTGGCGCACATTCGCGGATGCTGCTCCGGACTATTTCGACTTTCGCAGTGAGGCGGGAAGCGAGGGCGCCCTGTCGGTCTACAAATCACTGCTGGAAGGCAAGGCCGCGCCGCGCGACGGGATCAGCATCAAGGTGTGATCGGGTGGGGCGTCGCGTGTGGCATGGGGTCGGTTTGACGGGTGCGTGTCCCGGCTTTTCCGACCTTTGTGTCGCGCCGAGGGCGCCTGAACCGCACACGCCGCCATAAACCGCGACACGTCCCGTGTTCACTGATGGCTAACCGCATCGCCGTCCATCTCTGTCGCGGCAGGCGGTTGTGGCGGGTTGAGACTGGCCCGCATGAGCTGACGCAGTCGGGCGTAATAGGCCAGCTTGTCGATATAGGTCTCGATGGCATGATCACCGAGACCAGCCCGCCCCCAGCTCATGAGCAAGCGTCGCCCGCTCTGCCACCAGCGCTCGATCAGGCTGGGATTGTTCAAAAAGCTCATGCCGGGAAAGTCGATCTGCCCGCTTGCGGTTTGCGAGGGCGTGGCGGGGCCGAGATAGCGCAGATCGCCGCCATGCCGGTATTCGCGCACCCTTTCGAGAAAGGGCGAGAGTTTCGACACCACCGGCAGCCAGCGGATGAACATCCGCAGCGCATTGATCACGGTTGAACCCAGCGGGACGGCCGTGACGATATCGGCCGCATTCACAATCCGATAGACCGGCGTGAATATCTGGTTGGTGAAGGCCTGGTTCGACACGCGGGGTGAGCCGAATGTGTAACAGGCACCACGTGACCCGTTGGCGACGAAACGGGTCGCCACAACGGCCAGGCCGCCGCCCAGGCTGTGCCCGGTGACGAAAAGCGGCAGGCCCTTGCAGTCATCGCGCGTGAGAATCGCCGCGATCTGGTCCTCGACCGAGCGATAGGCGAGGTAAAACCCCTTGTGGACCTTGGCGACCCCGGCTTCCAGCGAGAGGCCGTGCGGCAATTCCATCAATTCCAGATCGAGGTCGGTGCGCAAGTCTGCCATCCGCGTCGGCTCGGTGCCGCGGAAGGACAGGACCAGCATGTCCTCGGGCGGTTTTCCCGCTTCCGGCTCACGGCTGAGCCGGGCGATGAAGCATTGCGTATCATGCCGCAGGCCTTCGCTCAGACTGATGGTCTTGAGGAGTTCAAAATCAAACTCGCCCAGCAGGCCGCGCAATTTCTCACGACCGGCCTCGCCCTCACCGGGACGGATCAGGCGTGACAACTCGGCCATGATCTCGGTCGCGTCGGTCTTGCTGGCCAGGGCTTCGGCGACCCGGCGCAGGGCGGTTTGGTCGAACGGGTCCTCGAATGGCAGATAGGCGAACAGCGACATCACCGACATCAGCCAGGCCGTGCGGTCGGAATAGGCTGCCCGCTTGGTCGGCTGGGTGGCCAGATCGGCGTCAAAATGCCCGGTGAACTGCATGCGCCCCTCCCCGAAAAGGAAGGACCAGCCTAGCGATCCGCTCGCCGCAAGTCATCCACAGATTGAGCTGACCGACCTGACACGCTTTCAGCGCAGCGTTCCGACCGGCTCATTCGCGACCCGTCAGAGAATGCTCTGACCGGTCTTCTTCCAGTCGGCCATGAAGGCTTCCAGACCCTTGTCGGTCAGCGAGTGCTTGACCAGGTTTTTCAGGACCGATGGCGGCACGGTGGCGACATCAGCACCGAGCAGGGCGCATTGCTGGACATGGTCGGCGGAGCGGATCGAGGCCGCCAGTATCTGGGTGTCGAAGGCGTAATTGTCGAAAATCGTGCGCAGATTGGCGATCAGCTCCATGCCATCGACACCGAGATCATCGAGGCGTCCGATGAAGGGCGAGACATAGGTGGCGCCCGCCTTGGCGGCGAGCAGGCCCTGATTGGCCGAGAAGCACAGCGTCACATTGGTCTGGATATTGGCTGCGGTGAGCGCCTGACAGGCCTTGAGGCCTTCAAAGGTCAGCGGCAGCTTGACCACGACATTGTCCGCCAACTCAGCCAGTTTCTTGCCCTCGGAGATCATCGCCGGCGCGTCGAGCGCGGTCACTTCAGCACTGACCGGACCGTCGACGAGGTCACAGATTTCCTTGACCACTTCGAGAAAATCACGGCCGGACTTGGCGATCAGCGAGGGATTGGTGGTGACGCCGTCAACCAGACCGGCCTCGGCCAGTTCGGCGATCTCGGACGTTTCAGCAGTGTCGACAAAGAATTTCATGATGCTCTCCTCGCGGGCGGTCGGATTGTGGGGCGCTGGTTACCGGTAACCAGCCCGTGTGACATTTCAAAGCCTGTTGGACAGAAAAGCTCAGTAACCGGCAAGCTCGACCCGGAAACCGGCGGCCTGCAGGGCGCTGCGGATCCGGTCCATATGGACGCCGTCCTGCGCCTCCAGCGAGATGTCGATATAGGTCACCTTGGCCGGCAGATCGGAAAAGGTCTTGTGATAGGCGACATCGGTCACATTGCCATCCTCGCGCGAAATGATGTCCGACACGGCCGAGAGCTGACCCGGCACATCGACCAGCTCGATCCGGAACCGGGCCAGCCGGTGCGAGCGGGCAAGATCGCGCAGCAAGAGTGACGACAGGAGCCGGGTATCGACATTACCGCCGGACAGGACCAGGCCGACCTTGCGGCCGGCAAACCGGTCCGGATTGGCCAACACCGCTGCCAGACCGGCCGCTCCGGCGCCTTCGGGCAGGACACGCATCTGGGAGATGAACAGGTTGAGGGCCCGCTCGATCTGGCGCTCGTCGACCAGCAGGACATCGTCGAGCAGGTCCATCAGCAAATCACCGGTCAACCCGCCGGGCTGGCGCACGGCTATGCCTTCGGCCAGCGTGAAGCCACCGACCGGACGATCCTCGCCATGATACCGGTTGGCAAACGCCGGGAAGAGGTCGGACTGGACGCCGACCAGCTCGATCTCCGGCTTGATGCGCCGCGCCGCGAGGCCGGCTCCGGCCGCCAGGCCACCGCCCCCGACCGGGAAGACCAGCACGTCGAGATCGGGCTGGTCCTCGAGCATCTCCATCGCCACCGTACCCTGCCCGGCCAGCACGACAGGATCGTCGAACGGATGGATGAAAACGGCACCAGTCTCGCGCGCCGCGGCCTGGGCCAGCGCCTTGGCAGCGTCGAAATCATCGCCGGCGATCTCGACCTCGGCGCCGAAGCCACGCGTCGCATGCACCTTCACCATCGGCGTCCCGACCGGCATGAAAACCCGCGCACCAATCCCCATCGCCGCCGCACTGCGGGCCACGCCCTGGGCGTGATTACCGGCCGAGGCCGCGACCACGCCGCGATCCCGCTCCTTCGGCGACAGCGCCGCCATCCGCGCAAAGGCACCGCGCTCCTTGAACGATCCGGTGACCTGGAGATTTTCCAGCTTCACATACAGCTCACAGCCGGCCGCAGCGGCAAGGCCCGGCGAGGCGATCAGCGGCGCCCGCAAAATGCCGCCGAAACCGTCGGCGCGCAGCCGGTCAACATGGTCAAAGGCCGCCGCCAGACGGGGGTCCGACGGACAGATCGCCGCAGAGGGGCGGGATTTGGCAGGCAGGGTCATGCAATCGCTCCGCAGGGCCGCACAGAAAAAACCCCGCTCCTGGTGCCAGGAGCGGGGTCAAACTGCACGAAACCTAATTAAGGGGTCAGGTCGTGAACGTCGTCGCTCCATGTGGCGCTATGACGGTAATAATTGAAATGAGCGGAAGACGGCGCGCAGACACGCCAAGCGCGGCGAATGCCCCGCCCCGCCCTGTTTGCACGATTTTACCCGTCAATTGACGCATAACGCCACCTTCCAACAAGATTTCACCCCCACCCTGCCGAAGCCCGGCAGCTCTGTCCAGCGATAAACCGCGCCGGGCTAACCAGCCGCGTCATACGCCTGCTTCAGCCAGCCCAGAATCTCGGCATCGACCGCATCAACGCCATCAAGCCGGACCCGGTGCGTGCACATGGCATTGAAGGAGCCGGACGCTTCCAGCCGGCCAGACGGCTCCACCCCTTTGAGATTGAGGCCGAGATCAACCCGCGCCTTGGTCGACGGTTGGATCAGGCCAAACTGCTTGGCCCGGCGCAGCGAGACATAGGCCTTTTTCGGGGCCAGCTCGACATCCTTGCCAAATCCCGACACAGCCTCGACCAGCCTGTCATGGATCGGCTTCAGCCCGGCCTTGGGGCCGGCATATTGCGCGGCGACGAGATCATCAGCCGGAGCCGGCGCCGACACCACCCCACCCCTGACCTCATGCGCCACGAGATTGGCAAAGCCATGGGTCATGCCGTGCTCACTCTTAAGCAGTTTGACCATCTCGCCATGCTTCTCCAGACCGCTGGCCTTGACGATCGCAACCCATTCATCGAGCGGCTTGCCGGTCTTTTCCGGCATGTTGGCGATCATCGACCGCGCCATGTCTTCCGGTGAACTTGCCATGCTCAGGCCTCCTCAACAGTCTTGATCGCCGCAAGGTCCGGCGCGCGCTCAAGCGGCCAGTTGCTGCTCAACGCGGATTTCGGTGTCATCGGCGCCATCAGCGAGAACATGAACAACATCATGCGCCCGCCGGTCGTGGCCTTGCCGGTTTCCACCAACGCCTTGAGATTCTCGCAGATGAATTTCGCGCCCTGGGCCATCTGCTTTTCGGACTTCGAGACGGCGTCGCTGGCGGCATGTTCATTGATCAGCGTGAACTCGACTCCGCCCTCAACTTCCTTGAGGACATAGCGCACGATCGAGACCGGATCCTCCGCCGTGGTGAAGCGGAAAGTGTGCGCATAGCGATAGGGCGGCTCGAACTCGATCACCTTGCCCATGACCAGCGTGTGCTTGCCGTCGGGCGTGCGCATGGCAAAGGCGGCGCCATCTTTGAGGCCCGGCGTGTCATACTGGCCGTTGAAAAAGAACGGCAAAGGCCGGTCAGTCCGGATCAGTTCGGACCAGACCTGGTCGATCGTCGCCCGGATCACAACCCGGTACATCGAGGTCCGGATTTCCCCGGACAGGGTTTTGGCGTGTGCTTCACTCATCCTGGCTCCCCCTTCTTGTGAGCAATGTCATCGGTCTCCGCACCATCACCCTCTTGGGCGCGGCGCTGTTCGGCGAGGTATTTGATATCCAGCATGCGACCGGACCAGAGCGCGGAATACTCGCTCGTCCACCGGTCATGGATCATCTGGATCGGCACGGCATTCATGTAGAGATGCCGCGTCCGACCGCGCTTGTCCGAGATGATGAGACCGGCCTCTTCCAGCACGGACAGATGGCGCATCACCGCGATCCGGCTGACGTCGAAACGGCTGGCCACCGCACCGACCGAACAGCCTGGCTCATTGCGGACAATATCGAGCATCTCCCGCCGCGTCGCACTGGCGAGTGCCTGGAAAACCGCATCCATCGTGTCCGGAGACATCATCTCATCACCTCATGTAATGAATATATTACATATTAAGGCGCGCAAGACAAGCCATAACGCGCGTTAAGCGCCCACATCGACCACAGTCATCTGAAATACTTACATATTACGGGCGCCCACATACGCTCGGGGCAGGACCAAATCACTTAGAAAAACCGCCTTGGGAACAGTAATTTAGAGCCCCCACACTGTCGAAATCGACAGAGACTCGTCTTGGATTGGCGCCCGGCGCGGACCCGCCCATAGATCACTTGTCAGCCAGCGGGCCGTATCCGGTTCTTGAGGTCAAGGGCGGCGCAGCCGCCGCTTCGCGGGCATGCCCCTTGACCTCAAGAACCGGATACGGCGAACTCTCGGCAAGTGATTTACGGCGGCGTGTGCGCGGGTGCGGGTCTGAACGAAGCAGGCTCAAAGTAAGTGACCTCGCCTTCCCGCTCCTGCCACTTGCCCCCCCATACAGGGAGAGGGTCAGGGTGAGGGGTAAATCCCGCTGCCAGCCGACGAGTCCCCCTCATCCGCCCCTTTGGGGCACCTCCTCCCCAAGGAGACGAGAAAACCTTGCCCGCGCCCGATCCGACGTCCCTTGCCGCGGCCATGAAAACGCGTCACCCTCACCTGCCGCAGTGCAATATTTCGCTTTCATCCGGCGTGAAGCGAGCGTTATGGTAACGTTACCAACGCGCTGACCGGCGCGTGCCACCCTGCTGCCCCAGGAGACTTCACTTGCCTACCGAAAAACTCCTCGTCGCCAATCGCAGTGAAATCGCCATCCGCATCATGCGCGCCGCCACCGAGCTCGGCCTGCGCACGGTCGCGATCTATGCCGAGGAAGACAAACTCGCCCTGCACCGTTTCAAGGCGGATGAGAGCTATCGCGTGGGCGCCGGTCTCGGGCCGGTGAAAGCCTATCTCGACATTGACGGCATCATCGCGATTGCCAAGAAGTGCGGCGCGACGCTGATCCATCCCGGCTATGGATTCCTGTCGGAAAACCCGGACTTCGCCGAGGCCTGCGCCGCCGCCGGCCTGACCTTCATCGGTCCCTCACCGGATGTGATGAAATCCCTCGGCAACAAGGTAGCCGCCCGAAACATGGCCGTCGAGGCGGACGTACCGGTGGTCCCTGCGACAGGCCCCCTGCCCGACGCTTCCGATGACTGGGCCGCGATGGCCGAAGCCGTCGGATATCCGCTCATGCTCAAGGCGAGCTGGGGCGGTGGCGGCCGCGGCATGCGGGTGATCGAGGAGGCCAGCGAGCTGCACGCCCAGGCCGAAGCCGGTCGCCGCGAGGCCGAAGCCGCCTTCGGCAATGGCGAGGTCTATCTGGAAAAACTGATCCGCAAGGCGCGCCATATCGAGGTCCAGGTCCTCGGCGACAGCCATGGCAATCTGGTCCATCTCTACGAGCGCGACTGCACCGTCCAGCGCCGCAACCAGAAAGTCGTCGAACGCGCCCCGGCACCGGACATGGCCGAGGACACCCGCACCGCGATCTGCGAAGCGGCCCTGCGGCTGGTGCGCCATGCGGGATATTGCGGCGCCGGGACGGTGGAATTCCTGCTCGATGCCGAGACCGGGAAATTCTACTTCATCGAGGTCAATCCGCGCGTCCAGGTCGAACATACCGTGACCGAGGAAGTGACCGGGATCGACATTGTCCGCGCCCAGATCCAGATCGCCCGTGGCGGCCATATCGGTATCGAGTCCGAGACCGGTGTCCCCGAACAGTCGAAAATCACCCTGCACGGCCACGCCCTGCAATGCCGGGTCACCACGGAAGACCCGCAGAATAATTTCACCCCGGATTATGGCCGCATCACCGCCTATCGCGGCGCCACCGGTTTCGGCATCCGTCTCGATGGCGGCACGGCCTATTCCGGCGCCGTGATCACGCGCTATTTCGACAGCCTGCTGGAGAAGGTCACGGCCTGGGCAGCAACGCCGGAAGAAGCCGTGCGCCGGATGGACCGGGCGCTGCGCGAGTTTCGCATCCGCGGCGTCTCGACCAATATCGCCTTCCTGGAAAACGTCATCAATCACCCGGACTTTGTCTCCGGTGACATCACCACCCGCTTCATCGACACCACGCCGGCCCTGTTCGACTTCCCCAAGCGCCGCGACCGCGCCACACGTTTGCTCGGCTTCATCGCCGACGTCTCGGTCAATGGCAATCCGGAGGTAGCCGGCCGCCCGTTGCCGCCCGCCCATGCCGTCACGCCGGTGCCGCCGCCCAGCACCGGCAAGGCGCCAGACGGCACCAAGCAATTGCTCGACCAGCTCGGTCCGGAAGGCTTTCGCGACTGGATGCTGGCCCAAAAGCGCGTGCTGATCACCGACACCACCATGCGCGATGGTCACCAATCCTTGCTGGCCACCCGCATGCGCTCGCACGACATGGTCACCGTGTCGGAAGCGTATGCCGAACATCTCTCCCAGCTCTTCTCGGTCGAGTGCTGGGGCGGTGCCACCTTTGACGTCGCCCTGCGCTTCCTGAAAGAGGACAGCTGGGACCGCCTGGCCGACCTGCGCCAGCGCATGCCGAATGTCATGCTCCAGATGCTCCTGCGCGCCTCCAACGCCGTCGGCTACACCAATTATCCCGACAATGCCGTCGACCTGTTCGTCAAACAGGCGGCCGAGACCGGGATCGACGTCTTCCGGGTGTTCGACAGTCTCAACTGGGCCGACAACATGAAAATCGCCATGGAGTCGGTGCTCAAGACCGACCGGCTGTGCGAAGCGGCGATCTGCTATACCGGCGATCTGGGTCATGCCGAGCGGCCGAAATACCAGCTCGATTATTATCTCGGCCTCGCCCGTGAGCTGAAATCAGCCGGCGCGCATATCATCGGGATCAAGGACATGGCCGGCCTGTGCCGCCCGGCCCAGATCCGCACCCTGGTGAAAGCGCTCAAGGACGAGACCGGACTGCCGATCCACTACCACACGCATGACACGTCGGGCATCGCCGCTGCGACGGTTCTGGCGGCCTGCGAGGCGGGCGCCGATGCCGTCGATGCGGCGATGGACAGTTTCTCCGGCCTGACCTCCCAGCCCAATCTCGGCTCGATCGTGACAGCCCTGGGCGATACCGATCGCGCCACCGGGATCGACCCGGCGGTGATCCGCCGCTTCTCGGATTACTGGGAAGATGTGCGCACCCAGTACGCCGCCTTCGAGCCGGACCTGCGGGCCGGCGCGTCAGAAGTCTATCTGCACGAAATGCCGGGCGGGCAATTCACCAATCTCAAGGAACAGGCCCGCTCGATGGGGCTGGCCGAGCGTTGGCATGAAGTCGCCAAGATGTATGCCGCGGTGAACATGATGTTCGGCGATATCGTCAAGGTGACGCCCTCCTCCAAGGTGGTTGGCGACATGGCGCTCTACATGGTCTCGTCCGGCCTGACGCCGGAAGACGTGCTGGACCCGGATACCGAGATCAATTTCCCGGAAAGCGTGATCGGCTTGTTGCGCGGTGATCTCGGCCAACCACCGGGCGGCTGGCCGCCGGCGCTTCAGGCCAAGGCGCTGAAAGGCGAAAAGCCGCGCACCGACCGTCCCGGCCAACATCTCGACCCGGTCGATTTCGACGCCGTGCGTGCGACGATCAAGGGCCATGGCGGGCGCGAGATCAACGATAACGACCTGTGTTCGGCCATCATGTACCCCAAGGTCTTCGCCGATTATGAGGCCCATCGCAGCGAATTCGGCCGCGTCGACCGCCTGCCCACGCCGGTCTTCTTTTATGGCATGGAGCCGGGCGAGGAGATTTCCGTCGAGATCGACCGCGGCAAGTCACTCAATATCCGCTTCATGGCAATCGGCGAGCCCAATGATCATGGCGAGCGGGAAGTCTTCTTCGAACTCAATGGTCAGCCGCGCGTGGTCCGCGTCGACGACAAGTCCGTCGCCTCAACCGTCATCGCCAATGAAAAGGCCGACATGGCCAACCCGGCGCATATCCCCGCCCCCATGCCCGGCCTGATCGCCACCCTCGCCGCCAAGGAAGGCGACACCGTCAAGGCGGGCACCCTGTTGATGACCCTGGAAGCCATGAAAATGGAAACCTCGATCACTGCGCCGCAGGCCGGCACGGTCAAACGCCTGCCGGTCAGCGCGGGTACGCAGGTCGATGCCAAGGACTTGCTGGCCGTGGTGGAGTGAGGCGGGCGCGCCCTTCTCCCGAGGGAGACGGTGTCGCGAAGCGACGGATGAGGGGGATCAACTCGGACGGCACCGGGATTCCCCCCTCACCCGGCCTCCGGCCACCCTCTCCCCGGGGAGAGGGAACACGTTGTTTTACACGCGGCGCGCGGCGCTCACCCCGCCATAAATCCCTCGCCGAGAGAACGCCGTATCCGGTTCTTGAGCTCAAGGGGCATGCCCGCGAAGCGGCGGCTACGCCGCCCTTGACCTCAAGAACCGGATACGGCCCGCTGGCTGACATGGGATGTATGGGCCGGTCTGTGCCTCGCGCCGGGAATGGGTGCCTGTCACCATTTATTTCTTAGATTGATGTATTTTTTTTCAAAAAAGGGGCCGCAAAGAAAAAGGCGCATCTCGCGCCTTCAGATCGTTGCCATTTTCACGCGTTACTCGCCGCTTTCCAACCTAGCGGCGCCCGGATTTATCGATGAGCTGCAGCAGCAAGCTTATGCAGCCTAGCACTAGTCCCGCCACACCGATCGCTACATTGAGCATTTCCGACGAAATCACGCTAACAATTTCCATGCTTAGTTCACCTCCTTCCCGATTGCATCGGTGCGGAGTAGGTGGCGAATTGCTGGCGGGCGCCATGTCGTTGACTCAGGCTTGAGGGGAGTGAGGGACGATGAGCGCATCCCCTGGGGATTTCATCGCATTATTCGAAGCTTTCGTTCGATTGGTGACGGTTTTGTAACAATGCAGGCCAATTGAAGTGCCGCATATCGGGTTTAATCATCTGCTGCTCAACGACTTTTCTAAAGTCAAACGTGATTTAGCCCGATTGCGGCACTTGCACACGTTTTCATTGTGGTTAGTTTAAGTTGTGTCT
Organism: Maricaulis sp. W15; assembly: GCF_001924955.1. Classification (NCBI taxonomy): domain Bacteria; kingdom Pseudomonadati; phylum Pseudomonadota; class Alphaproteobacteria; order Maricaulales; family Maricaulaceae; genus Maricaulis; species Maricaulis sp. W15. The sequence goes on along the minus strand of NZ_LQXG01000012.1, from coordinate 124,780 downwards.
AGTTTCAGTGGATGGTGATGTATCCAGCAACCGACATACCCTTCGTTCTGACCAAGGACGAATTCGACACGAATGAGCTCAGTGCCACTGGGCTCACGACTGACGAGATTCGGGACAAAGAACGTAAGCTTCGCCCCGCGAAGCGCCGGTACGTAATCGACAATACGGCGCAGTTTAAGTCATTGTGCGTCGGCGATTTCTCTGATGATCAGGTTCTAGAATTCCGAAATTGCGATCTCTTTTTCGTCACCGGTAGTTTTTCTCACCTTCAAAACGCCGTGTCGCCACTAACGACGGCATTGGAAAAGTTCGCCGTCGGACTATCCAACCAATTGAATGGGGCGGCCGCTGACTTTTATTCTGGGCCCAACACAATCGGCCGCAGCGACGTTGATGCGCTACATCGACGTTATCCTCTCAGCGCGTTCAAAATATTGAGGCTCCACAACACAATTCGAGCTGCGACCCACTTTTGTGAATCCGCTGTCACGGATATTACAGGCGACGGCGAAAGCACGCGCAGAGGCTTGTGCGAGAACGCAATCGTCCCGTCTGTGTGGATGGTTGAACCAAGATACATCTCAGAAATTCGCCGCGCGCTTGGCGACGCAGTTTCAGATCACACGATTGTATCTCGCCTCCGGTCAGACTACGGGTCCAACGTCGCAGAGAATATTTTCTCGGCCAAGCTCCTGGCGGGCTATGAGGAAGATACCGGCAAGGTTAATCGGGCATATGCCGTCACAAAGGCCTTCGCGATGGCCCTATACGAGATCTTGGCAGAGTTTGCCGAGGCCACTGAGTATACTATGCCGCCTTTCGATCTAATGTTTCCTGCAACCGAGTATGAGTTTGGAAAGGTCGAGGCGCTGTCAAAGGTCGATGGCAACCTTATCACCGCGGAAATCCCGAGTTAGGGTGAATTTATCCCGAAATTGTCCATAAGAGATTTCGGTCCGGCATCTGAATAGTCAAAATCCAAACCAACCGAGTTGAGACACTCAACAATTTTTGAAAATCGCTCCGGCCCGACATGTGGCAGATATCGGATATTAGTGGGCCGTGCTTCGGCGATTGCGAACAGGTCTTTATAACCCATCAAGAACAACATACGTGCAGTTGGATAGCCGATATAGGGCGTCAAAGCCTGTAACGTTTTGTAATCGTAAACGTTTCCGAATGTCTCAGAAAGTTCGGCCATCGCTCAAAGTTAAATCCCCCAATGCCGCTCTTCCCACTAGAGAATCGCTCTTCATATCTATATTTCGTGCACAATGAGATTGAGCATGCAAGATATGGTGGGAACGGCATCGTAGATAAGTGTGGATAGAATTCCACGCATAGCGCGTACTGCCGAACAAAGCACTTCGAGCAACATGCGGGTGCGGTCGAACCAAACACCGCTAAATGAAGCGATATTGCAAAGCACCGTTTGCGCGGGCATCTGGGCGGGCTCTCCTCGATGGCTGATTCTTTCGCAACAACCAGTCTCAAGGCTTCAGCCCGGGTGAACAACCTTAGGAAGCCCCCCTAACCCAGCTTCCCCGCCATACGCTCCACAAACGCCTGCAGCCGCTCCGGCTCGATGATCGGCGGCATGTGGCCGCGCGCTTCCATCGTCTCGACATCAGCATCAGGCAGGGCAGCCGTCAGGGCGGCGATTTGTTCGGGGGCTGAGAGAATGCGGTCATCCATGCCGTAGAACAGGCCGACCGGAACAGTGATCTCGCCGATCCGGGCGGTGATGCCGGCCATGTCGCGTTCCACCGCGGTCAGATCGGTCGCGGCGGCGTAGAAGGCATCCGGACGCAGCGAGAGCAGGCCGCCACCGCGAACGCGGAAATCCTCCGGCGCGGCATCCGGTCCGAAAATGATCGCCAACGTCTTGGCGCCATTGCGGATCGACATCGGGACGGCGAGCGTCTCGGCGATGAAACGGCGCACACGCGGATTGGCGACATTGATGCCGGCAAAGGCTTCCGACGGTGCATCCGGCGGGGTGACCAGGGCCGAGACGAGGGCCAGCCCGCCAACGCGGTCGGGATGATTGACAGCCAGGGCCAGTGACACTGCCCCGCCGAGCGAATGACCGACCAGGAGCGGCTTGTCGATGCCCTCCTTCTCCAGCATCTCGGCGATCATGCGGGCCTGTTCAGGCACTCGCGCCTGCTCGTCACTGTCGCGCTCGGACCAGCCACAGCCGGGCCGGTCGATGGCAATGGCACGATAGCCGGCGGCGGCGAGGCGATCGGTCATGGCATAGGTGAAATTATGGTGGTTGCCGCCAAGCCCGTGGATCATCACGACGGGTTGCCCGTCGCCCTTCTCGACCCAGTGCAGGCGCCCACCGGCAACATCGGTGAAGCGTCCTCGTGGCGGCAGGGCGGCCGCCGCCTTGCCCGCCACCATATGACTGAAACGCCAGGCGATGAAGATCACCAGCAAGATGACCAGGATGATGCCGACAATGACGCTGGAAAGAACCGTGAGCATGAAAATCCCCTAGGAGGCGCGCTTGGCGCCGACCATTTTTTGCATGAGTGACCAGTAGCGGGTCGGGAAAATCCGCTCGAACCACATCATGGTGTGGGCGTCACGGCCCACGAAGATTCGCGGTTTCTTGCGCGCCACGCCCTTAAGGATGATGCGGGCCGCTTCAGCCGGCGGCATCACCAAAAGGCGCTGGGTTTGCCGCTTGGCGGCCGCGATCTCGGCCTCGGACGCGCCGGGCGGTGGCTTGGCGCTGGCGGCGATATTGGTTGCGATTCCGCCCGGATGGACCGTGGTCACACCGATGGACGAGCCTGCCAGTTCGTGGCGCAGCACGTTGGAAAATCCGCGTACGCCGAACTTGGCCGTCGAATAGGCCGCCTGACCCGCCGGCGCGACAATGCCGAAAATACTGGAAATATTGACGATATGCGCGTCCTCGACGGCCCGGAGCGCGGGCAGGAAAGCCCGGGCCATGCGGATGACGCCATAAAGATTGATGTCCAGAACGCGTTCGAAATCGGCCATCTCGACCTCTTCAAACATCCCGCCCAACGCGATGCCGGCATTATTGATCAGCAGATGCACCGGATCACCCGCCGCCGCGACATCCGATGCCAGTTTGGCGATGGCCGCCGCATCGGCCATGTCGACGACAAAAGTCGAGACATTGCAGCCGTCCTCACGCAGCGGGGCCGCCACCGCCTCAAGGCCCTCCGCATTGATGTCGACAAGGATCAAATGCGCCCCGCGCGCCGCCAAACCAGCGGCCAGCGCCGCGCCGATACCGCTCGCCGCGCCGGTGATCAGCGCGGTGCGGCCGGCATAGTCGAAACGCCCGCTCATTCTGCTGCCTCCCGGGCGCTCAGCTGCCGCACCGGTTCCGGGGCCTTCGAGAAGGTCATGTAACCGTCCTCCAGCTTGCCGAAGCGGATGGTCAGCATGTCCTGCAGATAGTTCTGATAGGTCTTCCACGGCGCCCGATCGCCCTGTTTGGGCAAGTGGGCGATCGCCCGCTGGACATAGCCCGAGGAGAAATCGAGCAAGGGTTCCGGGGTGATGTCGGCGGGCACGTTCGGCACGGCGATATCGGTGCCCGTCTTTTCCATGTGATTGAGCATGCGGCAGACCCGTTCGCAGGTCAGGTCGACCTTCAAGGTCCAGGACGCATTGGTATAACCGAAGGCCAGCGCCAGATTGGGCACATCGCCCAGCATCATGCCGCGATAGGTATAAAGATCGGCCGGATCGACCACGACGCCATCGCGCGAAATCTGCGCCGCGCCAGCCAATTGCATCTCCAGACCCGTCGCCGGGACAATGATGTCGGCTTCGATATGTTCGCCGGATTTCAGCTGGATACCGGTTTCGGTGAAACGCTCGACATGGTCGGTGACGATGTCCGCCTTGCCGGATTTCAGCGCCTGGAAAAAGTCGCCATCGGGCGCCAGGCAGAAGCGCTGGTCCCAGGGATTATAGCGCGGCGTGAAATGTGTCTCGACATCAAAGCCCTCGCCCAACTCGTCCCGGACCGCCTTGATCACCGCCTTCTTCACAAAGTCCGGCCAGCGCTTGGAGAGCTGGTACACATAGATCGCCAAGCCGATATTCTTGATGCGCGACAGCAGATAGGCGAGCTTGGCCGGCAGGGCCTTGCGCAGCGTCTCGGCAATCACATCGCGCGAGGGACGCGCCGCGATATAGGTCGGTGAGCGCTGCAACATGGTGACATGGGCGGCACTGTCAGCCATCGCCGGAACCAGCGTCACGGCCGTCGCGCCGGAGCCGATTATCACGACCTTCTTGCCGGCATAGTCCAGCGCATTGTCCCAATGCTGCGGATGAACAATGGCGCCCTTGAAATCCTCATAGCCGGCAAATTCCGGCAGATAGCCCTGGTCGTAACGATAATAACCCGAGCACAGCATGACGAAGCGGGCCGTCAGGACCGTCTCGCCGCCCTGCCCGTCGGTTGAGCGGACCTGCCAGCGCGCGCTGGCACTGTCCCAATTGGCGGCCAGCACCTTGTGGCCAAAGCGGATATGGCGGTCGATCCCGTTCTCGCTGGCGGTATCGCGGACATATTGCCGGATCGAGGGGCCGTCGGCGAACGCCTTGCCGCCGGTCCACGGCCGGAAGGCATAGCCGAATGTGTACATGTCGCTGTCCGAACGGATACCGGGATAGCGAAACAGGTCCCAGGTGCCACCGATCGAATCGCGCGATTCCAGGATGGCATAACTGCGGCCGGGGCTGCGTGTTTGCAGGTGATAGGCGGCACCGATACCGGACAGGCCGGCCCCGACGATCAACACATCAAAATCAGTCGCGGACATGTTTTCTCCCATACCGCATCTTCAGCGGTCGAAGAAAAGTGAACACCGTTTTCTACTCGGCGCAAGTGGTCGCTGTTGTCGCCAGCCACGCCTCGCGCACGGCAGCAGCCCAGAACAGCCCGCCCAGCGCCACCAATATCCGGTCGTCGCCATCCTCGCAGGCCAGTGCCAACGCGGCGTCGGCATCCGCCGCCTGCCGCACCCGCGCCGCCGGCTGCCGCTGCGAGTAAGCCGCTGCCAGCTCTGCCGCCGGCACGCCGCCGGCAGCGGCCGACACGATCACAGTGTCAAAGGCTGGCGCGACCACGTCGAGCATGGCCGCGACCGGCTTGTCGGCTGACATGCCCAGCAACAGGGTCGCCGGCCGCCTGTCCAGCAAGGTCTGGACACTCTCGACAGCCGCGCCAATCCCCGCCGGCGTATGGCCGGCATCGAGGATCAGGCCGGGACCGCGGTCAAAACACTCCATCCGGGCCGGATTGCGGCAACCCGCCAGCGCCGAAACGATCAAGGACGGCCACCCGGCCGCAAACAGGTCGGGTCGGGCACCCGCAAACACCTCAAGCGCCACTTCCAGATTGTCCGCTTGGAAACGACCATGCATCGCCATTGTCATGTCCAGCCTGCCACGCTCGCCATGGGTCAGCCTGACCGCATGGCCGGACAAGCTGTCCGACGAGCGTGGCGCCAGCCACACATCGGCGACCCAAGTGACGACGACATCCTTCAGACCGGCGACCGTCTCGATGGCAGCGCGTTCGCCGGCCAGGCTGCGCCCAAGTACAACCCGTGCGCCGGGCGGCGCCACATCCAGCTTGTCCAGTGCAACCTCGCGCAGCGTCGTGCCGAGCAGCGGCATGTGTTCGGCATCCAGACTGACCAGTGCGACATGTGGCGCCCGCAGGAGCCGGGTCGGATCATAACGCCCGCCAATGCCTGCCTCGATGACAAGACGGTCGGCACCCGCCTCCTCAAACCACAACAGCGCCGTCAGGAAACCGGCTTCAAACGCGGCCGGCTGATCTCCGGGACATGCCACGAGATGATCCGCGATGGCGCTCGCGACGCGGGCTTCCAGCCTCTCGAGCACAGCGTCATCAATCTGCGTCCCGGCGATCTCAAAGCGCTCATTGAACGCATGCAGATGCGGCGAGGTGAACAGACCCGTCCGCTCGCCCGCCCCGGCAAACAGGCTGGCCAGCATGCGCGCGACACTGCCCTTGCCATTGCTGCCGGCAATGACAACCGATCGCCGGCCCAGCGCGGCCAGATCCAGCCCGAGACGCTGCGCGATCAACGCCGTTCGCGCCAGGCCGATACAGGTGCCAAAGCGCGGCAGGTTGAGCGTGCTGATCCTCATCGCGCCGCTGCCAGGGCACGGCCCAGGACGTCGGTCCAGATCGCCTCGGCCAGCGCTGTCTCACCCAAGGATTCCAGCGAGGAAAAACTCGGATTGGCATTGACCTCCAGGACCAGCGGATCACCCGCAGCCGGCGCAAAAATGTCGACACCGGCCACATCAAGGCCGAGCGCCGCGGTGGCGGCAATTGCAAGCGCGCCCAGTGCCGGATCGACCTTGGTGCAAAAGCCGACCGGATATCCGCCGGTCGCCAGATTACGGCGCCCGGCAAGCGGCAGGCGCTGCCCCGTGCCGGCGATGTCCGATGGCGCCGCGCCGATCGCGGCCAACCCGGTCTCGAAAAGATCATCAATCACCGGGCTCAGCGCATCGGCTTGCAGCTGCGCATTGAGCGCCGCAAACAGGTCCGCCCAATTCGACACGCCATCGCCGGTCAGACCGCCTTCGCTCTTGCCGTATTGAAAGCGAGCCTGCCCGCCGACCACAAACACCCGATATTCCGCGGCCTCGACAAGCGGTTGGATCACGATCTGATCGTGCACCGGAGCGATCCGGGCGAGATAATCCCGCAAGCCGGCCGCATCCGGGATGCGTTCAGCAAAATCGCCATGAGCGCCGCGATTGGGTTTGGCAAACAGGGGATAGGTCCGGGCAGCCGCGCCGGCCTCAAGGTCGGCGCGCTCGCGACCGGGTGGGCGCAAATGCCGGCGTGCCGTCTCGACGAACCAGAGCTCGGTCGGAACATGCGCCAAACCGGCCGCCGCCAAGACCGAGGCCGTGAAGGCCTTGTCGCGTGCGATCGTGTAGGCGGTCGCCGAATTGGTCGGATAGGCGCAGACCGCACCGGATCCGCACAAGACACGCGCGCCATCGGCCTCGACCGCAAACAGATAGCCCGCACCGCCATCCAGATCGACATGGCGCCAACCCTGCCGCGCACAGACCGAACGCACGAAGCGGGCATTGAAGGGCAAATGATGGGACGAAGCAGTGGCGACCATCCGCCTCTTCTACAAGCGTGCCGCAAGCCCGCCTATCCCTGCCTGCACGTCGATTTCGACAAGGCCGCGCGCCGGAAATTGCGCGCCCGCTTGCTGCACCGCCGCAAAATGCATGGCCCGAATACATACCGAAGGGTCGATTTTGTCGTAGACTTCACTACGTCTTGGCGCAACTGATTTCGCAAGGATGCCCGCATGACCTCGACTTCCGCCCTGTTCAAGCCCTTCTCCCTGGGCTCGCTGACACTGCCCAACCGCATCGTGATGGCCCCGATGACGCGCTCGAAAAGCCCGGGCGGCGTGCCGGGGCAGCCCGTCGTCGACTATTATCGCCGCCGGGCCGAGAACGCCGTCGGCCTGATCATCACCGAGGGCACCACTGTCGACCGGCCCGGCGCCAGCTTCGACCCCGCCATACCGAACTTTCATGAGTCCGCCTCGCTGGACGGCTGGAAGCGCGTTGTTGACGCCGTCCACGGCGCCGGTGGCAAGATCGCGCCGCAGCTCTGGCATGTCGGCTTGGCCCGCAAGCCGGGCACCGGCCCGCACCCGGACGCCAAATCCGACAGCCCGTCGGGCATTGTCCCGGGCGGCAAACAGGTCGGCGAGCCGATGAGTGCCGAGGATATTGCCGACACGATCGCCGCCTTCGCCAAGGCAGCCAAGGCCGCTGCCGAGATCGGCTTTGACGCCATCGAGATGCACGGCGCCCATGGCTATCTGCTCGACCAGTTCTTCTGGGAGGGCATGAACCAGCGCGATGACCGCTTTGGCGGCGGCCTGGTCGAGCGCACCACGATTGTGCAGGAAATCGTCAAGGCCATCCGTGCCGAAATCCCGGCCGACCTGCCGCTCATCCTGCGCTACTCGCAATGGAAACAGCAGGACTATAATGCCCGCCTCGCCGACACGCCCGAATTGCTGGGCGAATTCCTCGGCCCGCTCTCCGATGCCGGTGTCGATATTTTCCATGCCTCCACGCGCCGCTTCTGGATCCCGGAATTCGAGGGCTCCGACCTCAATCTCGCCGGCTGGACCCGCAAACTGACCGGCAAGCCGGCCATCACGGTCGGCTCGGTCGGTCTCAACTCCGACTTCATCGGCGCCTTCATGGGCGAGAACTCGCCCGCTGCCTCTCTGGACGGGCTGATCGAACGGATGGAACGCAACGAGTTCGACCTCGTCGCCGTCGGCCGCGCCCTCATCTCGGATCCGGAATGGGCCGCCAAGGTCCGCGATGGTCGCTTTGGCGAGCTGGAGGATTTCAGCGCGGAGACGCTGAAAGAGCTGGTGTAACGCCGGACTCACCCCCGCAATCGCCTCGCCTTCCGGCGGGGAAATCCGCCCCCGGCCCAACTTTGTTTATCCGGCCGGGGGCGTATGCCGGACGCAATGAGTGTTATCGCTCGAAAAACCGGGATGCGAATAACATATGAGGCCTATTTTCTTATCATTATCAGCAAGTTACAAAATATTGCAGCACTGCGAACGGTTGCCATCAGCTATCGAACGACACATTAACACGTATCCATCTAGCCTCTCCGGATTGCACCTTTTGATGGATTGATATTGTGACATCTGATGTTCTCGACCGGATCAAAACGGCCCTGACCGGACGCGACGGAATCGATATTGGTCATTTCCAGTGGATCAACCTGGACATGATCAAGAACGAGGTCGGTGAGCAATGGATCGAAGTGCGCAAGAAGATCTACAGCGTTTCCGCCCAGTACATTGAAAAACGCCTCGCCAAGGACGACGTTCTGGTCCGCTGTCGGGGCGGCTTCATACTGGTTTTCTCGACGCTCTCCGGCGCCGATGCCGTGCGGAAAACCGCCGAACTATCCGATGGACTGAACCACTACTTCTTGGGCGACCGGATTCTCAAAAATCTCGAAATCAGCTCGCAAACCAAAGAGTTGTCGGTCGCGGAATTCGCCGAACTGGTCAAACGCAGCGATGTATCGCAAGCGGCAGAAATCGGCCAGGCGAGCAGGAGTGCCATCAAGGTTGTGCCGAAGACGGATGCCGCCGGAAACTGGCGCGACATTGATCGCCGGTCAGGCGCGTCCACCTCACGTGATCTGTCAAAGCACAAATCACCCAGCCTCCCCGATCCGGCCCTGTCGCAAATCGTCGGGGACTTGCCGCCGAGCATCGACGCCACTGCCGATCTCGACAAGCTGTCGACACTGCCGTTCAAGGTACCGACAGCGGAATGGGACGAGATCATTTTCAAGCCGTCATGGGATGCCAAATTCAAGTACATCACCGCCAATTTCTGCCTGCCACACCGCCATCACAACGGGACTGACCTTTACGGGCGTCAGACGCTCCTCGGCAATCGTGATCCCGATATTCTGCAGGCGATGGATCATGCGGTTGCAACGACGGCTCAGCGCGGCTTTCTGAAACAGCTGGCCCGCGGCAAGAAGTGCGCGGTCGTCATTCCGGTCAATTACGAGACCGTGATCGGCACGCAGGACCGGATCCGGTACTTCTCCATTCTCCAGAACATTCCCCAGGCCCAACGGAAGTATTTCTACATCCGCGTCGACAATATTCCCGACGGAGCGCCGATCGGCCAGATGGAAGAATTGTTCCGATCGATGCGGATTTTCGGGTCCAACCTGCTGGCGAAGATCGAACCAGGCACCGTCCGGCTCAACCGGTTCGAAAATTGTTCGATCGCCATCTACAGCTCGTCGCTGGAACGCAAATGGGCCCACACCGGCCTGAGCGATGGCGTCGTCAAGAAGCTTGTCGACCAAGCGATCTCGATCCGGCGCGTCGGCGCGCGCGGTGCGCTCACCCAGGTGGACACCGCCGAACAACTCCAGTTCGGCATTGATGCCGGCTACGAGATTTTCACCGGTGCGGTCATCGGCAAGGACATGAAAACCCCGGCCCCGCTGATCGAAACAACGCTACAGAGCCTGCTGTCCCGCGCCGCGTGAAGCGCAAATCCCGCGTGTGCCGACGCCGCGCGGTCCGGCGCGCATCCTGAAATACATACATGTTCGGGAGATAAATGGTGCCCGGGGGCGGAATTGAACCACCGACACGCGGATTTTCAATCCGCTGCTCTACCCCTGAGCTACCCGGGCACCGTGTCGAAGAACTGCCTCGGCAGCCAATCGAGAGCGCGGTTTATAGGTCGGCCATGAAGGCGTGTCCATGGCTCTTTTCAGCGAAATCACAACCGGTGGCAGTCACCGGCATCGGGCCGCGCCCGCGCGTGTCCCTATTGATCTTCCTTGCTGGCCGGATTGTCTTCGGCGACGTCTGCAGGCTCGCCGGGAATGGCATAGGATCCGCTGACCCATTTGCCCAGATCGACATCCGCACAGCGTTTTGAACAGAAGGGCTTGAAATCAGGGGCGGCGGGCTGGCGGCAAATCGGACATTTCATGATCTTGGCTCCTTCATGGGGAGGCGGTCGGTGTGGACACACTCAGGCGCGGGCCACACGGCAGGTTTCGCGATCAAGCTCCGCGCTCTCAGCGAGCTCGAAGCGCGGGCCGATCCGATCAGCGAGCGCGGCGCGCCAGGCAATGCTATCGCCGTCCAGCCAAGCGTAAACCTCGGCACCAACGGTCAGGCGCAGCTTGCGCGCCCGGTCGGACCGTGCCTCGCCTTCCAGCCGGCGCAGGGCCGCCAGGGCTGCCGTTTCGACGGTCGGACGACCATCCGCCCCCAGCATGATCTCGGCCAGGGTGCGACCGCGACGCTGGCGGGCAATCTCACCGATGCAGAATTGCGAGAGCGGGGCGACATCGACCTTGGCCCGGTCGCGACGGAAAGCGCCGCGCAGGGTCTGCTCGACGGCCTTGCGGTCCGGCTGGCCGCGCATGTGTACGAAATCAATCGCGATCATGCCGCCAATCCCGCGCATGCGGGCCTGGCGGGCGGCTTCCTTGGCTGCCGAATTGTTGAGCTGGACAGCCAGCTGCGCAGCATTGCCCTGCCCCTTGCGGCCATCGGCATCGACGTCAATCGTCGTCATGGCCCGCGTCGCCTCGATATAGAGCGAACCACCGCCGGGAATGGCGACCTGTGGCTCCAGCGCCTCGTCGAAGGCTTCCTCAAGATCGTAATCGGTCTCATCGGCCCAGACCGGCTCGGCATCGCTGAAGGTCCGCACAAGACGCTGGGCCAGGATGTCGGCGGGCTCCAGGCAGTCTGGCGCTTCACCCGGCTCGACCTCGACGAGGCCGAGATTTGGGCCCTTCTCGGCGTAGGCCTCGCGGGCAATGCGCACGCCAATGGCCGCGCCTTCGTGCAACCCCTTGGGCCGGCCGGCCTTGCCGAAGGGCAGGAACCCCTCCTCGCCGACACCGAGATCAACAAAGGCGGCATTCAGCGCCGGCTCAACGCGACGGATGCGACCGCGGTAAATCTCGCCTTCCACCGCCCGCTGTCCGGCTTCGGACCAACGGTCCAGGTGCAGCTCGACGATGCGGCCATTCTCGGCCACGGCGGCCCGTGTTTCGCCGATATTTTCCTCGATCAGGATCTGCCGGTTCATGCTGAACCTCCCTCGCCCATCCGCGCGGTGACCGGATAGCCCAGCCCGTTCAGCAGATTGGCGGTCTCATAGAGCGGCAGGCCGACAACGCCGGTGAAGGAGCCGATCAGATTGATCACGAAACACCCGGCCCGGCCCTGGATGGCATAGCCGCCCGCCTTGCCGCGCCATTCACCCGAGGCGATGTAGGCGTCGATCTCGGGCCTGGACAGGCGTTTGAACTTGACGCGTGTCTCGACAACCCGCGCGGCAAAGCGGCCATCCGGCGCGCGGGCCGCAATGCCGGTGAAAACCCGGTGATTGCGGCCGGACAGGAGCTCCAGACAACGACGCGCTTCGGCTTCGTCTTCTGTCTTGGGCAGGATGCGACGACCGACGCCAACCACCGTGTCGGCGGCGAGGATATAGCCATCAGCGCTGCCCGGATGGGCCATGGCCTTTTCCTGCGCCAGGCGCAGCGCCAGAGGCCCGGGCAGCTCGCCGGGGATTTCGTGCTCGTCGATATGGGTGGGTTCGACCGCGTCGGGTGTCAGTCCCGCCCCGCTCAACAGGTCGAAGCGACGGGGCGAGGCACTGGCCAGGATCAGGCGCGGGCGGGGATTTGCCGGGTCGGCAAGCGTCATCGCGTCACCACGCCTGAAAAGAGCTATTTGAAGCGATAGGTGATCCGGCCCTTGGTCAGATCATAGGGCGTCATCTCGACCAGGACCTTGTCGCCGGCGAGCACGCGGATACGGTTCTTGCGCATCTTGCCCGCAGTGTGGGCAATGATTTCGTGTTCATTCTCGAGTTTGACCCGGAAGGTCGCATTCGGAAGCAGTTCCGTGACTTCGCCCGGAAACTCCAACAACTCTTCTTTCGCCATGCGGCTCCTCGTTTCTGACCCTGTGGGGGCATAGAATTTGGGGTGTATGGGCCGACTCGCCGAGCGGCCGGCGCCCCGGAGCGCGCTGTATACTCCCCCTTGCAGGCAAAAGTCGAGTGTTCAGGCGCTTTTTGACGTCGGCTGCCATTGCGCGATCCGGGCCGCAATGGCGTCACGGGTTTCGCGATAGGCTGCGACCTTCATGTCGCGATTGCCGCCGGTCTCGCTGGGATCGGGAATCGGCCAGGCTTGGAACTCGGCCCCGGTGCGCGCGGCATATTCCTTGGCCATGCGGTCGGCAGCTGTCGACAGCGAGACGATGAGATCGGCCGGTGGCTCACCGACGCCATTGAGGGCGATCGGCGAGAAGTCCTCCAGATCGACCTTCTTTTCCAGCATGACCGACACCATGAAAGGATCGACGAAAGCTGCCGGAATGACACCGCAGGAGCGGGCAATGACATCGCTGCCGAAACGCAAGCGCCACAAGGCCTCGCCCATCGGGGAGCGGATGGCGTTGCGGCCGCAGACGAAAAGCACCGATGGCAGGCTCATGACGTGGCCCGCCGGTGCAAGGCGCAAATCAGGGTGAACAGGCGCCGGGCGGTGTCGAAATCGACATCGATCTTGCCGACCAGGCGCTCGCGCAGCAGCGTCGATCCCTCATTGTGGACACCGCGCCGGGCCATGTCGATGGCCTCGATCCGCTCGAGCGGCGCGTCGCGCACCGCCTCGTAATAGCTTTCACAGATCAGGAAATAGTCTTTGACGATGCGCCGCAACGGCCCCAGCGCGAACATGAAGCCGCGAACCGGCGTGTCGTCTTCCTGGCGGACATCGAAGACCAGACGGTCATGCTCGATGGCGAGACGCAGGGCAAAAGGGCCATCCGCATCGCCATCAGGGCGAAACCGGTTGCCCTCCAGCAGGTCGGCGATGGCAACCCGGCGTTCATGGTCGGCATTGACATCACCCGGCCCCATGCTGGCGCCATCGAGATCGATGCGGACGATCCTGTCTGCTAACTGGGTCATTGTGTGTGCGTTTCTCCGTCCGCGTCGTCATCATCCGCCGGCCTGTGATCGGGGCGACCGGTCGCGCGCCAGGAGCGACTGAGATCGACCAGGACGACATCCAGGCATTCGACATCAAGCCGCAGCTCGCCGCCACCGGAAAATGTGCAGATGACCTGTCCGGACGGCATTTGCCCCGGTTCAAAGCGGATTGAGAGCAGATTGACCACCGCGTCTTCGGCACCCTGCCGGATATTGCGGGATCGGGCGGCCGTCACATGGCCGATCTGAATCCCGCAGCGCACGCGCCGATTGCGCCGCCCGGCCTCCCAGCAAAAGCGGTTGAACGCCATGGTGAAGCTGCGCAGTCGCTGCGAGTGCTCGAAGTCCCCCAACAGCGCCACCGCGTCCTGGAGCGCCGCCGAGATCGCGTCCAGATCCTGCCCGTCGAAGGCTGACAATCGCAAGGGAGGCGTCATGGCGTCTTGTCCTGTCGTCTAGGCACTGCCGGGGAGGCGTTCGATCTTGGCACCACACCCGGACAATTTGGCTTCCAGTCGCTCGAAGCCACGGTCCAGATGATAGACCCGGTTGACCACGGTTTCGCCCTCGGCCGCAAGACCGGCGATGACAAGGCTCACAGAGGCGCGCAAATCGGTCGCCATTACCGGTGCCCCGCGCAGGCGTTCAACGCCGCGCACCACCGCCTCATTGCCGTGCACGGTGATATCGGCGCCAAGGCGCGCCAGCTCGGGGGCGTGCATGAAACGGTTTTCGAAAATCGTCTCGCGGATCACCGAGGATCCAGCCGCCATCGACATCAGCGCCATGAATTGCGCCTGGGCATCGGTGGGGAAGCCCGGGAAAGGCTGGGTCTCGATATCGACACTGTTCAGACGGCTGCCATTGCGGGCAATGCGGACACCGCCCTCGACCGCCTCGACGGTCACGCCGGCCTCGTGCATTGACGACCAGAGCGCCTTGTTGTGCGCCAGCACGGCGCCGTCCAGCACCGCGTCGCCGCCGGCCGCCGCCACGGCGAGCGCATAGGTGGCGGTCTCGATCCGGTCGGCGACGACCTTGTGGGTAACGCCGGACAATCGCGACCGCCCCTGGATGCGGATGGTTGACGATCCCGCGCCCTCAATGGTGGCGCCCATGGCGGTCAGGCAATCGGCCAGATCACCGATCTCCGGCTCACGGGCCGCGTTCTCGATCACGGTCTCGCCGCGCGCCAGCGCCGCTGCGAGCATGGCATGCTCGGTGGCGCCGACCGAGGCGAAGGGCAGATCGATCTCGGCCCCGACCAGCCCCCCCTTGGGCGCCTTGGCGGAAACATAGCCTTCCGCGATCTCGATCTCGGCGCCGAGCGCCTTGAGCGCCTTGAGGTGGAGATCGACCGGCCGCGCCCCGATCGCGCAGCCGCCTGGCAGCGACACACGGGCATGCCCCTCGCGCGCCAGGAGCGGCCCGAGCACATTGAAGCTCGCCCGCATTTTTCGGACGAGATCATAGGGAGCGAAGGTGTCGGTTATCGTCGCCGCGTGCAGCGACAATTGGGCGTCATCGCGCTCGGACACTTCGACCCCGAGTTTCGCCAGCAAATGCCCGAGGAAACGGCTGTCGGCTAGGCGTGGCATGCGGGTAAGGATGACCGGCTCGTCGGTGAGCAGCGCGGCCGCCATCAGCTTGAGCGCGGAATTCTTGGCGCCGCTGATATCGATACGACCTTCAAGGCGGGCGCCGCCCTGGATGACAATCCGGTCCATGTGAACTCCTTGGATACGCTGATGCGGGACGCCCGAGATGGGGCGTCCTTGGGACGGGCGCCATAGCAGGGCGCGATCCGGGTGGCATTATGACGGGTCGGGGGACTTTTCTGAGGCAGTTTGTGCAGCGTCACTGTCTTTTTCCGCGCCATCATCAACGGGTGTGCGTACGGCCGCCTTGCGGCGCCGCAGATTGGCGCGCAGCGCCTCGGCCAGGCGGGCCTCCCGGGAGTTCGGCTCTGGCTGTACGCGCTTTGCGCGCGGCGGTGTGACGGGCGGATCAACGGGCTTGTTCATGCAAAAGGTCATGTCGAACGCTGCAGATGACGTCAAGACTCTCTTGGCGCGGCGACAGGCTTGCGTTATATGCCCGGCTCTCGCTCGCCGAAAGGCGACCCGGCGCCGCTATAGCTCAGGGGTAGAGCGTTCCCTTGGTAAGGGAGAGGTCGAGTGTTCAATTCACTCTAGCGGCACCATTCTCATTTCTTGTCCACAAAACAACCCTAACACCTTGAACGGCAAGGTGGTTTTTGGTGTTCTAAATCCATTTTCGCGGCAGTATTCGAGATGCTCGGAAAATGCCATGCGAAGCAATGGGCGCTGCAGCTCAAAACACCCTGTTTTCCACGCCTTAAGAGGGTTGGAGAGCACATTCAGGGCATGTTCAAACAACTCACCGAAGCGGCCCTCGACGCGTGGCGTTTTTGACGCCCTCTCCTGCGCCAGCAGCTTCTTGCGCTCCAGTTCCTCGATGCGGCTTTCATAGGCGGAAATCACGCGCGGCGAGTTGGCGCTAAGGATGCAATCGACCAACCGGCCAATTTCCTTTTCCAGCCTGTCGGCCTCGTCTGCGAATTTGCGCGACGCATGCTCTATCTGCGCAACGCGCTGTGTCCAGGCTTCCTGGAATATTTCTTTCGCGATGCCGGCGACGTTGGGCTTTGGCTGAATTTCAGCGAGCAGCGCCGCAAAGCGGGATTCGATGAGGGCGCGAGGAATGGTTTTGCCGTAAACCGCGCAGCCTTTCTCTCGACAAAAGTAATACGGATATTTCTTGCATTTGCCCTTGGACCAACCGGCCGTGAGCGGCGTCTTGCAGCAATCGCAAACTACCGCCCCCCGAAGCACAAAATCCTCGGTGATATCTTTGCGGGTGGGCGCATAAACCCCGGCAGCGAGTCTTGCCAGAACCGTCTCGTGCGTCTCGAAGCTGATAATCGCCGCGTGCTGGCCCTTGCGCAGGGATACGCCCAGATAGGGCGCTGACACCAGACCGGCATAGATATGATGGCGTAGAATTTCGACCACGCGCTGCGGCGCGATTTCACCGTTCGAGTTGCGCCGGATCGGCAATTCCGGGCGGGATTCCAGATAGCGCTTCACTTCGGCCTGTGACGCGAAGCGGCCTTCGGCAAAGCCCTCGATAGCTTCCCGGATGATCGGGGCTATCATTTCATCGGGGACGAGCACCTTGCCGCCGCGCGGGGATTTCTCGTAGAGATAGCCGATCGGCGCTCTTGTGACGTGGAATCCTTTTTCCAGACGCGCGCGGCGGCGCTCGCGGTTTTGCCGGGCGTTTTGTTCCCGCTCCAACTGCGCCTGGGCGGCGAACATGGTTTCGGAAAACCGGTTCTCCGGCGTCTCGTCCAGCGTGAAATTCAGGAACTCGACGCGAACGCCGCGTTCGCGCAGCATCCGCCGAAGAAGCAGGTGGTTTTCCGTCTGTCTGGCAAATCTCTTGTGATCGTCGAATATAGCCACATAATTCTTGCCGCTGTGCCGGTTGGCATCGACGTGCGCGAGCAATGAACGGATCGTCGGGCGCTCGGTAAGCGCATAACCGTCGGACATGCTTTCAAGAAAGACTTCCTCGACGCGATAACCGTTGATCTCGGCATGCTTGCGGCAACGATGTTCCTGACTGTCGAGCCCACTTCCCCGGAGCTGGCTGCGGTCGGACACCCGGCAGCAAATCAGCGCGGTCCATTCAGTATCCACTCGATCAACGTGATTCATCGAAACTACCTCTGACCGAACGCGAATTTGCTGCGGGCTCGGTCTCATTTTTATCAATTAAAACAGCATCTTTTGATGATAGCATGTCTGCCAGAGCCGCATCCAATTCTTTCGACCGGCTTTCATCGCCCTGTGGACAGATTCCCTCGAATTCGATCCGAAGGCCAAAATCCAGAATGAGGACAATAATATCCCATATCGCCTTCAAAAACGCCTCGCCCTCTTCCGGCGATACGGCGGGATCGTCCAGCAGGTACTGGAATTTCGCCGCATCGAATTCCAGGGCGGGCGGGGAAACGGCGGCGGGCAGAATATTGTCCTCAGGCATGGTGGGCTCCTGTTTGTCTTTCCGGGCGGATCACGGGCCGGCTAGCCGCCCGCGCCGCGCGATAGTGCGGCGAACGGGCGCGTCTCGCGTGCGATAATCCGATTGTTGTTGAAGGTTAGGCGCACAAAAATACGCGCTCGGGAGGAATGCCCCGGCGCGCTCAAAATGCTTTTCTACCTATTTGTTTCAGAGTACCCCGAATTTCCTGGCTCGTCCAGAATTCTCACAACAAATACAATCGCATGACGCTTTCTATATTCGGCATATTGTTGTATTTCATGGGAACGAACCAACCCTATAATCGGAAGACGCAGGATGGCCCCCGCAAAGAAAAACGACCTTGCAGAGATGGCGAAAACACTGACCGCAATGTGTGTCCGCAACACGGAGATCGAGGATATTCACGCCGGGCGCTACCCTGTCACTAGAACAGGCGATTATTCAGATGTCAGAGTGATCGATGCGGACGGGAACGAGTTTTCATGGGCGGACGCCTCCCATATTTCCGATGAAGAAATGAAGATGTTGATGAAGGGCGTCGTCAATCGGCTCTACGCCTTTTTGATGCAATGCGACGATCCGGCCTTTGATCGGTTTATCTACTATCACGCTCAATTTACGCGCGGATGGGACGATCCGGTAGTCCACCCATCGCTTGATTGCGAGAAGGCCGCATCTTTATTCATCTAGCGCCAAGGCGCGCCGAACCAGATGTCGAAAATCTGGTCAACCGCCGCCCCAACCGGATCGACCAGCGCAGCGCTCGCGAGCAAGGCCCGGCGCATTCAAGATGCGGCTCTGCGCTCCTATTCACAGCTATAAATTACTCAATAAATACAATTTCATGAGGCTTCTTGGCATCCGGGCGGGCTCTATGGCCCTGGGGCCACCAAGCCCCGCTATGCGGGTCTTGGCCCATGCAGGTGACGATCCCTGATGCAAGGGCTTATGGCTTCGCCCTCAGCGCACTTCGCCAAAAATAGACGGTCTCCCGAGGCGCGGGCCGCTGGCCCTGTGCCCGCCGTCGATTTTTGTCTCCGTTTGCACACCCATCCTCGCCGGAAGGCAGGGGTTGCATGCGCAACCCTTACCCAAAGGAGATTTGAAGATGGAGACGCAAAAAGCAGAAATCAGAATCTATGTGGCCTGTTTGGCAGCCTACAATAACGGGCGTCTGCATGGCCGCTGGATCGACGCCAACCAAGATGCAGGCGCGATCCGCGCCGAGGTCGCGACCATGCTCAAGGCCTCTCCGATCCCCAGCGCCGAAGAATGGGCCATTCACGACTATGATGGCTTCGAAGGCGCGCCGATCAGCGAATATGAAGGTATCGACAGCGTGGCAGAGAAGGCCGCATTTATTGCCGAACATGGCGAGCTTGGCGGTAAGCTGATCGAGCATTTCGGCGGAGAGCTGGAATATGCCCGTTGCGCCATCGAAGACCACTATATGGGTCAATATGCCTCGTTCGCTGACTTCGCCCGCGAGTATACGGAGGAGAGCTTCACTATACCGTCCGCGCTGGATGGCTATATCGACTTTGAAGCAATGGGGCGGGACATGACCCTGTGCGACGTATTCGCCATCGAACTAGGCTTTGAGAACCTGCATCTCTTCTGGAGCTGCTGACCGCTACCCGGCAACCGCCCGCCATACCGTGGCGGGCGAAACGCCAAAGCGCCGCGCCGCTGCGGCATAGCTGACGCCGTCGCGATGGACCGCCCGGCGGGCTTCGCGCACCTTTTGTGCGCTCAGCCGTTTTGGGCGGCCGAGCCGCTTGCCGCGCTCCCGCGCAGCCTCCAGCCCGGCCAAGGTGTTCTCCCGGATAAGGTCACGTTGGAACTCCGCCACAGCGCTAAACACATGGAAGACCAGTTTGCCGCCAATCGTCTGCGTGTCGATACCCTCGCTCAGGGCACACAGATGGATGCCGCGCGCATGAAACTCCCGCAGCAGCGCCGCCAGATGCTCCACGGAGCGGCCCAGCCGGTCGAGCTTGTAGATGACCAGAACATCGCCCGTCCGCAGATAGGCCAGAGCCCTGTCCAGGCCGGGCCGCTTGGTCTTCGCCCCGGAGACGCCGTGATCGTGGAAGATCTGCTCACACCCGGCACGCCGCAGCGCATCCAACTGGAGATCGAGCTTTTGCGCCTTCGTCGAAACCCGCGCATAGCCGACCAAGCGGCCCGTTGCTTCCAACTGTGGCCCGATCACCATGGCGAACCTCCCGAGCTTGGCCTAAGCCTTTCAAAAACGATGGGTTTTGAAATCCGGCCATCTCGGCCTCCCTCGGCTGGGTGCGTTCGCACAATGCCCTGAGAACGCGTGATTTTCAATATTGAATAAAGCATACAGCATCACCATTTCATAAATGATCGTATTTGCAAGCTATAGAATTGCGAACATTGAATCTGCATCGCAATTTTCTTGCGTATTTGCGCAATCAATGCTATGTTTTGCCCAAATTTAATTACGTTATTGTTTTGAAGATGAGTGCATTTGGAAGATTGAGACAGGGATTTGCAGCGGCGACAGCAGCGACTGCGCTTTTCGCAGCCCCCGCTTGTGCGCAGGACGACACCGCGCCGAGCTCCACCAAATCAATCGCGGGCTCAGAGCTGGCCTCTACGGTCACGGATATCCACTTCCTCGATGATGCGGATGATGCCGCGTCTGAATGGGTTGCCAATCGGTCAGATAGGGTCGCCGTGTCCATCCGCTTCGGCGGTGCGACTACCTACACACCGGAGTTTATTCAAAGCGAGATTGAGCGGGTTCTTGAAGGGAGCGGCATAACGAATGCGGTCTTTTTCTGGGAACATGGCCTTGAAAATGGCAGCACTTCTGTCGCTTTGGAGACGGACGAGATGACCTTCGGCCCATTTGGATTAAACGGAGAGCTTCTGAGCCAGCACATCCCTGACACTGCGAGCCAAATCCGCTTCAATAGCCGATTGACGGTTGCTGAGAACACAAACACTTTGAACTAAGATGGGCTGCCGAAGCTTGCCTCTGATGTCGTGCTCACCATGGCATCCCTGATGCCGTCTGTTCGTTCCTCAAGCTCCTGATCGATGGCGGGCTCCACGTCAGGCGATAGCCTGTCAGCCTCACGTCGCATCGCTCTGATTTCATCAAATGAGTCAATGGTATCGGTTGCCGTGCGCTTTTCTTCTGGTGTCGAGTTCGGGTCATTCAATACGTCGATTGCATTGTCTACGACGCGGGCATCGTATCTGGCTTGCGCCCACTCCGCATACTGACTCAATTCAGGATCATTGGCGTATTCAGGCCTGATCTGACCTGTTTCAGGGTCGATCATCCGTTCAATCAGCTCATCTTCCAAGCGCGCCCGGTAATCCTCCATGCTCTCGCCCGGCTGGCGTTCCGGTATTTCATCGGGATCCATAACGCGATTTGCGATTTCCTCGCGCCATGCGTCGCCAAATCGTGCTTCAAAAACGTCTTCAAGCGCGGCGGCATCGGCCGCTCGGCGATCCGCGAATCCTGCGCACTACTGAGGGCATCCAGCATCACGGCCCGGTCGGTGCGCTCCTTGCGCTCCCTCTCATCGGCTTTTGCCGCATCCTCGGCAGTCTGACGCGCCGCGCCAACGGCCTGGCTGATCTCGCCAGTGCCTTCCGCAACGCCGGAAAGCTGACGCTGGAACGCCCGCTGGTCCTGCATGTCCTGCGCATCTTTAAGGCGGCGCATCGCCGCCTCGGCCGCATCCGGATCAAACCCCGGACGCGTCGCGTCATTGAATTCCTTTGAATACCCCAGTGACATTAATCACACCCTATTGTTCGTCTATCGTGGCCTTTGTGCCCGATTTAGTATTATGGTAAATAAAAAAAGTTAATATTTGCTTATAAAGTGAACAAAAGCTAACTTTATATTCAAATTTATAATGCCGTAGAAATGTTCAGATCAGGTAAAGTTTGCCTTGGATTTTATCTATTTTACAAAGCCTTATCGGGCAGGCTCCGCCAAGCCGCCAGCGTCCATTCGATCAACCTGACCGGCACAGTGCCTGGAGGGTTGTTTATCCAGCCGGAAATCTTGCTCGCGCTCAGCCCAGCGGGCTGATCGGCTTTGACCCGGCGCAAGAGTTCGGTTTGCGATACGCCGGTTCTTTCTCGCTCCGCTTCCAGATCGGCGCGGTCCTGCGCGGTGAAGGTCCGCCGCTCGCCCGTGGATCGGCCACCCTGATAGGGGTATTCGACAGTTTCCGATTTGGCCGCTGCATCGGGCAGTGCAGCATAGGCCTTGAGGACCAGCTCCCACAAATCCGACCGGACGCTTGCAATATTGCCGTTTGCCCATTGGGACAGATCGGTAGGGGACAGCTCTTGCGGAGACAGACCGACTTGCCGCAATAAAGCTGTCCAGCCGACTTTGGTGCGGCGCGACTCTGCGACCAGCCGCGCGCGGCGGGCAGGCGTCAGCTTCAGCCTTGCCGGTATCGTGTGCCATCGCTTGACGACATAATCGTAGTGATCCGCGCGAACGTGCGTCATGCGTCCGTCAAGCCAGGCGTAGACAGCGTTCGAGTTCACGCCCGCTGGAGCATCCTGCGCGCCCGTAAACAGAGCTTGCGGCCCAATCCCGGTGCTTCGCCTGAGATGTTCGAGTTGTTCGATCCGCGCCTTGTCGAGCGGTATTCGCTGCGCCCGCATTCTTGCCCGCGTCGGCGGCTTGTCGGGCAGTTCCGCATAGGCCGCCAGCACGAATTCAAGATGACGTTCCATTGCCGATTTTGTCGTGCCGGCAAACCAGCGATGCACCATCACGCCCCTGAGGTCATCCGGTGCGCCCTGGGCATGGCGCAGCAATGAGTGCGCGCCTACGCCTGTACGCTCGCGCTCCGAGATCAATTGCGCTCGAATTTCCGGAGTGAGGGGAAGCCTGTCCATGACTCGATGAGGCCGAAGCCGGTTCGAGCTTGTCAAAAACTACCGGATTTCTCCCGCGTAATTCCTGTGGGCAGATTGGCCATGACTTCCCGCGCTACGGCCAAATGAAAAATTCCATCCATTTGCTGAAAGTCTACCCCATGTCGTCGGCGTTGCCCTGACGGCCCGTCAATGGGCGGCCCGCGCCAGCCTTGCCTGCGTTCGTTTCGAACTTGTCTACGGCCCGTGTGGCCCATGACGGGATGCCGCCGCCTGCGGCTGTCCGCCTTTCATCGGACCGGAATTCACCGGCCGAGCAACGAAAGGAGGACACCATGTCCAATCAAACCCAAACCCCGACCAAGAAGTCTCCGCCCGTCTATCGGCTGTGCTTCTCCGCCAAGAACGGCACTGATCGCAACGGTCAACCGACCCTGGCTTACCCCGTCGAAATCGGCGCTGTCTTCGAACGCCGCGAGCGCGACAAGGGCCTGATCGCCAAATTCACGATCATCCCGACCGAACTCAAAGACGGTGTGCTCTTCCTGATGCCGGCAGATACCGACCGCCGTCAGGAAAGCGATCTCTTCGAGGCCGGCGTCGAAACCGCGGAGGCGGGGCAGTGAGCCCCCGCCTTTCCCGCACCGAGCGGATTGCGAAGCTGAATGATCAGCTTCGCGCCCGCGTCGGGCTCCCGGTCTTTCTCGGCGAGAGCGAGCCGGATTTGGGAGTGACCGTCATGACGCGCGGTGTCGCAGCGCTTACGCCGGAACAGATCATCGAAGCCTGGATGTGCGTGCGCAGTTTCGCGGACTTCACCGAAGGCAACGATCCCTACGGCGAGCGCGACTTCGGTGGTTTCACCATCGAATGTGCCGGGCGTCTCTTCTGGAAGATCGACTACTACGCCGATCGCGCGTGCGACAGCGGCAGCGAGGATCCGGCAGACCCGGATCGCAGCTACCGCGTCCTCACCATCATGCTGGCGGAGGAGTACTGATCATGACCAGACCTCTGACCCATGCGGACAAGCTGGCGGCCTTCACGGCCGCCACACGCTCTCTCATCCACTGGTATGGCGAAGAGATCGCCGCCGGCGTCACCGACGCGCGGCTTGAAGAGCTTCTTGGGCAGGCGCTCGGGATATTCGGCGGCTCTGGCGGCCCCAATCAGATCAGCCTCGCCTTCCAGGGCGCAGGCCTGAAAATCTGGGCGTGCTGGGAGACGGTCAACAATGTAACCGACAAGCCGATCTTCCAAGGCAAAGCCACCGTGAAGATGGCCCGCGAGGTCTACAACATCCCCGATCCGTCAAACCGACAGTTGAAGCTACTTTAACGTTCAACGCCGATCTCAGGAACCGCGCCATACGTCCTTGGCGTCAATCGACAACCAGAGGCTTCATGGCCGTGGTAGGCTTTGATTCTATCGCCTGAGGACTTCAACGTATGAGCACGCAATGACCGACCGAATTATTGCGCAAGGATTGGGATGGACAATCGCTAGGACGGATGTCGCGGACACGCTCGTTCCATACGGGCAATCGCCTGTCCGAGATGATGGCACCCAAAATTACGGCTGGATCGATCTGCGAAACCGGCCTGACTTGGTTTCAGAAATTCCAGAGTTGAGAAAGTCCCAAGGCTTAGGTGAACTCGTGCGTGCAATGGCAGCACCCGCCTCACAGGTGATGTCCGGCGGATGCGAATGCAGCGAATTTGCGCGGGATATCGATCCACCTATCTCTGTCGGCGGCTTCGTGACCGTTATGTTTAGGGACGTCGAACGCAACCGGTCACCAGACACTTTTGTTACTCTGGCCGAGTACCTGCTCGCCGGTATCGAGCCAACGGACCAACATAACATTGGATTCGAATTCATCGTCGAACCACTGAAGAGCTTCTTCGGACATGAGGGTTGCTTCGGCCTCATGGTCAAACCATTTGGAAGCGGCGCCAATAGCAATCAAGCATGGGCCGCCTTTGACTATGCGGCATCAGCGCTCGCTCGTTCATTGACCAGGCACCGCCGACAGCGCACTACCTGACAAAGTGACCCAGGTTGAACCTTCCTTGCACCACGGCCGAGGGCATAAGCCCTCAATTGAATCGTCCGCAAGATGTGCGCGGGGTAGTACCCGCGCATCTTGGCAAGGGAGATGCTGCGCTCTCCCGTTGCATCCCTCTAGCTTTTCGATCGTCCAATCAAGGATTGTAATGCATGCTGATTTCTTTATAGTTTTCAAAAGGTAAAAATGACAGAGTCGACCAAAATGGCAAAGCAGATCTCATGGATTGGCGACGACTTTCGCGCAGCTTTCACTAGCTATCTTCAATCGGGCAATATCAACTTCTTGATCGGCTCAGGCGCTTCTATGCCCGCAATAAGCGTCGCTTTCGACATTGAGACCCAAATCGATGCTCTGGTTAGGGCTGGAAATATCCAAGAAGCAAATGCCATCGCGTATGGCTTCATTCGCGATTTAATCGCCGGAAGCTCTGCTGGAAACGAAAACCCCAATGGGGCGATGACGCTTGAAGCCTATAAGCAGTTTATCGCCGCGTTGGATCAAATTCTGTTCGCCAGAAAGAGCTCGTTGTTACCCCGCCAAGCCACAATTTTTACAACGAATTATGACCCGTTCATTGCGCGAGCGTGCTCTCAAACTGCCGGCCTCGTACTGAATGATGGCTTCGAGCGAACATCAGAGACTCCTCTCTCACAAACCTTTCGACCAGAAAGGTTCTTTGATCGAACCTACCGCGCAGGCTCAGTTTTTGGCCGAAAGTCCGAGCTACCAACTGTCAATTTGGTGAAACTGCACGGCTGTTTGTCCTGGGTAAAGGAAGATAGCTCCATTTTCCTGAGGAGCGATGAATTGAATACCTTATCTGATGCCGATTCAAAGAATCCTGTTAAAGTCGAAGAGTTCCTTGTCCGCTGTTTCTTGATTCTGCCAAATTTCCGCAAATTCCACGATACTTTATTTGAGCGCGTCTACTATGATCAGCTTCGAATTTTCGCGAATTCCTTTGAGCAAGAAAATGCTTTGCTGATTGCCATTGGCTTCTCGTTCCGCGATGAGCACATTCTTGAGATTACAAAGCGAGCACTGCGAAACCCTACATCTCAAATTGTACTTCCAGCTTACGACGCGGCGGCAGCGGACGACTTCCTGAAAGCGTTTGAGCATCAATCAAACGTGCTGGTCGCGGTTCCGGAAGATGGCGAAATAATCAATCTCTCAACGTTCGCTTCCCTATTGTCGAGCGTATCGCCTCTGGACGCGCCAAAATGACGGAACAGCGCCTGGAAAAGGAAGCGGTGCTGCGAATTGGGGAGGTCGTTGCCCTAACTGGTCGCAAAATTTTTGTTGCTGTGGACCAAGACAAGAATCTGGCCGAGCTTTTTTTTGACGGAGATCTTCTGCGAAACGTCGCAGTCGGAAGCTACCTCGATATCAAAAAGGGCTTCATTAGCCTCATCGCAAAAGTGGAGGGCGAAAATGCCCAAGCCATCGACGAACGCGGAGCGACAAGAACCTTCCAGAAAGAAGGAACTCGCATTTTGGTCCTCACACTTGTTGGTTTCGTTGATCGAAAGGGTAGTTTCACGGGAGGGACCAAAGAGCTTCCTCTGGTTGGTGATGAAGCATTTTTGCTCACTCGTGAACGGATTCATCAAATTCACAACCTTATTGGAAGCCAGGCGGACCTATCGATTAAGTTTTCGCAATCTGATTACGAGGGATACGAAATCAGCTTTCCAATTGATGGCTTACTAAACAGCCACATTGCGATCTTCGGCAACACCGGAAGCGGTAAATCCAACACCCTCGCCATCATATTTCAGAAGTTCATCGAAGCGTTGCGGAGTCGGAATACCGCTGCATTCATATCGAATTGCAAAATTTTGCTCTTTGATTTCAACGGGGAATATACCGCTCCATCCTGTCTGACAGAGCACAAAGTGGTTTACAGGCTATCCACTCGCGTGGATGGGGCCAGCAAGATACCGCTATCCCCGGACGAGCTTCTTGATCTCGAAATATTATCTGTACTTGCCGATGCCACAGAAAAAACTCAGAAGCCGTTCCTGCGTCGGTCCATAAGCCTATTGAAGAAAGTCCGAAATTCCGACGACCCTGAGGGCTATGCACAAAATATTCTCCGCCAGCAGATAACTCTGATTCTACAAATGTCAGATAAAATTAGGGCAAGTCTTTTGCTTGACTATCTCAGACAGTTGCTCCCATTGACGGTTGATGGCAATGGCGTTTCCTTAGAGTTGGATCATGACTTGGATTGGCACAACCAATCCCAAGAGTTCACATGGAATGGTAGTTTCCTAAGATCAAACCCCGGTTCAATTCCGAATACGAGCGTGTACCAACAAGCGAGCCAGTATGCTAGAAGCGATAATTTAATAAAAGAAATAATAGACTTTACTTATATTCAGTTGATTTATGATGTGCTTTCCAATCGCGCTCTGAACGAACATGTCGCGCCCGCAATAAACAAGCTGAAAAGCAAACAAGATGATATCCAGAAAATCTTCGACACCGAATCTGGAACGGATTTGTTTTCTGAAAATGTAGCGGTTGTTGCTTTGAATGATGTAAATTTGGACATGCGAAAAACGGTCCCGCTTTTGTTGGCTCGTTTAGCATATCGAACTCATAAAGAGTCATTCAGTGGTAAGTCGCTCAACATAATTATTGACGAGGCCCATAATATTCTTTCAAAAGAATCGTTTCGAGAAGCCGAGAGTTGGAAAGATTATAGACTTGAGACCTTTGAGGAAATTATCAAAGAAGGGCGCAAATTTGGCGTTTTTGTTACAATTGCAAGCCAGCGACCCAGCGATATTTCTCATACAATAACTTCGCAAGCGCACAATTATTTCATTCACCGCCTAATAAATCAGAGGGATCTGCAATCGATCGCAAGCGCTGTGTCATACATTGATCGCATCACCGAAGAATCCATCCCAACCCTCCCAACGGGCACTTGCATTTTCAGTGGGGTTGCTGGGCAGATGCCGCTGAAGATTACCGTCCACCCGCTCGACAAAGAACTGCAACCGTGTAGTGCCACTCTTAAGTACGCTGATTGTGTGCCCGATCCGTTGGGCGACTTGTTGGGCTAGTCGAGCCAGCCGACACGTTCGGGGTTGCGATTGAACGCGGCATCAGATTCACGCTAAGAGGTGGTTGCAATCCTCGACGTGTGGGCATGCTAAGACTGTAGTGACAAAGCGAGGTGAGGCATGGTGGAGCTTACGATCCCAACTGAAGAAGCAAGCGCCATTGGAATTCTCGATGCGGATGAACTGAGACGATTGATCGACCAGTCTATCCGTGCGGAAAGCTCCACAGCGCTACACCAGCTATCCTTGGAGAGATGCGGACCGTACATCTCACAGGCGCTCCGGCGGTTTGAACGTGCTGTCGCAGCCCACGACAAAGCGAAGTCAGCTCGAAAACGTGAACAAACCGGGCGTGACCTTTGGCGTGAGGGTCATGGCCTATCTCACGCAGTAGACGCGATGAAGGGCCGCCTAGAAGAAGAACGTGAAGACGCTAAGCTCTTTGTCATCGACGACCGAATTCTGCCGCCATACTACTTCACTGAAAATTTGAGCGTAACAATCCACTTTCGATGGCGAAGAGGCGTTGAAGACGAGTGGACCCATGGGCGCATCAGGTTCACTCACACTGTAGAATTCCGTCCTGACTACTCGGCGCCTAAACCGAAGCGGAAACCCAGCAAATTAATGCTCGAACGCGAACGACAGCAGAAGCTCTATCACGCTTGGGAGCAGCTTATGCGAGATGGACTTTATACGCTCCGTGACTACTTCAGAGATGATCGCGACGGGGCGGAGATCCCAGAATCTTTTGAAGCGGTTGTGGATCCGTATTCCCACACGCTCAACAACTACAGCACCGATTTCTGGCGCAAGCGGTCTGGATGAAGCCTTCATAGATATCAGGGGCTCTACCCCTCCCGCTGATAAAGGGAGCGGCTCCTGAGGTGAGGCCGATGGCCGGGCGCACGCCGCAAGAGAACGGAGTGCGGCGGGCGAGGCTAAAAACAAGCAACATGGCAATCACCCCTGACACACCTTAATTTATCTGCCCATCTATCCGGAAACCTAAAACTGGTTCAGATTGATAAAGAACATCAAAACGGGTGTATTCAAACCATGGCGCTGAAGCATGCATCCCATTGGCGGGCAATTCGATCATCCAAGTTTCGAATTGAACGAGAAACGTTATATTTCGACAGGACGCCAATGGTTTCCTACGCCGAACAAAAGTTGATGAAGATGCATGCTGATCTCATCTGCCTAAAGCCTAATAGACGTGTACTCGATGTGGGAATAGGGTTGGGCCTCTTTGCATCTGAAGTGATCAAGAAGCCAATTGGTTCGTATACGGGCATTGATATTCATCCAGAAGCAATTAGGCAAGTGCTTCGCACTGTAAAGCCTTCCCATCCAGGGACACCTTTTTCAGTTCATCTTGGGCCTTGGCAGGATGTTCTGCCTTCTTTGCAGATTTTCGACAGTATAATGTACGATAGCTGGTCACCACCCGGATGTGGTGAGCGGGATTTGAAGCGCTTTTTACTCGCGCTTTCATTGCGTCACATGGATAGTGGTAGTCGCGTAGCGATATTCACCTCCGGCGAGCCGCGAACCTCGCGTTTGAAAATAATTAAATTCCACTTCTGGCGTGTAGATGTATACCGACACACTATATCGGACCTAGGCTTCCGAGATACGTTTAACACCGAAAGCTTATCAATAGTCATAGGCTCTCACCCAAAACGACTAGGAAAGTGGGGAGAAGGATAAACGCTGATGCCTTCCGACGATCAGTCCGTAGAGCCTACGAAGGATACGCTAGTCATATTTATACATGGGCTGGGTTCGGATTTTCGTTCGACTTGGTCCTCAATGATGGGGCTCGTGTATCAAGACGAATTGTTGTCCGAATTCGTGGAATGTTCCTATTTCAACTACCCTAGCGCCATAGTTCGACTTCCATTTCGTGGATTGTCAATGAAAATTCAAGAGCTTGCCAAGGCTCTGGAAACGCACATAAGAGCCCACTACAGCCATTATAAAAACATTATTCTGGCCTGCCACAGCCTTGGTGGGCTTGTCGCTAAGCGCTATTTAATTTCGTGCATTAGATATAATGTACCGCATAATGTGAAGGGTATACTATTTTACGCGACTCCCCATAGGGGTGCGCATATCGCTTCTTTAGGGTCTCTATTTTCTTGGAGACACAACCACCTTGTTCAACTTCAACAAAACTCAGATCTTAGCCGACAGCTCGATGAAGATTGGGCTCTATATTCATGTGACGATCGGTTTCAGGCTATTTACATCGTGGGGGGGCAGGACGGCATCGTCTCAGTCGAGAGCGCCTCTAGTACCGACGCTGGAAACACCGAAATCATAGTGGATCGGAACCATATTAATATTACACACGTAAGAAATTTCTCTGATTTGGCTTATCTTATTCTAAAAAATTCGCTGATCCAGATGCGTATTCAGCCCTCGGACGACATTGTTGCGCTACGGGCAGCTTTAACCGAGTGCAACGAAGCTGCCACTCTTACAATACTGCAAAATGTTGGGCGCCTTTACCCGGAGAAGGAGCGAAGCTCAGTATTTATGAACTTGCTAATTCTTGTTCAGGAAACATTTGGCGCGACTAGCACTTGTGGCCTTTGGGCCCAATACCTTTTGTTGCTGGATCATCTTTTTCACGAGAGAAAATCTAAACACCCCTTGTTTTCACAGGAGATCTTGGATCAGGCAAATAAAGTCGGCATGGGAATCTTGTTCCACGCCGAACAAGTTGAAGTTTATCGAAAAAATGGAGACCAAGAGCGCGCTGCCGAGACGGCCAACGCGCTCTTACCAATGATCCTCTCCACGAGATCGCCAGCTTCCGGCGCGGAGGCCTACTATTTAGCTACCGCACATTTTTTAATTGCTAATTTGCTGCGCGATGGTGGCGACTATAATTCGGCAGTTGAACAGCTAGAGCTTGCGGTAAAGTACTATAGACCGAGCATTATCTCCCACCAGGTTGAGCTCGCGCATTGCGTTTACGCGTTAAATATATGCCGGATCGTGAATCAGATGCCCACGCAGCAAACCGATTACTCGCAGATCGACCCATCTCTACGTCGGTTTAGCCATGCGCTATTTTCTTTGAACCTATCCCACGAGGCTTGGCTGCGGGGCGACTATTCTGAAGCGGTGCAAGAAGCCCAACGTGCGAGGACAGAATTTTTAGGGATCGGGTTTGGATCTTACTCCGATCGAGCGAACAGAATTCGCAATCTCATTGAGGCGTGGAGGCGTTTGGAACTTGGTGCCACAGTCGGCGAGCTGACCGAGTTTTTGGGTGACTATGAGCCGATTGTCCGACAGCTAATTGAACAGGGAAGCCAAATGGACCAAGTTTATGATTGGCTACAATCGACTCGGCCTTCACGAGTCATCGGCATTCTGCAATTTGGGAGCGCATTTGGCGATAAGTGGTCGTTTGAGGCGCGACCGTTCCGCTTGCCACCTCTTATTCGCATGGTGGGTGAGCGGGTTGATTGGTCTCAAGATAGTGCAACGTCGCTTTCAGAGGCCGATTTCAAATTACGTGCGCATCTTAAGGTGAAGCACCCGTCCCGCGTGCCACTATTGCTACACTAGAGCCCATGGAACGTTACACGATAGATGAAAGAAAATTCCTTGAGCAGTCAGATGTTTTCATCGACTTGGCTTTGCAGGAATTCGGGTTTCAATCTCTAAACGACCTGCCTTTAGCTGCTCAGAGGCGGCATCCATCGCCCCTGCCCGCTATTCCTTTGGAGCGAAGTAGCCGCCTTTCCAGGGAGGAAAGGCGCAAGCTTGCGGACGCCTTCTGGGGTCCCGAAGGCGTAGCTCACTTCATTGACCTCTCTCCGCCCGAAAGGCCCTACGACCGCCACCCAATCTTTCTACTTGCTGAGCAGCTATCGGATGATTTGCCGCTCCGGTTTCCTATCCAGCACCCACTTGAAGCACATATGGAGTCAGTAAGAAGATTCGGGCCATCAGACGGGACTCGCAAAATATATGATCTACCCATTGATGACGTAGCGGCTCGATACCGAGAGCAAAACGAAACAAGCGAGCAGTTTAGTTCTCATAATGATGGGCTCGGATATGGTGGGTGCATAGAGGCATTCATGCTGTATGCTGAGAGCTGTCCACTATGGGGCGGATATACTTATTTTCAAAACACGTTGCGGGTAGCTCTTCAGCTCGCCATCGAAGATCCTGCCATGTTTCGGAGTATGTTTTTACCTGACGCGATTACTGTCACACGGCCGCGGGGAAAGGGGGCGATCCGTGTAAAAAGTCCGATACTATTTTTGGGAGAGTTTGGTCAGCCACAGGTTTTTTTTAGAGTGAGCAGCGGCGAATATGTTGTGGAAACGAGAGACGATCCGCTCGTCTTGCGCGGGTACCAATACCTTGCGGAGCACTGCATGCCGTTCGCGCCGTCGAGTACGTTCATAAACTTCAGTCGTCGAGGATTCGGATGTATTGTAAGAAATAATGTGATTAATCATGGAAGAACTAGATTCATGGATGATCCCGACCATGGCTTTGTGCGGGTTTTATCCCGGAAATGGTTCGTTTCTCACGAGAAACACACAGAATACAAACATGTTCCAGGAATGTTTGTCTTGAAAAAATATGCTGCTATTTTTCCGGAACAGTTTGGGGAAAATGTGTTGAGCGGTGAGTGGCATTGGAATGCTGAAAACGGATGCAATAAAAAAATCCGCTGACGTTCACTGCGTTATCCGCTCTCCTTAGAATATCGATATATATTGTTCAAACAATAAGAAGTAACGACTCCCACTATCGCTGGTCCAGCCGGTTTCTTTTTATCATCGGTTTTTTATTCTGTTTTTATACCAATTTGGGCATTGGATGAGGGCCTCCGTCCCTCGCACCGATCAAGGGTGCGGTTCCCGAGGCTCGGGCCATTGGCCCTGCGCCCGCCGCACTGATCCTTGACTGCGCTCACCCCGTTTCTGCTTGGCTGGCATGGGTTGCAGGGGCAACCCTCATTCCATGGTGCTGGAATGGATATGTTGAGGTGAGGTGAGCGGTCAGGGCTCCATGGTCGGGCCTTGATGGCGATGGCGTTGCGCTTTGGCGCTGTGCCGGTTGAAGCGCTCGCGCAGGGGTTCGGCCCCGCGCTGTTCCAGCTCGCAAATCTCTCGGCGAATATCGTCTTCGAGCGTGCAGTGCCGCTCCCGCATGGCGCGGATTTTCACCTGCAGTTTCTGGCGTTCGGCGAGCTGGGTTTCAACCACGCTTTTGCGCTCTGCCCTGTCTCGTTTCGCGGCGGCGTTCGCCTCGCGCGCATTTTGTTCGAGCGACTGCGTGTGACGACCGGTCAGCCGATCCCACAGGCCGAGCAGGCCCCGGCGCAGGCGGCCGGCGCGAATGCGGGCTTCGTACGTACTGCGCTCTTGCTGGTTCGCCTTGAGCTTCGCGCGGACGGTGCGGTGACGTTCCGCCATTTTGCGCCGCGCGGCGTCCAGCGGGCGCATCTCGCGACGAGCCTGGGCGGCGGCATCTCCCAGATAGCTGCGAACAACAGGAGTGAGATCGCGCGCAATCCGTGCCTTGGTCTCTTCAACATCCGGCAGACCGGCAGGATCGCCCAGCCGCTCATTCACCGCTTTGGCACGCTGGCCGGTATAGCGCGCGATGGACAGGACTTCGCCCTCGGTCGAGACCGCCACAAAACCGCGCCGGTCGCCGCGTGCGAGGTACAGACCGCGCTCTTTCAGGGATGCGGCGAACCCGGCTCTGGAATCCGACACCGCCCAGCATTCCTGCACAACCGAATTGAGGTCGCGGGCGTTGCGCCCCATGCGTTTGGCCTGTTGCCACTGCGCCAGCGAGAAATTCCGCGGATCGGCTTCGCGGCTGTTCATGAAGCCGCGCGGCATCTTCCAGCCATGTTCGAGATAAAGCTCGCGCCCCAGATCCCGCAGCTTGTTCTTGAAATACGGGAGGGGCTTGGCTGTCATGCTCTGCGCATCGATCCGCGACCACACCGCATGACAATGCCGACGGCCTTCCTTTTCGTGAAAGACGACAACGCGGGGCTGGCCGGTCAGGCCGTTGGCCTCTTCGATACGCGCCAGCGCGTCCTCGAATACGCCGATATCGACACGCTCCGTCTCCGGCGGGTTGAGCGAAACAGAAAAGAGATATTGCTTGCAGCGCGTGCCCTTAGCCACCGCCTGCGCTTCCTTGAGCGCCGCCACCACATCGCCAGAGACGAACCCGCTGATTTCGTGGACGTCGACATGCTCGTTCTCGTCCGCGCGCAGCAGATGAAGACCAAGCTGTTTTGCGCCGCCGCGCTGGGATGCCACCAAAATCATGGGTCAGCGCTCCTTGATGCCGAGCGACTTCATCAGCAGCGACTTGATCACTGCCACATCAGCGCAGGCCGCGCGGATCGAGGCTTGGGTTTCAGGATCAAGCGGTAGCGTGCCGCGCTCAGCATCCCGCGCCATCGAGCGAATGGCCGGGCCGATGCCACTTTGGCCAAGCAGGGCCAGCGCACGGGCAACCTCTTCGCGGATGGGATTGGTCGCAGCTTTCCGGCGGTCGCCAAACAGGCACGCTTTGATGAAACCACCCAACGGCTTGCCATCCGCCATACGCTCCAGGCGCGCGCGCTCGTCTGCGCTCAGGCGCAGCGAAAGCGGTGGCAGGCGTTTGGCGGACATGAGCGGGGTTTTGATTCCTTTGGGTTGATACGAAAAAGCCCGCCCTCACAGTGTGAGAGCGGGCGACAAATGGCGGGAGGAATGGGCAAGCCCAATCCACTGCGCAGCTTGAATTGAACGAATTTGAGTACGGCAGCGAAACTGCCTACGGCTCCGGGTCCGACGCTATGATGTGGATCGCATCCAGCCCCTCTAGTTCCTTGTTCCATACCGCCAAAGTGTCGAAGAGAGAGTTCAAACTTTCTTCTTCAAGCGGCACCATTTTCAAGTTTTTGATATTGTTGAGTTAAATCGACATTCGCCACGGCGCCATTTCGCGAGTGCGTGCCTGATCGCTTCGCGTCGGACCGAATCGGAAGGTGCTTGATTTCGCTCCTTCCGCCCGCGCATTTCCCCGAAACATTGAATGAATACTGGGCCGCATGTGATCGACAGCGCTGCACGATCTTTTCAGTGCATCACGGCACCTATCCGTCAGGACGAGCGGCCGTTTCTACAATTGAGACGGCATCTGAGACGGCATCGCAAATTCGCTGTGGATTTCATGACAAGCGATTGCCCGGCATAGTCCTGTGCATTGCCGATGCGCTCGGGTAGCCGGATTCAAATTGCCGGCGGCCAATCAAGCCGCGATGATCAGGATTTCCGCGGTCAAGCACCACGGGCTAACCCATTCGGACCAACGACCAACCGAACCGCTTCCGCACCACGCGATCTCGACATTTTTCTCCAGCTTCCAAGCCGGGCTACATGCCGCGCCGAACTTTCAAGCTTCACATCATGATCGGCAGCCTGGACCGGA
This sequence comes from Maricaulis sp. W15, assembly GCF_001924955.1. NCBI lineage: Bacteria > Pseudomonadati > Pseudomonadota > Alphaproteobacteria > Maricaulales > Maricaulaceae > Maricaulis > Maricaulis sp. W15. The sequence continues at coordinate 89,542 of NZ_LQXG01000012.1, read as the reverse complement.
CCTGAACAGCGCCTGGGACGTCGACATGACTGTATGGGCATCGCATCGGCGCACTGCCTGCGAGCTCCATCATGTGCGCCGCATACCGGAGATTATGCGATTGGGCGGTCCGGCCAAGGCAAAACGGCCGCCCGGACTATCTCCGGCCGGCCGCCCTGTGCTTGCGCTTGGTCGCTCCGTCTAGAAGCGGACGCGGAAGTCGATACCGGCGCGTTGATGCTCGGTCTCGGCGCCGAACTCGGCGTCATAGCCGATCGACAGGCCGACCCGCTCATTGCCCGCGATCTCGATGTCCGCACCGATCTGGTAAACCAGCTGATCGAGCGAGGTGCCGATCATCGCCGGCTCTGCCAGCGGGTTGGAACCGAGGAAACGCATCGGCAGCTCGAGACGGTCCTGTGTGCTCAGGCGCAGGCCACCGGTCAGCGACACAACCCCGACCATGCCCACCGTTTCCCGGAAGATATGGCCAACCGTCAGCTGCGGATTGATCGCACCGATGAGCTCCTTGTCGGCCCGCACCTCGATGCCCAGACCGTCGAGCCCCTCTTCTGTCAGGCCATCATGGTAGAGCGCGGTCAGCGAGGCCGAGACCTGCGGGCGGGCGAACAGGCTGCCATGACGGAAGCTTTCACCCACATGACCATCGAGACGGGCATGGCCGGTTTCCGGTGAAGACGTGCCGATACCGGTTGTGAAGACTTCCACCGCGCGTTCGGTCTCATGCCATGACCAGCCACCGGAAACGGAGGCGCCGTAATAGGGACCGGTCGCGGGATTACGCTCGGCGCCAAGCCCGACCACGAAACCACTGCTCTCGGTCCTGGCCCGATGCCCGTCAATGCGGATCGGGTCGGTTTGCGCATAGCTGACGCCCGCGGCGACGGACCAGTCATCACCGACGCGTTGCTCGAATCCGCCGGTAAAGCGCATCGACTCGCTTTCCGTGTGCAGATTTTCGAAACCTGCATCGCGCGCACTCGCGGTCATTTCCAATCGCGACCAGGCGCATTGATCATCGCGACGACCGATCGGTGATCCGCAATTGAACAGATCATCGGCAAAATCATTGGCCGAACTGAGCTGCCCATGCATCACGGCGAGATGAGGCTCCGGATTGAGTTCTGCAAAGACCGCCTCGTAGAGATCAAGCTGGTCCGACTGCATATTGCCGAGGAAAGCCAGCAAGCGTCCGATACCGGCAGACCCGCCGACATCCAGGGCCGAATCCATATGCGCACCCAGCGCCCGACCGTTCCGGTTCAAACTCGCCAGACCGAAATCCGTGTCGATCAGCAGATGGATGCCAGCCGCATCAGCGGCAATCGAGAAATCGACCGCCAGCGTGTCACGAATGGACAGCCCGTTGTCGACCGCGCCATCAGCCGTCGCAAACAGCGTGACCGCCTCGCGGTCCTGCAGCCAGGTCAGGGTGACATCGCCCGTCCCGGCGACCGTGGCACCACCGGTGACATTCACCCGGTCAGACGCATACGGACCATAGGCAACGTCAAACACCAGATGACCGCTATCCGTTTGCTCGAAATGGCCATCCAGTTCGACCGTGTTGATGACCCGCGCGCCATAGAGAAGATTGGTCGTCGGATCGCCGACGGCATCGAAATTCCCGAACGTATCGCCGTTGAGGAGATCGATCGGATAGGTCGAGGCTGACAGTCCCATGATGAAATTGCCGGCATTGCGGAAGGTTGCTGCGCCGACCGGGCTGGGCGCAGCCACGGGCGTCACTGACTCGCCGGCCAGCTCTGCCCCTGTCATGTCGCGGTCAAGTTCCGCCATGACCTGGACGGTCGGCTTGCCGTCCGCCAGCCCGGCCTGCAGGTCACCCTCCGGGATCGGGCCTGACAGGGCCTCCTGAACCGGGGCTCCCTTTACGCCGACAGATGCATCGCCATTGCCCGCCATGGGCGATAGCGGTGCTGGCGTTGTTTGGGGGTGCGCGACCAGATCAGCCTGAACCGGCCGTTTGGTCGTCGCTTCGGTCACACCCGTCGCGACCGGCCCGGATTGCGACACAGCGCCTGCGGCAGCCGCGTCCACCGAGACACTATTGCCCTGACCCAGAACCGTTTGCGGGCTGACCGCATCATCTCTCAGATCAATCGTATCGAAGGCGATGAAGGTCGCCCCCGCCTGGTTGTCGAACCGGTTCACGCCCGAACCCAGATCCACATTGCCAACCACCAGGCCGGTATTCTCGATCAGGTCATTGCCGGTTGTGGTGACAATGGCATTGCCGGACACAGCCGACACACTGCCTGACGTGAACAGCGTATTGTTGGCGCCGCCGTCGAAGAAGACCCCGATCCCGCGGTCCGACCCGCCACGAATGTCATTGTCCAGCGTCACGGTGATGGCCGCAGCCGCCAGCGCGCTCATCACGTCGACCGCGTCAGCCCGGCTTTCGGGATCAACGAATTCGGCAAGGCCGGCCGGACCGAAACGGTCGGTGAAGGACGGCATCACCGAACGCGTTTCTGCCGCCTCCGTGGCTGCCGCGACGACATGTACGCTGGCCTGTGCCTCGGTCTGGTCCGGAGCGATCGCAGCAATCGGTTCGGCCGGCGCGAATGTCGTGCCCAGGCTCTGGGCGAAGAAGGCAATCGCATTGCGGCCGGACGAAATGATGGCACCGGTGTGATTGACGATCACCCGGCCCGCTTCGCCTTCTCCACCCATGGCGCCGAAGAAACCCAGTCCATTGGCTGAACCAAACGTGCCGCCACCGCCACCGATCGACTGGGCGAAAATGCCGATGGCACCGCCGCCAAGCAGGTTGATCGTGCCGCTGGAATTGATGGTGACATCACCGCCATCACCGCTATTGCCGCCGATCGGATTGCGGGCGACATCAACGCCCGCTTCCTGCACGCCGACCGTAGTATCGCCGGCATTGCCGCCACCGCCACCGATCGACTGGGCGAAAATACCGTAGGCACCAATGCCATGCGTGGTGATATCGCCGGTGTGTGTGACCGTGACATCGCCGCCATCGCCGGCATTGCCACCGATACCACCGAAGGAAATCGCGCCGGCATTCGAGATATAGCCGTCGCCGGCATTGCCACCGCCGCCGCCGATCGACTGGGCGAGAATGGCGTGGGCATTGTCGCCGGTCGTGACGATCGAGCCGCTATTGGTCACAACCACATTGCCGCCATCACCGGATGCGCCGCCAAAGCCGCCCATGCCGATACTGATGTCCGGTTGGAAAGTGCTGCCCAGATCGCCATTGTTTTCGATGACGGCATTCCGGGTATCGCGTGAGCCATCCATATTGCCGGCGCCGCCATTGCCGCCGCCACCGCCGATGGATTGGGCGAAAATGCCATAGGCCAGGTCGCCGTCTTCACCGTAATTCGGGTCATCATCGGCGCTGAAAAAGCGTGTGCCGGAGGTCTGGATCGAGCCGGTATTGATCACGGTGACATCACCGCCATCGCCCGCTGCACCGCCAAAGCCGCCGATCGCGATCGTGCCGGTTGCCGTCGCGCCACCCTGACCAACTTCGCCGCCACCACCGCCGACCGATTGTGCGAAAATACCGCGCGCACCATCGCCCCAGGTATTGATCGAGCCGGAATTGGTGACCCGCACATCGCCGCCATCACCCGAAGCTCCGCCAAACCCACCCAGCGTGAAACTCAGCGAGTCATTGTCACTGCTGGACAACAGGGCATCCAGTTCCTCGCCATCCAGCGACGTGCCGCCGCCATTGCCGCCGCCGCCGCCGACAGACTGGGCCTTGATGCCGTCCGAACCGGCGCCGAAGGTCGTGATTGCCCCGCTATTGGCAACCGTGACATCGCCACCATCGCCCGCGGCGCCACCAAAGCCGCCAACCACGGCGACCAGTTCAAGATTCTTGGTGTCATCATTGACGCTGGATGCGTCACGCGTGATTGCAAATCCGGTCGCGCTGCCACCATTGCCGCCGCCGCCGCCGATTGACTGGGCAAAGACACCGTTGGAGCCACGGACCCAGGATATGATCGTGCCCTCATTGTCGACGGACACATCACCGCCATTACCGGCCGCGCCGCCAGACCCGCCGACGGTTATCGCGATCGAGGCCGACTCGCTGGCCCCGGCTGCACCCGTCGCCGACATGCTGGGCCCACCATTGCCGCCGCCGCCGCCGACAGACTGGGCGAAGACGACATGAGCGTCCTTGTTCACGGTGACGAGCGTGCCGCTATTGGTCACAAACACATCGCCGCCATGCCCACCGGTGCCGCCGAAGCCGCCGACCGAGGTTGCCAGGTTGAATGTGTTCGAGCCGATCCCGCCGGCACCCGCACCGCCGCCGCCGGTCGGCGCACAAGGCGTCTCGGATTCAGGCAGGCATTGGTCGCCAATGATCTGGGTTCCGAAGGCGCTGGAGTCGAGGCCGGCAAAACCACCATCCCCGCCGCCACCGCCGACCGACTGGGCGAAGATCGCGTGGGATGCTTCGCCCCAGGCGGTGATCGAACCGGAATTGTTGACGGTGACCGTATTGCCGGTATTGCCCGTGCCGCCGGTCCCGCCGACCGCAAAGCTCAGATTGACCGAGTCCGACCCGCCCGCTGCGAGCGAACCGCTCGAGCCGCCGGTGCCACCACCGCCGCCGACCGACTCCGCATAAATACCGTGCGCGCGATAGCCGGCGGTCTGGATGATCGAGGATGAGGTGACATCAACCGTGCCGGCCGTGCCGCCCTCGCCGCCAGTGCCACCAATACTGGCCGCGACATTGACCGAGTCCGACGCGCCGAAGGTCGCCGTCAGCGCCATGCCGCCATTGCCGCCGCCACCGCCGACCGACTGGGCAAAGACGCCATGCGCCCGATCACCCTCTGTCATCAGCAATGAGCCGCTGGTATCGACGATCACGTCGCCGGCCGCGCCACCGGTTCCACCGCTCCCGCCAAGGCCGAAGCTGATCCCCATGGCGCGGTTATTGCCGACCGTGCCGGACATGCTGCCGGTCCAGCCGCCATTGCCACCGCCGCCGCCGACTGACTGGGCCAGGATGGCGCTGGACATGTCCCCCGCCGTACCGATGGAGGCGGTATTGGTCACATCGACCGTGCCGGACGTGCCGCCTGTACCGCCGCTGCCACCCAGGGACACGCCGATCGAGACGGACCGGTCACCGGCCGTGAGGGCGCCGGATACGGCAAAGCCGCCATTGCCGCCGCCGCCACCGACGGATTGCGCCAGGATGCCGACCGAATTGTCGCCGGCGGTCGTGATCTGACCATTATTGGTCACCTGAACCCGGTCGCCCGTGCCGCCGACACCGCCCGAGCCACCCAGCGAGACGCCGAGGCCGGCTGAACTGTTGCCAAATCCGCCGGCAAGCGATGCGGCCCAGCCGCCATTGCCGCCGCCGCCACCGACCGACTGCGCCAGGATGCCGTGGCTATTATCGCCAAAGGAGGCCAGGACGGCCGAGTTCAGCACGTCCGCTGTCGAGGCATTGCCGCCGCTGTCACCGGAGCCGCCGAGCGAAACCGCCACACCGCCGGCGCGGTCGCCCAGGGCCACCGAAGCCGCGAAGCTGGCGCCACCATTGCCGCCACCGCCGCCAATCGACTGCGCATGCACAGCCGAAGACTGGTCGCCCAGCGTCTGGACATTGCCGGACACGGTCACATCAACCGCCCCTGCGACGCCGCCGCTGCCGCCATCGCCGCCAAGGGCGACATTGATCGCTGCACTGTTTCCGCCGCCGGTCGCGCCGAAGGCACCCGAGAAGCCGCCATTGCCGCCACCGCCGCCGACCGACTGGGCGAAGATGCCGGCAGACTGATCACCTTCGGTGCCGACCTGGCCACGCGAGTCGACCGTGACCGCACCGCCGGTATTGCCGCTGCCGCCACTTCCGCCAAGCGAAACACCGATCGCCGCGCTGTTGGAAGACGCCAGGCTGATCCCGCCGGTGATGGACAGGCCGCCATTGCCGCCGCCACCGCCGACCGACTGGGCGAAAATTCCGTTGGACTGGTCGCCGAGCGTGTAGATCGTCTCAAGCGTGTTGACGTTGACCGCGCCGCCCGTACCGCCCGAACCGCCATTGCCACCAATGGCAACATTGATACCGGCTGCATTGGAACTGCCTGCGGTTATGGTCCCGGAGATTGCGGCTCCACCATTGCCGCCACCACCGCCGATCGACTGGGCAAGAATGCCATTGGCATTGTCGCCTTCCGTCGTGATTTGATCAGTGGCATTGACCGTCACCACGCCAGCCGTATTGCCGGTGCCGCCACCGCCGCCCAGCGAAACGCCGACTGCGGCAGCCTGGGTGCCAAAGCTCAAACCGCCGGTAACCGAGAAGCCACCATTGCCGCCACCGCCGCCCAGCGATTGCGCCGAGATGCCATGGGCGCCATCGCCCAGCGTGGCGATTTCCTGTGCGGTGACCGTAACATCACCGGCTGAACCGCCACTGCCGCCCGATCCACCGATGCCGACATTCACGGCACCACCAACCGAGCCGCCGCCGACCAGGCTCGCGGCAATGGCAAATCCTCCATTGCCGCCGCCGCCACCGATTGACTGCGCCAGCACACCGATCGCGCCGTCACCGCCGGTTGCCACATCCTCGACGGTCACATTGACGGTCGAGGCCGCGCCGCCGACCCCGCCGGAGCCACCAAGCGAAATATTGACCGCGCCGCCGACACTCATGCCACCGGCAGCACCCGCAGCGACCGAGAAGCCACCATTGCCGCCACCACCACCGATGGATTGCGCCAGTACGCCATGCGCGTCAGTCCCGCGCGTGATGATGTGGTCCGTCTGGGTAACCGTGACCGAGCGGGCATAGGAGCCGGCACCACCGCCACCACCAATCGACACACCCACGCCGACACCGGCCGTGCCGCCGGCTGCGATATTGCCGGTCGCCGACCAGCCGCCATTGCCGCCACCGCCACCGATCGACTGGGCCGCGATCCCGTGGGATCCGGCGCCTGTCGTCTCGACCACCGCCGTCGACGCAACAGTCACATCGTCCGCATGGGCACCGTCACCGGCCGCGCCGCCGAGCGCGACATTCACCGCGCCGCCCGCCGTACCACCCAGCGCCAGTGAGCCCGAGAAGGCAAAGCCGCCATTGCCGCCACCGCCGCCAATCGATTGCGCGAGGATGCCATGGGACACATTGCCGAAGGTGAAGACGGTCCCGTCCGATGTCACCACGACATCGCCATTGACGACACCGCCGCTTCCACCATCGCCGCCCAGAGAGACACCGATGCCGACACCCGCCGTTCCGCCAACGCTGAGCGAGCCGGTCGCCGACCAGCCACCATTACCGCCGCCGCCGCCGACCGACTGGGCAAACAAGCCGTGTGAATTGTCACCGGAGGTGGCGACCACACCATCGCTGTTGAGCGTGACCTGCCCGGAATAGGATCCGGCTCCGCCATCCCCCCCCAGCGCGACATCGACGCCAACGCCGGCAATACCCCCGGCAGAGAGCGAGCCGGAGAAGGAGAATCCGCCATTGCCGCCACCGCCGCCGATGGACTGGGCAACAAGGCCATGCGCATTGCTGCCCGCGGTGATCACATTGCCGGTCGCGTCGATCAGAACCGTGCTGCCAAAGCCGCCAGCGCCGCCGCTGCCGCCCATCGACACACCCAGGCTGACCGCCGCGCCGGTCGAAATGGCGAGGTTGGCCGTACCGGTCCAACCACCATTGCCGCCACCGCCGCCGATGGACTGGGCCAGCACGCCGAAGGAGTTATCACCGCTCGTCTGAATCGTGTCTGCGGTCCGGACCGTGACGGAATCCGAGTCCCCCCCGGCACCACCATCGCCACCCACGGCAACCGACACGGAGGCTGAAGCCCCAACACCCGCGCTGACGGCACCGGCAAAGCTCTGGCCGCCATTGCCGCCGCCGCCGCCGACCGACTGGGCCAGGACAGCATGCGCATTATCACCAAATGTCAGGACCGAGCCGTCGAGGTCCATCTCGACAACACCGCCGCGGCCACCGGCGCCGGCGTTGCCACCAACGGCGACACTGACCGAGCCAAAGGCGCCGATCGAGCCGGCAACCGAATAGCCGCCATTGCCGCCACCACCGCCGACCGACTGGCCGACAATCCCGGTCGAACCGTGTTCGCGGGTTTCGATGAATGCCCCGTCCGCGGTGTTGACCCGGACCGTTCCACCCTCGCCGCCGACCGCGCCATCGCCACCGACAGCGACACTGGCGAAGAGGCCGCCGGAGACAGCACTGCCCCCATTACCGCCACCGCCACCGATCGACTGGGCAATGATGCCGTTGGAGTTCTCGTTGGTTGTGAGGATATTGCCATTGGCATTGACCGTGACAGTCGAGGCCGAATTGCCGGTACCGCCTTGGCCGCCGACGGACACCATGCCACCCGCGCCGCCGCCATTGCCGCCGCCGCCGCCGATCGACTGCGCGACAATACCGGTCGCGCCATTGCCTTGCGTCTGGATCAGGCCGCTTGTCGTGACGGTGACTGTGTTACCCGTACCGCCGCCGGATCCGTCACCGCCAATGGCGCCGATACCACCGCCGGCACCGCCATTGCCGCCACCGCCGCCGATCGATTGGGCGAGAATGCCGAATGCCCGGTCGCCCTCGGTCAGGATGCTGCCCATCGTGATGTCGACAACACCACCATCACCGCCGACATCGCCGTCGCCGCCAATTCCGACGATACCGCCGCTGGTGCCACCATTGCCGCCGCCGCCACCGATGGCCTGCGCCAAAACACCGTGTGCGTCCATGCCGGTCGTCGATATGGTCCCGGTCCCGCTGACGGTGACCGTCTCCGCGCTGCCGCCCGCATCACCATCGCCGCCGATGGCCGCCAGACCGACGGTCGAGCTGCCATTGCCGCCGCCGCCGCCAATCGATTGCACCAGGATTCCCAGCGCGCCTTCGCCGGTGGTCGTGATCAACCCGTCATTGTCGACCCGAACCTCGCCAGCCGCGCCGCCGGACCCGCCCGTGCCGCCCAGCGCCACGAGTCCGCCGGTGCCACGCCCGGACCCGCCACCGCCGCCGATCGATTGCGCCATGATGCCGTGACTGCGGTCACCGGTCGTCGTCGTACCGGTGGAGATGGCACCGTCATTGTAAACAGTAACCGTACCGGCATCGCCGCCAGAGCCGGAGCCGGCGCCCAGCGCCGCAATGCCGGCAGACGCGCCGCTACGACCGCCACCGCCGCCGATGGACTGCGCGGTGATGCCGACAGCATCGTCGCCGCGCGTCGTGATCGTGCCGGTCGCCGCGTTGGTGACCACAACGAGACCGCCATTGCCGGCGCCGCCGCCTCCGCCGCCGAAGGCAACCAGGCCACCGGATGCGCCCGCATCGCCGCCCGAGCCGCCGATGCTTTGCGCCACGATTCCGTCGGAATAAGTCCCCGTGGTGATGATCGAGCCGTAATTTGTGACCGTGACGGTGGACCCATTGCCGCCGGTACTGCCGGAATCCGCGTCGCCGACAATGCCGAAACTCGAACCGGCATCGCCCGACGCACCGCCCATTGACTGCGCCAGAATACCGTTCGCGCTGAGACCCGTCGTGCTGATGGCACCGTGATTGACGACCGTGACCGTACCGCCTTCAGCCGCCGGCCCTGACGACCCGCCATCCGACCAGATAAATCCGCTGCCGCCATCGCCACCTGAACCGGCACGGCTGAGCGCAAAAATTCCATGCCCGGCCTCGCCCGAGGTCGACACATCGACATGGCTGGTGAGTTGGACGACGCCGCCTGCGCCACTCGCGCCGCCTTCATAGCCTTGGAATCCAAAGCCCACGGAATCGCCACCATCGCCACCGTCGCCGCCGATTGAAACCACGCTGATTCCGGGCAGGTTGTCGGTGATCGACTCGATGTCCCCGAAGCCGGACGTCGTCAGCGTGTGGATCACATCCGGCCCCGGACCGCCATCCTCGCCGGGATCGCCATTCTCACCGATCGTGAAGCATTTGATGATGCAAATCCGGGCACCCCAGGCATTGTCACCGTCGGCGCCGTTCGAACCCGTTTGCCGGTCCGAAAACACATTGATGTTTCCGGCCGGGATTGCCGGATTGACGGTGGTCGCGGGCGAGCCCGGCGATCCGGTCACCCCGGAGGAGGCCGTCGTGATGTCACCGCTGCGGGAGGTGACCGAGGAGAAGGTGAAGCTGTTGCCGTCGCCGTCTTCGGCTGTGTAGGACACAATGGCCGCAAACGGGTCGATATTGATCGAGGTGATCGTATAGGTGGCCGCGCTGCCGGGCGTGTCCGCGGTGGCCGTCGGGTCAACAATCGTGTCGCCGACCGCGGTCGCGACGATGATGACATTGAAGGCATCCGTCATCACCACATTGTCGCCGAGGACGGCCTGGACGGTTTCCGTACCGCCGGTGATAGGATTGGTGACAGTATCGCCGACATCGACTGCCCAGGCCGCCGGGCTGACAATTGCAGCGAGGCTCGCTCCTGCCAGCGCAATGCTCATCGCGTGCGGCGAGGTGCCGAGAAGCAGAGACGAAATACGGCGGGACTGCATCTTCTGGCCCCCATTGGAAGCCTTCGGAAACTTGGACAAGACAATCCCCCCCGGGAACAAGATACTGACGCTACTGCCGGGGTTTACGCAAAAACAATGCCGCCCCGGCCCCGAAAGACCTTAACGGAAGCTTAAGGATTTACCTAGCGCCGTCTCGGGACGTGCATGCCGCAGGCCGGCAAGCGGCAACATCATGTAAAAATGAGAGCCGTCTCGAAAGACCGGGTTGGGTCCTGTTATTGCTGTCAGACAACAGCGAAGTGGTATCACGCCAGCCGGATGTTCGGCGTTTCAGCAGCCAGGTCGCGCCATTCGTCCAGCGCGAGGCGGCCCTCCTTGACCCAGTCGCGGTGGTTGCGCCAACGCCCAACTTCCAAAGATCAGCCGGCCCGCGTGGTATCGCGGACCGGCTGACATCAGCTCAGGATTGCCCGAAGGGCTAGATCAAAAGCGTTTGGTGACCCGGATAAAGCCGGTCCGGCCACGCAGGTCGTACTGGGTACCGGACAGGGCCGTATTGCCCCGGCGCTGGATCGGGTCGGACACGGTTGGCGGATGTTCGTCAAACAGGTTCGAAATCCCGCCCTGGATGGTCAGATCCTCGTTTTCCCAACGCACGGATGCGTCGTGGTAGACGACACCTTCGACATTGAGGTCCCGGAATGCGTTCTCGAACCCTTGATAGTTGAAGGTGCGATCACGCCGCGCCGGGTCAGTGGTGCCGTCGACATAGTCCACAAACCAGCTCCAGGTCCAAGCGTTCCGGGTAAGCGAAGCGCGCAGATTGGCAACAAATTGCGGATCACCGATCACGCCATTGAAATCATTGTTGGCATAACCGGACGCAATGTTCGGGTCGAACAGGTAGACAATGTCGTCCAGCGTCCAGGTTGTCTGCAGATCGACAATGAGAGCGCCGAAATCGTGTTCGTTCGCATAGCGCATCGTGAGATCCACGCCTGACGTATATTGCGAGTTCACATTGATATAGCTGTCACGCACCTCCGTGATGGCAAACGGATCCAGCTGGGCAGAGCCCGGATTGCGATCGAACAGGTCACAGAAGGCATTGGGATAATTGGCCGCGCCGTAGCAACCGCCAATGATTGCAGATGCTCCCAATTGAGACACCTGGTCGAGAACCTCCAGTTCGAAATAGTCCACCGCGATCGAGATCGGCAACGATTGCGGGGTGTAGACCAATCCGATCGTGCGCGCTTCCGACGTTTCCGATTCCAGAACGCCTTGGCCGCCACCGGTATAGATGGTGGCACCGGATGCGGCCCCCGAATAGTCATCGGGAATACCTTCGGCTGCGCAATTGCGACGCACATCGTCATTATTGCTCAAGCCCCAGTCGATACAGGGATCGATCGAGAGCTGTGCCAGGAAGGCCGACTGGTTGCCCAGGAAGAGTTCATATAGTGCCGGCGCGCGGTACGAGGTCCCTTCCGTGGCACGCAGTCGGACACTCGGCGTGATCTGCCAGTTCACGCCGGCCTTCCAGACTGAATCAGACCCGGCCGACTCATAGTCGAAGACGCGACCGGACAGGTTCAGAGAGAGACTTTCGGCGAACATCTGGTCGGCGAGCAGCGGAAATTCGATCTCCCCGAAAAACTCCGACACATTGTCCTCACCACGGGTGATCTGGGCAGAGGTCGAGTTCCACAATTCGCCTGTGCGCGAGGCTTCCGATGGCGTGTCATCGATGGAGAAGCCGCGACGCTCGGCGCCAATGGCGGCACTCACCGGACCGGCCGGCAAATCAAACAGGTCGCCGGCGATCGTGGCATTCACGACCGTCTGCTCATAAATCGTCAGACCGGTCGCCATGACGGTAAGCTGATCATAGAGATCAGCGCCGTAATTGCCTGACAGGAATTCGAACGAGAGCGGGTCATAGTCCGGCGCATCGTCGGTAAAACGGACATCACCGGATTCCGAAGCCCTGATACCGTTATTGGTGTATTCCCCTTCCGAACGGGAATATTGGGCCGATACTGTCCAGCCCCAGCCCGCCAACGGCCCGAATCCAGTCCCCAACTCGCCGCTGAGCGTAGAATTTATGGAGGCGTAACGCACGTCCGCCGCGTAGTTGGACGGCCACATGGTCACCGGCAAGGCAAGAATGAGATCCTGATCATAGCCGGGGTCATTGGCATAGCCATAGGTACCGAAGAGCGATTGGGCCGTGGCCCCACCGATCAGCGGGAAGAATTGGCGCCAGCCCTCCGAAAAAGTCTCCCGGCGCGTGAGGAGAGCATCAGCACGCCATTCGATACCGCCAAGCGCGTCGAACTCGAAGTTCGCCGAGGCGAACACGCTGCTGCGTTCCTGCCGGTTGATCGCGTCCGACGACAAGTAGCGCGCATCATTCTGCACGTCCTCGTAGAACGCTTGGCCGTGCGTGTCATACCGGCCAACCACCCGCAGGCGATAGCCGGGCAGTTCCGGCGTACCGACGCCGTCCGGGTCGGGAATGTAACGGCCACCATTGACCTGATCGAACACGGTGTTGAAATAGATATTCTCGCACCCGCCCAGAGCCGTTCCGGCAAGGATGGAACGGTCCTCTCGGTCGATCCGATTGCCCCCCGGCGCGTCATAGATCATCGGTTGCTGACAGGCGAGATAATCCCGGTCACCCAGGGACAGGTCTTCGCGCAGTTGGTACTGGGCGGCTAGGACGATATGGCCATTGGCAAAGTCCAGCCCATAGAGTCCCGAAATATCATATGTCTCGCCGCCGCCCTCGAACGGGGCATTGACCGAGACGGTCAGTTCGGGCCGCTCGACACGGTCGAGCGTCAGCACATTGACCACACCGGCCACAGCGTCCGAACCATAGACCGAGGACGCACCATCCTTGAGAATGTCAAACCGGTTTATGACGACGGGCGGAAGCACGTTCAGGTCAAACGCGCCCACTTCGCCACGCACGCCGGCCGGCCCGAGACGCTGCCCGTTGACCAGGACCAGAGAGCGCTGGGCGCCAAGCCCGCGCAACGAGATCGTATTCACCCCGGTCCCGCCGGAGACGACATAGCCGCCGAACTGGTTGTTGTACTGGGCCGAACCCGAAGCGACGCTGGCGCCCTGCAGCATTTCCGCCGCATCCACCAGCCCCTCCAGCGTCGCCTCCTCGGCAGTAACGATCTGCACGGGCGAAGCTGATGTGAACTCGTTGCGGCGCAATCGCGACCCGGTAACGACAATGACCTCGTCATCCTCGGCTGCCGTTGTGTCATCGGCTGCGTCCTGCGCCAATCCCGGCGCCGACGACAATCCGACAACTCCCGCCAGGATGCTGGTCAGGAGCAGATGTTTCTTTCTTGTATGGTGCGACATGGTTTCCCCTCGAAATACACCGGGACCGGCAAGCGGCCCCTTCCCTCTCGGGCACGACAGCCGCTCCGGCCATTCGTCCCGTTCGCCCGAGACAACGGGCGCAAGCCCGCTATGAGACAGGAGACAAACGGGCACTAAAGAGGCGGCTGCCCCAATGGCGGGATGGCGTTGCGAATGACAGTGTTGGCGACAAGCAACGGCGCTGGGCACACAGCCGCTGCGAACAAAAAAGAAGCGGCGGGCAAAGCCCGCCGCTTCCCAGCCCCCAGGGCAGCCACCCCGGTCAGCAGGCCCCGGGACTCAGAAGTCCCAGGACAACCCGAAGCGGACCGAACGCGGTGCCTGGTAGCGCAGAGCGGCACCGTAATTCGGATCCGGCACATTGAGCGCGGTTTCGCCAATTTCGCGGATATCAGTGACCCCGGAACTGTCGAAGACATTGAAGATATCCATGCGGAACACTGGAGTGCCGCCCAACGGCAAATGCTGCGGTCGATAGATGAAAGCCAGATCTACATTGTAGATCCAGTCGCTCTCCAACTGACTGCCCCGCGGTGTTGCCGCGCTATTGCAGAAGAAGGATTCAGCTTCATAGGCCTGCGCGAAAGCGTCGGTCGGGTGAAATCCTATACAGCCGAAATGACGCGGTGAATTCGCCTGCATTGCGGCACCGATCGAAAACAGCTCATTGACCTCATAACTGCCCCACAGCTTGATCTTGTGGGCCCGATGGTTTGGCAACAAGCCATCAGAGTTATCGGTCAGACCAGGCTGGTCAAACGAGGTTGTGATGCCGGCATCGTCCTGACCGTTGTCGGATTTCACCGTACCTTCGTAATTGCCCTCGCTGCGGGACAACGTCCACGACCCGTGCAGATCCCAGCCACTGTCGAACTCGCGGTCAAAGGTCAGGGTCAAGGCTTCATAGGTCCGCGTCGGCGTCGGATATCCCAGCGCCGCAGCATCGAGATCGACGGTCTGATCAAGCTCGGGCAGATAGACCCGCATGTCCTCGCCCGGATTGGTCAGCACGTATTGGTGAAAGCCGGTCCAGATGTCTTCGCACGGCGTTCCACCGACCGTGAGGCCGTTGTCGTGGCAATAGGCGATCACCGCAGCATCGATCGCCACGTCCTCCAACGTCACACCGAGATCGCGATAGGTGTAGTTCAAACCGAAATCCCAGAGGTCATTCATCATCCAGCGCGCGCCGAGAATGAATTCGTCGACATACATCGGGTCCAAATACTGGTCCGTGACTGCCCGGGTGTCGGGCACCGTCCCGTCTCCGAACACCTCCTCCAGGAATGGTGCTCCGTCCAGCTGAGGGACGTCTTCAGCATCCAGGCCAGTGAACTGATACCAGTCCTGGGTAAACAGCTCCGCGCCCGCCATGCGAATATTGGTATTGGTCGCCACCGGCAGGAAATAGCGGCCATAGAAGCCATAGAATTCCAGCGTTCCGTCGCCGAAATAGTCGAAGGATGCGCCTAGGCGCGGTGCCAGCTGGTTCTCGATCCGGGTGAAGGTATCACCCCCCGCATTGCGATTGTCGAATGTCTCGTTGCGCAGACCGAGATTGAGATTGAGCCGGTCGGTGACCTGCCAGGAGTCCTGGATATAAAAGGCCGTCTGCACGGTCTCGAACTCGCCACCGCGGTTGAGATGACGAACCCGCACACAGTCGCGACCGGCCTGTCCACCCTGGGCCTCGCATGAGGCCGGATCGTAGAGCCGATAATACACGCCGCCGGAATAGTATGAGACGTCCTCGGCGGTCAGCGTCTCCTGGTCGACACCGACCCGGATATTATGCTCGCCGAAAAAGCTGGCATAAATGTCGGCATCCGCACGGATGAGGTCACGGGTATCGCCCCCCTGGGACGGCACGATCTCGCCCCAGTTGCCCAGCTGGATCACAGTGCCGCTGGTATCGCGGGCATCCAGGATGGCCGGATTTCCATCCGTGCTGCCTGCAATGGTCTGGTTGAAGGTTTGGCGCCCTGCCGTGACCGACACGGTCAGCCAGTCAGCCAATGCACCGGAGTAGCGCAGGATGTTGACGTCACCACCTTCCTCGAAATTGGTCTGTGCGACCGCCGTCCGACCGGTGATTTCACTGCCATCGGCGCTGAATGTGACGTCATTGGCCTCGCGAACAGTCGTTCGGTCGTCGGAAAAGCTCGTCCAGGCCAGTGTGTGACCGTCAAACAGGTTCGCATCAATGCGGAAACCGAAGAAGGGATCGTCGCTCCGGTCAACTTCTTCGCGTCCTGCCTCGGTGATATTGATCGCCTCAATGAGACGCGGCGAATAGAGACCGTAGAAAAACACGCGATCCTCAATCAGCGGACCAGACACCCAGAGATCACTTTCCAAGGTCATGCGCTGATCGAAACGATTGGCGTAGCGGAAGTTCGACGGCGAATCTTCGCGCAACTCGTCGGGCGAGTAGAAGATGTTGAAGCCGTAGTGCCATTCATTGGTGCCCGAACGCGTAACGGCATTGACCACACCGCCGGTCGAACGGCCGAATTCGGCCTGGTAGCCGCCTGACTTCACCTCCAGCTGGTCGTAGAGCTGGAATGGCACGGCCGATGCACCGAGGAAATTGCGGAAATCGGTGATATTCATACCGTCGATATAGAAGGCATTCTCGCCCGGCGAGGCGCCGGAAATCGAGGCAAAACCAGTACTGATGCCATCCTCGAAATCGGTATCACCAATAATGGTACCTGGCGCCAGCAAGGTCAGCGAGGTCACGTCGCGGCCGATCGGGACCTGTTCAAAGACCGCTTGAACATCCAGATCGAGTCCGGTTTCGGATGCCTGGAAGACATCGGCCTGAATCGCTTGCCCCGTGACCGTGATAACGTCCGCACTCGAGCCCGCCGGCAGCACCATCCGGTAGTCCGACGATGTCCCCACAGAGACATTGACCTGCTCGTCAGAGATCGTCTGATATCCGGTGCGCGAAACCCGGAGTGTATAGCTTCCAACCTCCAAGCGGCCCACAAAGAAACGACCGTCGGCACCGGACGTCACCGTCCGGGTAGCCCCGCGCGCGCTCGAAACAATTGTCACGTTCGCCCCCGCCACCGGCCGGCCGGCATCGTCGACAATCGTACCGCCGACACTGCCTGTCGTATATGACTGCGCGACGGCCGCAGGGCCGGTGGCAACCGCGATGCCGACCGCGGCCGTCAAGGCCAGACCGATCGCGGTCGTCGTGTTGAGAAGTGTCGTCTTGATCTGTGTCATATTGTCCCCTGGGGCCGGTCAGGCCGGCCCTCTCACTTGCTGATCGAACGCCGCCTCGTCCGCGAACGGACAAATAACGACGCAGCGATCAAACCAATGCGGGTGAACACGCCTCAACGAGTATGCGCCAAACCGGAGATGGCAGGCCCGAACGGCCGGCCCCGGCACCCAGTCACGGCTCAGGCGGACGAGACGAGCCGGGGTCCTGCGAGCGCTTGGGCGAGAATGGCACTGCCCGTGGCGCTGACAGGCAACACCGAGCCGCTCTTGAGTCGAACCGCGGAAATACGGTCGCCCCGTTGCTCGGCGGACACCACTTCGGACGGGCGCACGAAATGGGAGCGATGAATTTGTATGAAACCATGCCCTTCAAGCACTTGCGCCATTTCAATCATGGTGGCGCGGTGCAGGACTTCGCGTCCGGACCGATCGATCAGGGACACATAATTGCCTTGGGCGGAGACGACGACAATGTCGGCCAGCGTAACATAGTCGGTTCGGCCGGAGGATTTCACAGCGAGCCGGCCGGGCGAACTACCGTCTGCGGCCCGCTGCTCGCCACGACCGACAAGCGCCCGTAGCTGCGCGCCAGCCAAATATGCCATCACCGTAAAGCTGGGCAGGAGCAGCCAGTACAATGACGGCGTCGAACCGACAAGGATCTGGGGTGGGACGCCAGTATAGGGGGCAAGTACAAGGACCGTCCAGAAATAGTCAGCAATGGCGAAGACCGCGACCAGCCCGATCGATTCGATAATCCGCCGCACGACATGCCGTGCACGCAGGGCATGGTCGAGCCCCAGCAAGGCGCCCGAAACAATCGCCGGCAACACGATCGCCGAGAAGACCGATTGATGACGAACGCCCAACGCAAAGCTGGGCGGCGCCCCGGCCGCAACAGCCTCCCCATATTGGATCGCGACGAACGCAAGCACATGGAGGCCCCAAAACACGCTGGCCCCCGCCAGAATACGCATCATCCAGCGGCGCGGTATGCGGGTGGCAGGGTGGAAATACTCGGGCACCATCAGCCTGTCTGATCCTTGTTTCAATTCCCCAATTTGTCACGCAGCCTGCCCGGGACGGGATGACGACGTTTAAGCCGGCAGCTTACATTTTCGTCACCACGCGGCGGCGCCGACTGGGCCCCGCCCAGTACCAGCCCATCCATCCCGACGACCGCAAAAAGTCGCCAAACGCGGCTATTCGCAACCGAACGCGACGATCGGCAACAGGCGGGGCTGTTGGCCACCCCAATGCAATGGCCGCCTCTCCAACCGCCACCGCACACCCTTCGCACCCGGCCAGGGTGACCCAATTGCGGCCTATTGTTGCCTTGGGTTCAACCCGAACGGCCCGATCCGGAAAACGCCGTAACCGGGATTATCCCTGCAGCCCGTGTGACGAAACCGAGCGGCGGGGGTCCCGCCCCTTTGTTCCGCCCCCCCAATAGGCAGGAAACCCCACACACCCTAAAGGATTATCTACGCAATTTCAGTTAGTTGTAAGGAGTCCTGATGATGAGGTACCTGATACTGGATCAACGGGAAAAAGCGCGATCCGGACTGGAACGCCAACTCGCCCGCTACCCCAATATTGAATGCCTTGGAAGTCATGCCGCACCCGGTAATGGGGATGTCTGGCATGGCACGAGACCCGACATTGTGTTTCTGGGCAGCGACCTGCCCGGACTTGAGACCCTCCTGTGCCGGAACGGCAATGCGGGCCATCACACGCCGGTCGTGGTCATGCTGGGCGACCTGCCGGTCCATGCGCTCACCGCGATCGAACTCCAGGTTACCGACTTCCTGTTGCGGCCGGTCGACACCATCCGCTTGGAGGAATGCCTCAGACGGGTCCGTCTCGAATTGCAGCGTCAGCGAGATCTTGCGCAGGTAGACAGCCTCAGCGAGACACTTGCTGAAATCCGGAATGGCGCAGCGTCCGCGAATATCGGGCAAGTCTATCGCGATTTCTGGATTCGCAGCCTGCATGAAACCGTGCGGGTTCCACAATCATCGATCATCTGGATCGAAGCGGCGCGTGGCTACTCCTATTTCAACCTCGAACAGCGACAGCTCCTGCACCGCATATCGCTGCTGGAACTTGAAAGCCGCCTCGACCCCGCACATTTCCTTCGCGTGCACCGCTCGGCCATCGTGAACGTCCACTATATCGTCCGTACCCAGGCCAATCGTCACGGCACCTATCAACTCAGCCTGGCCAACGGCGAGCAGGTTCGCATCGGCCGGAAATACCGAAACAAGCTGGCCGACTACATGGCCGGACGACAAGGCGAAAGCCTGGTCGCCGCGTAGACGGAGGCTGGCGGATGCCGGCGGGCGGACCAGCTGTCCGACACCGGCAGATCGGCTGGATTTGTCAGAATGCTCGGCGTTAAGGCTGCGGGTTGCCGCCATTCGGCGCCGGGCAAAAGGCGATCCGTGCGTTTCGCCGGATACCCAAAGCAATATCCGCCCGTCCATCTTCCAGTGCGTGTCGCGCCCGCCGCGCCGCCAGCGCGCGACCTTGCTCGCA
This sequence comes from Maricaulis sp. W15, assembly GCF_001924955.1. NCBI lineage: Bacteria > Pseudomonadati > Pseudomonadota > Alphaproteobacteria > Maricaulales > Maricaulaceae > Maricaulis > Maricaulis sp. W15. Next base: position 69,823 of record NZ_LQXG01000012.1, on the reverse strand, counting down.
CCGCTCATGGGCCAAGGGCGCGCGTCCCGTTCGTTGGCGTGAACACGTTCGGGACCGCGGCGGGCAAAAGCGCGTCCCGCGTCGTCACATAGAGATAGTAGCTGACCGAATGACCATGGCGGATGATTGCCGACACGCCAACATGACGCGGCCCACCGCGCCCAGGCGTGTGGTGGGCATGGCTCAGGAACAGCACATAGCCGAACACATCCCGATGCTCGAGCACAAGATTCGTCGCTTTATAGGCCGGGTTGCCATAGCGCATTCGCGGCTGACCGAAGAGTTCGAAATAATTGAAGGGGCGGCATATCGCGAGCGCCAAATTCGTATCACGCCGCATATCGGCATTGCCCTGCTCCAGGAAAGACGGAATCCAGCCGATTTCCTCAATGTATTCCTCGAAGGCGTAGAAGCCGTCAGCGCGCAGGAAATATTCATGGTGGCCACCATTCGCCATCCGGTGGACGCGCGGACCGTTCAGCACGCCCCGGACGCCGAACGCATTCAGACGCGGCGAGTACAAATGCTGATAGAGCGAGCCGACAATCGCCGGAACAAGACCATTCCAAGCCTCGCCCAAAGCACGCCAACCCATTTCGCCCACTCCGAGCGGTTCGGAAATGCGACGGACATAGCCATGGGAGATGTCGCGTACGGCGCTCAACATTCCGGCGCCGGCCATGCCCGCCCCGATATCCATGGTAATCGAGACGACCGGGCAAGTCCGGTGATGCGGATTTCCGCGATGTACGACATTCGCAAAATTGCGAAGCACCGGGCTGAGCAGCCAGGAAGCCGTCGCCATCACCGCGATCGGTGGCAGAACAACCCGCCCAATAACCCATTCGGTGGCATCGGCGACACCGCCCCAAGGGTCCTCAATCACGGCCTGGCCAACTGTCCAGAGAATGTTGATCGAGCCCCCGACAAAAAGGGCAAGACCGACCCAGTTGCGCGTCCGCTCCGCCATTACGAACTGCATGAAGGCACCGTCGGGGTCGATCCGGTTGATCGGATCATTCCCGACATAGGCGTAAGGCCACGGCGTCTCCTGTCCCGGATCGGGGCTGAGGAAGGCACGCAAGGCCGGATCATAGCCGCGCAGCGCGAACTGGGTCAGGCCGCTGGCCGGATCGAGCCGTTGGCCGGTATAACGCCCGCCTTCTGTATCGAGGCTGGAGGCCGAAACAAGTTCTCCGTACGCGCCGTAATCATAGTAGGATTCCAGCCCGGCATCATTGCCGCTACCCTCAACCCCGATGCCACGAACCGACCCCAGATTGTCGCGCAAATAATAGCGCGCGGCGCCGTTGGCATCCGTGTCGATCCGGGCGAGTCCGGCCGCCTTGCCCGGAATTTCGAAAGTGCCTGTTGCCGGCCCGCTTCCCGTGCGGTCGTAGCGGGCGATGACTGCCCCGCCGGGCGCCCGGATCAACAGTGTCGATCGTGGATCGCCGCTACGCGGCGTGACCGTGATCGTGCTCAGCTGGCCGGTGGATCCATAGAAATAGCTGGCGCTCTGCACCGCAGCAGGAGCAGAAAAACTCGCTTCGGCCATCTGACCGCTGCCGGGCCTGTATTGAATCGCACTGAGGAAGCGTTGCGGATTGGAGACCAGTCGGCCTGCCGCATCGTAACCCAGTGTCGACCCCGACATGGTCAGGGTCGACAAGACAAGCGCGCCAACCATCAGGGCCGGCCCGGCGCTACCGTCGTCCTGCCGCTTGCCGTTGATAAACTCCAGGGACACGGAAACCACATCGGCCGGCATGATGGCGAGCGACCGGCAAAGATCGGCGAGGTCGAAATCGGCGTTGACCGCCGTCCAGTCGTCGGCCCCGGCGCCGAGATCGGTCAGTGTTGTGCGGAAAACGTCGCCTTGTGCATCGCGGAAGACGATCTGAAGTAAAGCGGGACCCTGCGCCGCCGCGAATCCCGCCGCGCTTTTCCACTGAAAGGCCAGTCGATAGCTCTGCGCCATGCCGAACGCTCCGGAATAGCGCAGCGTCTGGTGATAGCTTGCCGTGCCGCCGGCCATCTGGATGTAGTCGGCGACTGTTCCGCCCGCCCCAGTGACAATATCGACCGGGCTGGGCCCGGCATTGCTCGCCGACACTGCCCAACCTTCTGGCAACGTGCCTGATGAGAGTTCAACGGTCTGATCGACCTGCGTCGTGATGCTCAGGATACGATCCTGGCTTCGTTTTCCCGACGCCGGGTCAGCATAATGATAGGTTTCGGTTGCAGGGCCACGCGGTACCGTCAGAAGCGTGCCATTCGCGTCATAGGTGATGGGGTGGGTGGCGGTTCCGGTGTTGAGAGCTGTATCCTCACCGGCATCGGATGCCATCGCAGCGCACAGGTTTCCGGCGGTATCATAGCCATATTGCCAGGTGCGCGGCGTGCCGATCAGACCGCTGGCAAGATCGTCGGGCGCGCCCGGGTGGCGCATATAGGCTATTGTGCTGGTTGCCACGCGCTCGGCTTCATCCGGCCCGCCGATACCGCCATTCCCATAGGCGAGCGTCTGCAGCACATAGTCCCCGCCGACGGTCAACGGTCGGCCTGCAATATCATAGCGGCCGGTTTGCTGGATCGGTCCGCCGGAATTCATGCCCAGCACGGTCTGTGAAAGCAGGCCGCGGGCGTCGTAGCTCATGCGGGCGTAGCGCGCTTCAGGGCCTGGAACGGGATTGTCCGGGTCGAGTACTTCGGTGCCGTCCGCACCTTCCCCGACAGACGCCATGCGGCCGAGCCGATCATAGAAATAGGTCGCGTTCACGGGATTGCCCTGCGGTTGTCCGGTGCCGGAAAGCGCGCGCGGGAAAACGATCTCGATAGGCCGGTTGAGATTGTCGAAGGCGTACTCGGTCTGACGAATGGTGTCATCGAAACCGGGCGTGGAATTGGTTTGAGTGATAACGTTTCCGGCGCGGTCGTAGACGAAGGATTCCGTATCGATCTCGGTCGCCCCGGGGGTCCAGCTCGCACTCCGATTACACCGCGAGACGATCAGCCGGCCAACCTGATTGGGCGGCTGTGCGCCCGGGCCGGCGACACGATCATACTCATAACGCTCGAGCCACAGCGCCCCGTCGGCGGCTTCCGGCCAGATCGGATCATCGACATGTGCCGCAAGATCGGCCCAGGTCAGACCCGATTTGGATACCGTGCCAGTCTCGATCACGCGGTCCTGGGCGTCATACTTCGAGTACTGAATAACCTGCGGACTAAGGGCCGCGCCGGCGGCATCCATGGAGAAGCGCTGCCGGTTGACGCTGTCATACATGAAGCGGGTCGTCCCGCTGTCAGGGCCGGTCTCGCCCGTGCGGTTGCCAAGGAAGTCGTAAATGGATGTACGTTTCCAAACCGTATTGCTGTCGGCGTCCGCTGGCGGGTCGTAATAGTTGGGTAGTCGGGTTTCGATCCGGTTCCCGGCCCCGTCATAAAGGTAGGATTCGATCCGGATCGGCGTCGTGCTCCCGTTCTCGATCAACGCCTTGGCGATCTCCTGACCCGACTGGTTTGTCGCGGTCTGCAGCTGATTTCCGTTCGGGTCGGTCACGGTATTCAGATAGTAGCTGCCGGCGGCGCGGCCGGGCGCGCCGGAGGTCAGCACCTGATCAAGCCAGCTTCCCGTGCCATTGGCGCCATAGCCGAGCCTGACTGTATGGCCGCTGCCGAGCGCATGGTCCGCTCCAGGACCAGCAATTTCCAACGGGCGCGCGGAGGGCGAGGCTTCCATCCGCGTCCGGTTGAACGGCGCATCGCTGACGGCCGGATCGAGATATTCCGCGATCGTCATCTGAGTGCCACCCGCCTTGTCCGGCAGATAGGTGGTCAGCGCGCCTTCCGTGCGGCTGGCGATGGCCGGCGTGGCAGCTCCGTCACCAATGGCGACCGTCTGTTGCACCGGTTCACGCTGGACACTGGGGCGGCCGAATTCGTCGAACAGGATGCCGGAAATCTGCGCCGTCTGGCGGTCGACCATGGCCATGGTCTGAAGCAGGGTGCCGGCCCCGTCGACGAAGCTCACATCGATCGACGGATCGCGGGCGATCACCAATTGCTCGAAATTCGCGGCGCCAGTGGCCGCGATGATCAGCTTGCCCTGCGGGACGAAGTCGAGCAGATCGCCGAATATCTGATTGCCGTCGACAAAGAAAAAAGCAACGCCATCGACGACCGCGAACAGCCATCCGGTTCCGAACGCACCGCCGCGCTCGGCAAGTGTCGTCCATCCGCCACCGCCGTCCGACTGCCGCAATTGCCATTTCCCTGGGCTGCCCGGCACCCAGGAAACGAACAGGTCGCCGCTGCCGATCGACACGGTCGTCAAGGCGGGGTCCACGCCGGACAGCTGGACGCGGCCCGCGTAATTGCTCGAGGTGAAGTTCTTCAGCTCCGCGCGGCTGCCGATCGGATCGGAGCTTGAACCGGCAAATGTGAGCTGGCGATTGGCGATGCCCCATCCGCTCGCCAATGTCCAATCAGCGACGTCGGACGGATCAAAGTCCTGATATCCGCCGAAGCTTGACGAGCTGACGCGCACGACCTGGTTGGGAAGCACCGGATCATAGCTGTCAGCCTGGCCGGACAGGTTTCGCGCATAGGCGGTCGCGGAGATGACGCCGACATTGTCGTCCGACGGACCGATCGTCGCGACAGTCTGCAAATTCTCGGTGCGGACGATACGCGCGGTCGCGCCGTTCTCGCCCAGCGACGCGGTGATCATCCAGGTCGACGGATCGAAAACAACCGCAGAATAAACGGCATCGAGCGGGCAGAAACGCAGCTCGTCGACATAGACCGCCGCACCGCCATCGATGGCATTGAAACCATCGATCCCGACACCGAGAACCGTGTCGGCTGGCAGGCCGGCTGCCGCAGCAATCGCCGGAAGGTCGATCACCGCTTCGATATAGACCCATTTGCCATCTGGGCTGGCCGGGAATCCAACGACCACCGGATCACCGACCGGCGTCGCGGATGTGGCGTCCTGATAGGCCTGCAGTGTCCAACGGGCCTTGGTGTCATCGGGTGTGAAGCCAGCCGCCGGCAGCATCCAGCACGAAAAGATATAGCGCCGATCCGCGTCGAGCCCGCGCAGTGTGGCGACGGCGCCTTGCGGAGACGCGGGCGGGCTGGCAGCGATTTCTAGCGACTGGGATCCGGTATGGTACTGGGTCTGGACGATATGGCTCGTGATTGAAGACGCCCCCTGATACGACCACGGCCCTGTCGCCTCATAGGGCTCGAAGCCGTAATATGTCGCCTCCGGTGGGTTGGACAGTCCGAACCGGGCAACGAGATGGCGTTCGGAACGGTCATAGATATTCGTAACCGCCCGTCCGATCGTGTCGACCTCCTCGACAAGACTGCCCAAGCTGTTGCGCTGGCGCGTTTCGGTTTCGAGCCGCCATCCCGTCGGTGTGGCACCGGTCGTCCAGGCGTCGAAGGGGACGAAATCCTTGTCGGCCGCGACGAACATGCGCTGAACCGCCCAATCCGTGGCCTGCGTGCCCCAGTCGCTCGACCAGGTGGTTGCCTGCCCGCTCACCGACGCACCATTGCTCTTGGAGATCGATTGCACGACTGGCGACAGGAGGTTTTCCGGCACGTCGGTCGTGTAGACTTCCGGGAAATAGGTGATCTCAGTTTCCAGCGTTTCGGTTTGGCCTTCGCCGTCGAAACGAGCGCCCGTGACCTTGGCCGGAAAGCCGTTCTGATTGTACTGGACTGACAAGACTGAAGTGACGCCGTCCGTGACCACGGTGGTCTTGACGATACGCGAGAAAAAGCCACAGGGCGCATAGTCGCCGCCCGCCGGCAAGAATTGACGCGCAACAGCCTTCACAACAGAGTCAGTGGTATTGCTTTGCGCCATCTGTGCGTCGTCTAGCCAACTTGTCGTCGTCCTGTAGGCCAGCCCGGCCAGAAGGCGCGTGACGGTGGACGGATCGGCGCCAGTCTCCGTCGGATAATCGGGGCGTTTCGCGGTTGGCAGTGAGGCCGCCTCAGCAGCCGTCAGCATGTTGAACATCTCGTAGAGGACGGACCCGCACGCCGTACCGCTGCCTGACTGGCTCGCGATCGTGGTCCGGTTGAAGGCGGCCGCCCGACCCGACGGCGCCATCACGGCCGATGCCGTCTCATAGCTCGGGGCGCGGTCGATGACCGCATAGCCGGTGGTCGTGTCCGTCGTGTTGCCGGGCAGGCATCGCAGGCGGCTGACCGTCATGACGGAGGCGGTTCCATCCGCTCCGCCCCGCGTCACGCGATGCAGGCTGATCGTCGGGCCACTGGTCCAGTCACCGCTATAGGTCGCGAAAGCCGTCGGTCCGACCAACAGATTTGCCGCGGCGCCCGAGACGAGAAGCTTACCGCTGATCGCGCTCTTGTTCGCAGTGTCAAGCGTACCGTCGGCCAATGGAATCGCCGTGACCGAGCTGCCGGACTGATAGACGAGGAAGCGCTCTCCAGCGAGCTGAAGGCTCGGCAGGTCGCTCGCTGAGAGCGTGTCGGACAACACGCCTGCAAACCCCCAGCTCATGTCCGGCGACTGGTAATAGATCGCATTGCCGGTCGTTTGCCCGTCCTGCGAGGTGTGCGGCATGAGCACATAGCGATTGGCCCAAACCGTGCCCGCCGCCGCACGAGCGGCATAGGCGCCCGACGGAACGGTTACGGAGTTGGCAATGGCCCACGGCGCGCCGGTGGTGGTATTGGGATTGTAGGCGGTGAGGCTGGCGACCAGGTCTCCGCTTGCCGTCGAATAGGTCCGTACGATCTGGTCGGCAGCACAAGAGATCGACTGAAGTGTTTGCGCGCCGGATGGTTTGATGGCCTCGACGCTATTGATCGTCCATTGCTGGCCGTCATAGCGAGCGATCAGTTCGCCCAGCGCGATGCTCGACCCGTTGACCACGGGTTCCGGAATATCGCCACCAGTATCAACGTTGAACTGTGTGAGGGAGGTCGATCGGAATTGGCCGCCGCTTCCGAGCCAGTCAACGATGATGGCACGCGCGCGCGTACGCCCGCCGGCCGGACCGGCGACGATGATCACCGCAAAACCGCAACCGGCTGTCACCGAAACTGTGCTCAGCGTGCCGGAATCGCGAACCAGCACGTCGCTGGAGCTCTGCCAGGCCGCGAACGGCCCCGGCCCCATCCGGTGGACGGTAATTCCCTTGCCGGCATTTGTCGTGTCAGCAACGACCGCGACCAGCGCGTCGCCCGCACCATCCATCGCGCAAAGCGGGCTGCTATCCGCCCCGCCAAGCGTTTCCGCGGCGCGTTCGGCCCATTCCGAACCATTCCAGATCAACGCTTGAAACACCGCGGTATTGCTGCCGAGTATGCCGGCGCAGTCGTCAATTGTGCTGAGATCGACGCTCGCCGGCGTCGACAGTGCGACTGTCACGGTGTCGGATGCGGTCCACGCGCCGGACATGCGCGGGTCAGTGCGCCAGGCCTTGAACTGGGTCGCGGTCTGCGCCGCGAAGGTGAGCCCGGCCGTCTTTACCGCGCAGTCCGGGGCGGCTGTGCTCGTGGCAAGTGTGCCGAGATCGGCCGGCACCCATCGCCCGTCCCAGCTCGACGCCTGCAGCGCTACCGAGCTCGAATCGGTCGCGGGCCAGGCCGCGACGACGAAATCAGCGGCGAAACCCAGCGCGGGCGTTCCGAACGGGCCGCCGGCGGGCGCGGACAGAGACTGGGAGCGGTCCGAAAAGGCCGGCGTCACGGCCGCATACTCGACCTCCACCGTCCCGCCGAGCGCGGTGTTGATTCCGGTCATCATGCCGCAATCCGCTCCAGCGGCGACCTGATAGCTGAAAGTCGTGGCCGGCATGCCCGGACTGCCGCCGGGACGATAGGCAACCGCTGTCAGAAGCCGTTTGGTCAGCGGCCCGGTACCCATCAGCGCATAGGAGAATTCGGTGCGGTTTAGCAGCCCGCCGCCGCCGGCCGTAACGCTGATGGAGGCAAGAAAATGGGATTCATAGCGGTCCTGCCAGGCATTTGGCGCTGGCGGCGTCTGGTGAGCCGGCACGTATTCGTCAGTGGTTTTGGGCTGATAGCTCAGATCAATGCGGGCGCCATCGCCGCGCGTGACCCGGGCAAGACGGGTGCTCTGCGTGTAGGCCGCACTGCCGTCGCCAACGGTTTCGGTGGTTTGCGTGTAAGTGAGGTCGACCGTCTGCTGCCAGAGATCGGTCAGACGAGACAGCCACCAGGTCACCGCCTGCGAGGACTGCCCGGTTGTAACAGATGAAGCTCCGCTCCAGCCCTCCCAAGCCACGCCCAGCTCGATCGAGGATGGCGTGCCGCCAAAGCGCCAACGCAGCCCGTCCTCATCGATCAGCGTCCAGCTTTCATTCGCGGCGCTATAGCGGATAACCCAGAAATCTCCGGCGACAGTGCCATAGCTGACCGTGACGTCTGCCTCGTCTTCAATGGGGACAAGCTCGGTCATCCGCCCGTCGCGAACAAGGAAGAGGCGCCGCCCCCGCGCCAGGGAATCCGGTTCAGGCAGGGCGACAATGGATGGCAGGTTGAGGGTCCAGCCGAGGCCCAGCCAGCCAGTCGGCGCAGTCAGATTGGATTGCTCCGCCGCCCCGTCCAGTGCGCTCGCATACTGTGCCGAAAGGGCAAATTCCGGCCCGCTTCCCTCCGGCAGCGCCGCGAGGGGCAGCGAGAAAGCGAGATTGCCCGTCGCCGGGTCGATACTGTTGGCAAAGTCATTCAGCGTAAGCATGATCGATCAACCGGACCTCATAGACTGTGGGGGTGGTCGGCGGCCAACACATCCATTTCGATGTCGCCGGAACTCGGAACGCGCACATATCCGTTACGCACAGGCGTGCTGATACGCTGTCGCAATGTCTGAAGGCCTCTTTGCGCGCGGACGACCCACCGGGTGGACGTCGCGGCTTCGGTCGCGGCAGTTCCGCCGGCAGCGGTGCCTGTCGCCCCGGTTCCGGCGGCGCCCGCTCCAGCGCCACCAGCCGCCGCGAGACCGCCGCCACCCGCTGCGCCTCCGCCGCCGATCATGCCGCCACCGGCGATGATCGCACCGCCGATAAGTCCGCCAACCACAACCCCGCCGACGATGGCACCGAACAGACCCCAGCCACCACCACCGCCGCCACCGCCGCCTCCGCCGCCGCCGCCGCCGCCGCCGCCGCCGCCGCCATCGTGATCATTGCCGAGCCCGGTTGGGTCGATCATTCGCAGCGCTTGTCCTGAGAGATAGGCGTAGCGGTTGATTGTCTGCGGCAGGCGCGGATCGCCATAGATCACGTCGCGGGTCGTGAAGCGGTATGCACTGCCCGCATATTCGCGCGCACGCATGTACGTCCAGCCGGACAGGTCCTCGGACACGCCCCAGCGCCCGACGGTGCCGAAGGGGGCGGGCGAGGTGCCACTCGCCCCGAGCGGCGTTCCATACGGGTCATAAACCCGCGCGCCGGTCACCGCACCGGACGCGTCGGTCAGGGCAAGCGTGTTCCCAAGCGGATCGAATATGTAGTCTTCATAATGACCATCCCCGTCTTCGCGGCCGATCAGGCCGCGCCCATACACAAAGTTCGACGTTTTGCCGCCGGAGGTCAGGGCCAGTACCCGGTCGAGCGGCGATTCTTCCGGCGCAGGGTCAGCAAGGCCGCGACCGCCTTCGGGAATGAGCATGGACGGCAGGGAATTGGTTTGGCTGACCAGCCGGATCGCCCGTTGCGGATCAGCCTGTTCGACACGCGGTGCGCAATAGTCGGCAATGTCGTGAACGACGGCCTGGTCTCCGGCAGCCCCTCCCGCAATGTCGACTCTGAGACCATCGGCGTCATACGTGAAAGACAGATCCCCCAGCGCCGCGACACGGTTGAGCGCATCATAACCGATCTCGCTTTCACCCACTGCGGCCCAGCCGAGCATGTTGCCGTCATCGTCATACGTGACGTGATCTGCCCCTATTTGGGTCAGACGGTCGGCTGAATAGGTGAAATCGGGTGACGTCGTTGGAGCGCTCGGTGGAACCGGCGTAATCTGGTCAAATGTCTGCAGCTGCGCGAAGTCATCATACGTGTAAGCGGTGCGGGCGACGAGGACGTCGTCCGGACTGCCTGCGGCCATCGACAGCCGCCGTCCTGCGTCGTCATAGGTATTGGTGACGGTGACCCCGCCGGGTAGCGTTTCGACCTGCACGCGCCCCGTCGGGTCATAGGTGTATAGTGTTTCCCGGCCAGCCCAATCGGTAACGGTTGAAAGGCGGTCGAGCCCATCATAACCGTAAGTCACCGTCTTGCTTCCGTCCGGATAGGTCAGGACGTGAACCTGCCCCGACGGCGTGAAACTATAGCCAACCGTCTGCCCTCCGGCGGTGCGCGCGGTCATCCGGTTGAGATCGTCGAACGTGCGGTGGATTTCGGCCGCGCCGTTGCGCAACGTCTCCAGCCGGTTTCCGGTTGCATCAAGCGTGTGGGTGATCGTATCGCCGCCTGGATATTGCGCCGAGACCAGCCGACCGGCCGAATCGAAACCATAATTGACGGTTTGATTTCGGCCATTGGTCCAGGAAGTCATCAAGTCGCCGCGTCCATAGGTATAGCGGCCGCTGACGCCCAATGGCGCGGTGTAGCCGACCAGCCGGTCCTCACCGTCGTAGAAATAGCGCGAGGCGGCGGTACCATAGGGCATGACATCGAGTGTGGTCTGGCTCTGCGCCGCGTCGAAACCGTAGCTGAACAGCGTCGTCGCCGGCCCCGGCGTTCCCCCGCCGGCAGGGGGATCGGCCGGGATGGGTTCCACGACCTGCCGGATCCGCCCGAGCGCGTCGAAGGCAAAGCCGTGTGTGTGCGTGCTCCCGTCGGGACCGATTTCCACCGCGACTCTCATCCCGTTCGGATCGACGACATTGACGCGCCGCCGGCCGGTCGGGTCGGTCAACGTCCGGGTGAGATTGACGTAACTGCCAACGCTCGAAGCCTGGGTGCCGCGACACCAGTTCCAAACCTTCCCCTTCTGGTCGGTATACGCATAGAGCCCACCCCCGGCGTCGGTGACCCAGGACTGGGTGGTTGTGGCTCCGCCAGCGCTCGGGGGCGGAGCGGTCAGCGTCCGGCGCAGGCCGGTCGTCCTATCGGCCAGACCCGGCTCGGCGGCAAAGGCCTGGGTCAGGACGACGGGCGTCGCGCCGTCCTCGGTCGGCAGGCTCAAGGCATGCTCGAGCCCGAGCGCGTCGCGATCGACAAAGACCGAGATCGTCTTGCCCCCGGAAGCCGGCGCGGGATAGGTCATCGTCTCCCGAACGAGGGCCGTATTGCCCGTCCCGATCTGGGCGTAGTCGATGTCGATGGTATGGCTGTTGGGATCGGTCGTGGCCGATAGCCTGCCGAGCGGGTCATAGGCGAAGCCGTAGGCCACGCGGGGACCGCTTGCCTGTTCGACGATACCGGTGAGCTGGTTGATCTCGTCATAGTCATAGGTCCGGACATCGCGCCTGCCGTCGATCTCCGGCAAGGTCTCGGTCAGGCGGTTATTGGCGGCGTCGTAGGTAAAGTCCCACACCGACCCTGCGGCACCGGTCCGCTGGGTGAGATTGCCGACCGGGTCGTAAACAAAGCCCGTCACGAAAGCTTGGCTCGCCGCTTGCCCCTCATACTGCTGCGATAAAGTGGTCACCAGGCCCATCGCAGCATCATTGTCGAAGACTTCGATCAGAGCTGTCGTTCCGTCGGCATTGGCCACTGTGCGCTTGGTCAGCCACCCGGTCCCGGAGGCGTATTCGAAACTCTCCGTATTGCCGGTCGCGTCGGTTCGCGATTGCAATTGTCCCTTGCTGGTGAAGGTCTGGCTCACGCGGTTGGGCGCGTTCGTCGTGCCGCCCGCCCCGTCTCCCGGATAGCTGTCGATATAGATGGCGAGGCCCCGGATCGCACCCGGCTTGTAGGTGAACTGTGTCCGTGTGCCATCGGCCTCGGTGACGCTATCGAGGGTATTGTCGGCGTTATAGCTGTAGCGGGTGATATTCCCGAGAATATCGGCCTCGGTCAGGAGGTTGCCGGACGTGTCATAACTCCGCGATACGGAACCGAGGCCCGGCGGATCGATGAGAGTCACCCGGCCGCGATCGTCATAGGCGTAGGTGACGGCCGGTCCATCGCTCGGTGGTGCGCTGCCAGCGCCTTCGAGCGCCGTTTCGCTCAACAGGCGTCCTGCCCCGTCAAACACACGCGTCTTGCGCGCCACAATGCTGTCCGAAAGCGGAATGACCTGTTCGACGGTGTCGAATGTGACCGCGAGACTGGTAGTCGTCGTTTGCTGCTCCTTCGGGTCTGTCATCGCGGCAATGACGGTCTCATGCCCTTCCGCATCCGTTCCGCTCGACCAGGTAATGACATAGTCCCAAGGCTGGCCTTGGGCGCTGCCATTGGGTGTCCGCTGCCGGACGATACGGTGCGACGTCGGGTCGTACGTATTTGAGACGATCGTGTGCTGGTTCTCGTCGCCCGCCGTCGCCATCAGCGCATCGCCGGTATAGGTGAAACGGCGTGGTCCCGCCTGCGGTCCGGTGGAGGCGCTGAGAAGGCCGCCGGAATAGGCGTAGTTCACCGTCCGTCCCGTATTGTCGCTGACCGAGGCCAGCAGACTCTCCGGATCGTTGGAATCGACATAGGCGAACTGCAGATAACGGCCAGACCCCTGATCTGTGACGCGGTCGAGTCGGCCAGCCGGTGTGTAGGTCAGAACCTGCGCATTGCCGAAATGATCTTCGATCCGCGTCAGTCGGCCCTGTGCAGAGAAGAACTGGCGGCTGCCGTCGAGCTTGTCGAGCGTAAAACTGCCGTCGGAATTGTAGACCAGCAGATCGCCCGTGGGCCGATCACGCTGGGTCACGACGCCGACTGCCGTCGGAAAGTCGTAGCTGATGACCGAAGGCGAGCCAGGCAGTAGCGACAGATAGGGCTCCGCCGGCTGCGTCGGGGGAATGTAGATTCGGGCATTGAAGGAATGCGTCCAGCGCGGCCCGAGGGGTTGGCCAGCGAACATCGGGTGATCGTCCGGCCAGCCCAGCATGGAATTATAGGCCACAACCAGTCGCAGCGGCACGACACCCGTCACCGCCAGATCGGCGTGCGAATAGAGATAAGCACCGGTCGCGAGATCGAAGGGATCGCCACCATGATCGCCATTGCCGCCACCTGGCGGGCTGGGCTGTAGCTGGTTGGTTGAGGCAGTTCGCGGTGCGCTGGCCGGTCCGGCCGGCGCCGGCTCCACCGCCGTCACGGTGGCCGTGTAGGTCTGGTGCTGCTCAACATGTGTCGTGCCTGCGGCAATATTGGCCGAGGTCGACGTCGTCCGGGTTTTGTACGAGGCTGAAATGCCCGGCCCGGTTAGCGCGATCTCGTATGTCACCTTCTGACCGGCCACCGGAGGTGCGACCGCAGTCCAACTCAGCGTCATCGTGTTCTGCGCGTCAAAGGCGAAATATGTGATCGTTGGCTGGCCAAGCCCGCTGCCGACGCTGATCGAGACCGGCGCTGTCCAAGCGCCGATAACGCCGTCACCAATGGCCCGGACCTTGACGGTCAAAACCGTGCCAGGTGTGGTTCCAGCGGGATAGGGAACGGTCGTGGAATTGCCTTGGACGCCTGTCTTGGAGCCAACCTTCGTGCCGCCATCGTCGACCTCGACGTCGAACGTCGTGTTCGCAGACGTCAGCCCCCAGGCCGCGGGATCGAACACCCAGGACACGTCCAGCTGGTGGTTGCCCGGGTCATCCTGCACGTTCGATGCGGTGAAGCCGGGCGCGGGGAAATCCCGCATTGTGACGCTGGCCGTCGTTTCCGCGGCGATCATGCCTCCGCCGAGTGCCCGCACCGAGGCCGCGATGACCGTGTTTGCGGGCACCGAACCGATCTGGATACTCTCTGAATAGGTCGCAGGCGGGCTCGTGCCGGGCACGTTGGTCCAGCCGCGGACGGCGGCGCCACTGCCCGGCGTTGCCGCCAATGCAAAGGCACTCGCACCGGTGGCCGCCGGCCAGCTGAGGGTCGCCTGCCCGGTCTCCGGATCGTAGAGCAGCCCGAGGCTCGAGGGCGCATCGACCGTCGCGACCGCACTCCACAGGCCGTGCGAACCCGTTGTGATCGCCTGGACGTCGATCCGCTCGGCCTGCCCCGGATTGCGATCGAGGACGTCCGTGAGCGTGGTCGTCGTCGCACTGACCGGGGCGCCGTCATTGGTGCCATCCAAACGCACCTGATACGTGACCGCCGAACCGGTGCCCGGATCGATTGCTGCCCAGCTCACAGCCAGATCGGCGCCAGTCGCCTCGGCGAAGCTCACGCTCGGTGCGGCAAGATCAACAATCGTTACCGTTGGCGTCTCCGCCATCGCACCCAGCTGACAAGTCGCGATCGACTTGACCTTCAGCGTGTAATCTGTCCCGACAACCGGGTTGGAGACCGTCAACTGCGCCCTACCGTCATCGGCCAGCACGGCTGTAGTTGTCTGCCCGGCCGTCAGTTCGTAATAAGTGATCTCCGCCGGGCTCCAGCTGCCGCTGAGGGTGCCGCCCCCTCCGGTAGCTGCCTGATAGATCAGCGAGGGCGCAGGGGACGGGGCGTCGCTATACGTGCTCGGCGCGCTGTAGGATTTGTCGAGGGTCGCTTCCACCTGTACCGAAAGAGCATCAGAATCGGCTAGATGGCTTGTCAGATCACAGGTCGTGTCGGCCTTTGCCGCCTGCGCCGCGCGGTTCAACAACACAACGTAACTGGTTTGGGCGGGGGCGCCGGCAGGCGGATTCCAGCTCGCTGTCAAAGTTGTATTCGTGCTATCGGCCCGAAGTGTCACGCTCGGAGCAACGAGCTTGTGGATCGTCAATGACGAAGCGAACATGCCGGTGAAGGAACCGGCGGCGAGAACGCTCAGCGTCGCGGTATAGGTGTCGCCCTCGGCAAAGCCTGTATCGGGCGCCGAAACTGTCAGCACTTTCTTGGTAAGATCCGCAGATCCATGGAAATAGGTCGCGACCTCGCCGGTCTTGAAAACGCGACCATAGACCTGCTGGCCTGTCGCCGTGCCGGGAGTCCATTCGAAAGCTGCGGTTCCGGGATTCGTCCCGCCCGGCCAGCGATAAACCAGCGCCCCGGTCGTCGTTTCGCCATCCGTCACAGCATTGGGCGGGCCGACCGTCCCTCCATCGACGCCCTGCACACGGATCGTCAACCTTGCGAGATCCGCCGCCTCCGAGGGCAGATAGCTGGTCAGAGCAAGACTCTGAGCGGTCGTCTTCAAAGACTGTTCGACCGGCTGTCCGTCCTGGAATAGCGTGACGTCAAATTCCGGCGTCTGCGTGACGCTACCCCAGGTCCAGGATACCGCTTCGGTGGCAATCGTCGGGGCGATATCGAAACATGGTGCCGGTTCCGGAATATCATTGATTGTGATCGTGCGCTCAGTGGTTGCGGACAGTGCCGCCAGCCGCACGAAGCGGGCATTGCCAGTCACGGTCTCGCCGCTCGATACCGGCGCGTTGCTATCGAAGGATTGCGGCGAGGTTGGCGAATGCACGACCGCCCCGGCCAGCGAAGTTGCGCCCGTCTTGACCGAGAAGCTGGCGGACGGTGGGTCGGTTTCGTTCGGCGGCCAGTCGAACTCGAACTGACCGTTTCCCGATTGGTCGACATAGTAAAGCGAGACATCAGGAGCGGTCACCGGCCCGGCGGGGCTTTCCGGCCCGCGACTGCCCGCCACGGCGGCGGTGACGAAGACCTGCCAGCCATTCGGGTCGGCGAGACAGGTCGAGATGTTCGCGCTCGTCCCCGTTTGCGTCACAGGATCGGCAGGCGGCGACGCGGCTGGCGTCCGCACCAGGCGATAGGTGTAACTGTCGGACTGGCCGGGCACGGACCAGTCAGCCCAGAGTTCGGTATCACTACTCTGCCAGCCAAGCGTCGCAGCAGGCGCTTCAAGATCAAGCGGCGTCAATGTCGCAATGGCGCTCCAGGGCCCTGCCCCGTCAGCGTTGACCGCCCGCACGCGCCCGCTCGCCGGGCTTCTCATCGGCAAAGCGTCGAGGGCGAGTTCGATCGCACTGACACCGCTCGCCCTCGACACCCAACCGGTTGCAGAAGACAGGACCTCGACGTCATAGCCGGTACTGCCGCTGACGGTCGTCCAGCGCGCCGTCGCCATCGCGGTGTTTGCGGGCCTGTGCGTCCGGAAGCGCAGAGCAGACGGGGCGAAGGACGAGGCGCTGGCTCCGGACAAGGTTCCGGACGTTGCAGTATCGCTCAGCGCCCATCCGAGCGAGAGCCCCGTTGTACCTGCGGCGGCTCGTCGCTGAAGCCAGGTCAGGCGTTCGCCGGCATCGAATGCGACAGCCCACAGTTGAAGCTCGCTGACTTTCGCGGTCAGCTGGGCAGCGGCGCTCGTCCCGCCGAGCGTCAGTGTACCGGCCGGACCCAGCGCGCCGGCCGCGATGCTGAAGGCGGCCGGCTTGACCGCCACCGTGACGCTGTCGACCTGTAGAAGCGCATCGACCATGCCCCATCGTCCGGGCGTCAGAACCACGCAGATGTGACGCCACCGTCCGGTCGCCACAGACACGCCCGTCGCCCAGTCCGTGCCGCCGATCGAGACGGTCAGGGCTGACGCGTTTGACAGCGACAGCGTCGTCCCACCGGTGCCGCTCGCCGCATACTCGATGATCGTGGCGGCGGTGCTGTCCGACGTGCCGATCCAGAGCCCCAATGTCAGCGGAAGCCCCGGGAAATTATCGCCACCACTTCCCGCGAAGGTGTGCTGGGCGCGCGTCTGGCCATCGAGCACAAGCGTCGTCGCCGGCGGCAGATAGTCGGTCACATAGGACAGCGTCAGGTCGGGTGCGGTCGCGGGCGCGCTCATTCGCCTCTCCCGCCGCTTGCCGGCGCAAAGCTTGCCGACAGGATGTTTCCGAAAGCATCGCGGGAATAGACGAAGTCGCCAAATCCGGTCGCCGAGAAACGCGTTAGCCGGCCGAGCCCGTCATGCTCGGTCTGGGCACTCATCAAATAGGGGCCAGGCGCCGGCGTGCTCCAAGGCCCCTGGGCGTTCGCGGTCTTGACCCGAACACGGAAGGCATAGGCAGTGCCCGCTGCGATGGCGTGATCGATCGTCACATTCGGGCCAGCCGAGGCCGTCGGTGTCCCCGGCGTGTCGCCCGTATCGAAGCGATAGAGATAACCATCATATCCGGTCACCGCCGACCACGTACCGCGGAACTGGTCACTGGTGAGATAATCGAGCCGCGCCCCGCCGGGTTGTTCGGTGATCGGGATCACCGCCGCACTTTGCGGGCCTCTGACCAGATCAGCTGCATCGGTGATGCGGACCCTAACGGACGAATCCTCCCCGACCGGCAGGGTCCCCGGGAATTGCGCGGTGGTCGCACTGCCAGTGGCGTACTGCGACGTCCCGCCAGCGGGGGTCAGCTCGGCGCGATAGGCCGGGTTGGGTGTCGCACTGGCGGGTGCCCAGTCGGCCGTCACCAGATCGGGGTCAAGATCGTAGCTGACGAGACTGATCGTCGTGGTTTCCATGATCGGCGTGTGGTCCGCGCTGGCCGGACCCTCGATGCGGCCGGTGGAATCGATCAGGCGTGCCGTGATCGTGTCGGCCGTCGTGACGGCGGTGGCGAAACTGACCGCGCTCGTACCGGTCTGGCTCTTTACCCCGCTGGACGTGTGGAGGACGGCGAGCCCCGCCGCGGCAGGTGCAGCCGGCGCCTCCCAAGCCACGCCGAGCGTTTCCGAGGGCGTGACGTCGTAGACGATGGATTTCAGCGCGATCGGCTGCGCGATCGGGTGGAAAACCTCACTGACCGGACCATGGACGATACCGTCAGCACTGACCGGCCGGAAAGTCACGCTATAGCTGAGGCTGGGATCGAGTGTGATGGCGAACGGCGCGCCCGCCTTTCCCTCGCCATAGCGCAAGATCGACGGCCCGGTGAGCGTCGCCTGTCCGGAGGCGGCGGGCGCTGCGGGCGGGGTCCACTGCACCGTCAGCTGTCCGACGTCATAGACGAGGGAGATCAGCGACAGAGGCTCGACGATCGGCGTGAATGCCGGGCTGGCGGGGCCCAGTACCAGACCACCGTGTGCCGACGGTCGCAGCGTCAGGCTATAGGCTTTCGCCGCATCCAGCGTGGTGGAGAAGACGGCAGACACTGTACCGGAATCGTTAAGGACGGCGGTCGGTGTCACCAGTGTCGCATTGCCGCCGGTTGCAGGCGCAGGCGGCGGATTCCATTCCGCGCTCAACATGTCCGGCGAAAGATCATAGCTGATCACTGTTACGTCGAGCGGGTCGATGATCGGCGCGTAGACCGGGCTGGCCGGCCCTTGCACGAGCCCGTCATGCGAGGTCGGCCTGGCGGTGATCTGATAGGCCGTCCCGGAATTCAGCGTGCCGGGAAAGACTGCATTCGAGACCCCGGACTGGCTGTGGGCGGCGCCGCCACCGACAAGCGTTGCGAGGCCCGCATCCGCTCCGCCCCGCAGCGATCCCCACCCTACGGTAAGAACGTCCGCCGGGTCGGTGTCATAGGTTATCTCGGTCAGGCTGAGCGGGTCGGCGATTGGCGCATAGGCATCGCTTGCCGGCCCCATCACCAGCCCGTCATAGGCGGCACCGCGCGCCGTAACCTGATAGATCTTTGTGGTGTCGAGCGTGACGCGGACTTTTGCTCCGACCGTGCCTGTCCCGTTTCGCGTGGCCCCGTCACCCGCGACGGTTGCCAGCCCGCCGGTTGCCGTGCCGGTCGGCGGGACCCAGCTGACGGTCACGATATCCGGCTGGAGATCATAGGTGATTGCCGTGAGCGTCAGCGGAAGAATGACGGGGGCGTAAACCGGGCTCGTCGGCCCCAGGACGACGCCCGCATCCGCATAGGCCCTTGCCGTGATCTGATAAGTGTCCGAGGGGTCGAGCGTGACGGCAATGCGGGTGCCATTCTTGCCCTGGCCATTATGCGTCCCCCCGCCACCGGTGACGGTCGCCATCCCGCCTTCGGCGCCGCTCTTCGGCGGAGCCCAGCTCAACGTCAGCGTATCGGGGTCAAGGTCGTAGACGATACCGGTCAGGGACAGCGCC
The DNA here is from genome assembly GCF_001924955.1 of Maricaulis sp. W15. NCBI lineage: Bacteria > Pseudomonadati > Pseudomonadota > Alphaproteobacteria > Maricaulales > Maricaulaceae > Maricaulis > Maricaulis sp. W15. Next base: position 50,680 of record NZ_LQXG01000012.1, on the reverse strand, counting down.
GTCGTCAACAGCGTCACCGGAAGACTGGTGTCGCCGGGCGCGCCGTTGATCAGCACCGTGACGGTGAAAACATAGGTCTGCGACAGGTCTGTGAGCGTGACGTCCCACATGTCTGACCGGCTCGACGCGCCAACCTCCTCACGGGCGGCAAAACCGCCGGAACCGGTGATGTCGAGGCGGAAGCCCGACAGGCCGGCCGGGGCCGCCCCCGGCAACTGCCATTGCGCATGGAAGGCACCGGGGTCGTAGGCGGCGAGAAGAATGACGGGTGCAGTCATGGCGGCCGCGTCGCGTGCCGATTACCGCAAGATGCCTTGCCGTACGGTCTCCGCCTCAACTTCGCCGCGTTCCGCGAGGATGTCGCGCCGACGCTCGCTCGAGAACGTCCACTGCATCTCGTTGTCGCCGATGAGAACGCCGTTCGCAAAGAAGGTTGTATTGTGACTGGTCAATGCGATGCCGTCCGCCTCCGTGCCGACCGACAGGTTGTGCACGGGGCCGTTATAGGCAACGCGGTCCGCTGACAGGACCGCTTCCGGGCCATCGACCGTCCGCACACTCTGGCCCGGGCGGATTTCGCCGGCCAGCACAATCCCTGTCGTCAGGACGACGGGGTGACTCTCGGTGATCAGCAATTCGCGCCCCGACACGGTCACGAGACGGACCATGGTCTCTTCTTCGCCGGAATAGACCGAATAGACCGTCATCGCATCGCCGTCCTCATTGGAGGCAATCCGGTCGGTTATATCGAGCGTTTCCACAGCGCGAGATTCGCCGTTCGCAAGCGTGACCTGCGTCCCGGCCGCGACGCAGCTGTAGTAAATGCGGGTCGAGGGCAATTGATACCAGCGGCCAGTCGAAACTGGCGTCTCCGGCGAACTGGAAACGCCGAAGAAGACCGGAATCGTGTTCCCGCCCGAGGTCAGATCGATATTCATGGTCATCGTGTAGTAGACGATCGAGCCATGCGGCATGCAGCTACTGTCGATTGCCGGGAAATGTGTGGTCGGGTCGTTCCAGTTGACCTGCATGTCCCCGTTGCTCAGCGTCACATAGTCCTGAAGGAAGGTCGACGTATCGCCCTGGAGCGTGCAGCCACCACCGGCTTCCGGTTCGGGATGCGAGATCGCAATATAAACGCTCGCTTCGGCGTCCGTGGACGGATCAATGATCGCCGTGTCGTAGGTCGCATAGCCGACGATCGGCAGAAAGACATTGCTGGCGGAAGCGCCAGACGGCTGATAATCGCAATCTGCAGCCTGACGCCCGAAGCAGAATTTGATCATGCCATCGCCATTCTTGTCGGCAGGATCTGTCGACACGATGGATGTCGGGATGGTCGAACCCGCTGCGCGGAGCGTTCCGGAATGCGGCGTTCCACTCTGGTCGATCCAGTAATACGTCATCTGCGTACCAGCCCAGGCGTCACTCTCGTCGAGCGTGCCTTGTGCACTCAGATGCACGGCCTCGCAGGCAAATTGCTGGACCAGGGATGTCCCATTGCCCTGCGGATTACCGTCCTGGTCTGTAACGATCAGGGTGTGAGTGCAGGTTGGCGGCTGATCCGCAATCGACGCCAGCGCGGACGCGCGATAGGTCAAAGGATTGGCCTGGTCCTGTTGAAAAGATGTGATGGTATGGACCGGGCCTACAGCGTTGTCGGTCGCCTCGCCAGTGTCGGGATCGAACCGCTCCCCTTCCGAAGTCAGCGTGACCCGACCAGCCGACGGCATGCCCACCGAGCCGTGATAGGCTTGGGCAAGCTCCATGAAATGAGCGAGATGGTCGCTATTGTCAGGCGTCAGGCCTGCCAGTCTCTGCTGTTCGAGAAAATAGGCGCGGTGACGCTCGTTCGACATGTCGAGCGGTATCGGTTGCAGATTGCGGACGCCCTCGAAAATATCCGCGAAATTTTCGCCATTCGGGGCCCCATCGCCCCCCTGTCCGCTGGCGCCCGAAACGGCCGCGAGGGCCAGAGAGAGTGCGCTGAGGGCGGTTGACAGTACCGCGCCTCGCTGAAGGAAAGACCGGATCATGAATTCGCCCCCAAGTTATTTTTCAGAATATCTCCATCATAGCGTGTGCGGTTTCGCGCGTCGAGCGAAATCGTTGATCCGGGCGCTGTCCAACTAAGGCAGATCGGTCTTGAACGGTCGCCGGCCGCTCGGCTTCAGGCCGCAGACCGACGCCGCTCGGCCACGGCAATGGTCCGGCTTTCCTTGAAGTCGGTTCGCGACTGGAGGTGTCGCCCGTGATCGCCGGCGCTTCGCGGATGCAGTCGTTGACCACGCTCAGCGTGCCGAGGCGACGCTCGTCCGAGGGAGCATCAGACCTGAAGCCCAGGCTCCTGCGCTGAGTGAATCTGCTCGGCACCACCATCGGACGGCGCTTGCCTGTAAATCGCCGTACCGCCAGCCCCTCCCGGGCCAGAAGCATGCCAAGACGGCGACAGCCGAAACGGCGACGATCGCCCATTCTTTTCTCAATGAATTCGACCACCCCTGGCCGGAATTCCGGGCGGCCGATCATTGTCAACAAATGGGACAGTCGGCACTGGGAGCCGGTCGCCCGCGAAAGAAAATTGGGTGGCACGCAGACAAAGCCTCATCAGGACTCAGCCCCCCCTGGGTCTGGCCCAACTCTGGACTTGCTGCCGGCAAAAAATGAAGCTGCAAGGCTTCATCGTAAAACCAAGGCGCCGGCGAACCTGCGATTATTGGGAGATAATCTGGCCTCGCAAACTCGCAAAACAGCGTATGGCTTGCCCCCAATGGGGTGTCACCTAGCTCGTCATTGCAATCGACATGGCCGCAGCGAACGACATTTGAGAAATTTTCAACAGACCGAGCGGAAATCGGACACATCTCGTTCGACAAATCTGTCCGTGACGGCAATTGGAATTCCAGTTGGCACGCTCCCGAGTTGCGAATTGCAAATGAGAGGCTTTCAATGGCCTGAGAACACTCGGCGGGGTTTGCTGCATACTGATCGACATTCAAGCAGTCACGCATGTAAAAGCGCCACGTCTGCTGTGTGTTTGAGATTGTCGAATATTGGTAAACGGCTTGGGTGCCACGCTTGGCGTGGCCGCATGCGGTGCATAATCCCAACACCAGCATCACGGTGAATACCCAAGATACCCGCTTCATCGCTCCCGTCCCGCCTCGTTCATCGCCCGCATCACCGGACTCAAGAGGAACGCGATCGCGCCCCGCCGACCGGTCTTGATTTCCACCGTGGCTGTCATCCCCGCAGCCAGTACAGGTTGCACACCATTGAGCAGGATCTCATTGGAGACAACCCTAATTCGTGCCGGATAGACCAGCCCCCTATTCTGGTCAACGATCGCGTCGGGGAAAATTTGCTCAACAATTCCATCGAGATATCCGTAGCGCATGAAGGGAAAGGCTTCCAGCTTGATGCGGACTTCCTGGCCTTCGGCGACGAAGCCGACATCGCGGTTGAGGAGGCAGGCCTCGACATAGAGTTCACGGCCGGCCGGGGCCAGGGTGACCACCGGCTCGCCGGGCTCGGCGACCTCGCCGATCATGGTGACATTGACGGCATTGACGATGCCATCGACCGGGCTGAGCAAGGTCTGGCGGGCGGCTCGGGCCTCGGCCTTTTCGAGGATTTCGGTGCGGGTGGCGATAATGCTTTCCGCTTCCGACAGCTCCCCCGCCCCACCACAGGCCAGCCCGACATATCCGAATATCGCGCCGACTCGTGATGATGCTTGTCGTTGCGCGCTGGTCTGGTATTGGCTGAACAGGGACGGGGCTTGCTGGCAGCAGCACCGGGAAGTCGGACGGGGCTGTGCTTTGCAGGCATTTCAATCGGATGGGGTTCGCGCGGCGGCCGTTCTGCTGATCGCGCTGGCAGGCGCCGCCGGGATTGTGACCACGCGCGCTCCGGCCAGTGCCGACAGCGCTGCGGTACCGGTCGTCTACACCATCATCAACATGACCGAACGCTTGGCCGACCGACACAATTGTCCGCTTGATCTGGCAAGCGCCCGGTCACGGATCGAAGCCGGCTTTGCCGATACGAATTTCCTACTCGAATACAGTCCGCTCGCCGACGGCCCCGACGTTTTCCTGCATGAACTGGCGGCGTCGGCGAGCCCCGGAACCACGGACGCCGAACCCAGCTGCATCTGGACGATACGCGTCAGTTACAAGGGGCGTTCCATGACACGTCAGGCCCGGACAACGCCCAGTCGGACGGCAGATCCCCTTGAATCCCTGGCGCATGACAGCGGTGCCCTGCTCGTCACGGAGACCCGATGACCGCCTTCTTTCCCGAATGCACACCCCATCAGACCGGACGCCTCGCGGTTACCGGCGGACATGAGCTGTACTGGGAGCGCTGCGGCAATCCGGACGGCCTGCCACTCGTGTTTCTGCACGGCGGCCCCGGTTCCGGCATTTCAGCAAAATTCCGTCGCATGTTCGATCCGGACCGGTTCGACCTGATCCTGTTTGACCAGCGTGGCGCCGGCCAGTCGACGCCGCACCTCGCGCTGGAGAACAACACCACCGCCGACCTGGTCGCCGATATTGAAGCGCTGCGGACCCATCTCGACCTGCCGGCCTGGATGGTTTTCGGCCCGTCCTGGGGATCGACCCTCGCCCTGGTCTACGCCCAGGCCCATCCGGACCGGGTCCGCGCCCTGATTGTTGAAGCAGTGTTCACGGCACGCGCTGAAGAACATGACTGGTGGCACAGCGCTGCCGGGGCGCCGCGCTTCTTCCCCGATGCGTTCGCAACCTTCATTGAACCGGTGCCCCCGACGCTGCGCCAGTCAGCCCGCGCGATCGCGGCCTGGTATCTTGAAGCAATGCGGGACGAGATTGCCGCCGGCCTGCCCGACCTCGCGGGCCTCGATGATCCGGATACACCACTGGTGGGCCTGCGCCGTTCGGCAGTTTATCGCTGGACCGAGTATGAGGACCGCCTGTCCTATCTCGACAATCCACCCGACGCTGTACGAACTGCCCTGGCCCCGCGTGGCCGCGACTTCATTGCGGCACACTCCCTGATCGAGGCACATTATTTCAGCCATGGCTGTTTCCTCGACGAGGGCGAGATTTTCGCCAAGGCTGAGCGCCTGTCGGACATCCCGATGGGCATTCTGCACTCGCGTTATGACATGATCTGCCCGCCCCGCAGCGCCTTCGACCTCGCCGCGGCCTGCCCACATGCCGATTTCCGGCTCGTCGCCGTCAACGGTCATGGCATGACCGAAGCCACCCAGAACGAGCTGAACGATCTGATGGCCTGTATCGCCGCCAGATTGTCCTGATCACCCGGGAGCCGGCGCGACCGGCAACCAGGCATGGATCGCCACCGCGACCTCACCGCCGGTGAAGGCGCCACCCTTGGCCGTCAGCACAATCGGTGTGTCGCTGTAAAATGCGGTCGGTCCGATGACGCCGAGATTGCTGGCACCTGCCGCGATTCCCAGCGATCCACCAAATTTCGATGTCTCCCCCGCAATGCCGCAATCAAACGACGCCGCGCCGCTGATCGCGCCCCGGGTTCGCACGGACACACAAAACACCACCGAGCGGGCCGGTATCACGACGGAGGTTGTAGCGCTGGCTCCGTCGAGTCCGGACAATGTCTCCTCAATGACAATCGCCTGACTGGCCGCACCGCTGACGCCCGCCGCAAGCGTTTCAACCGCAGCCGCCTCGCGCCAACAGGCCGCTGCGGCGTCGTGGACCAGGTCAAATCCGGTGTCGCGCACATGCACCCGCCATCCGCCCTGCGGCGGGATGGCGGTCCAATACCCGTCGCGAAACACGGCCAGCGAGCCGGGCAGATAACCGGACCAGTCAGTACCGCTGGCGCCGTCGGGGATGATCCAGACACGGCCCTCATCAGGATCGGCAGGCTGGGTATCGACCGAGGCACTCTCCACCACCGTCTGCACCAGGGCATCGAGGCGCAGCAGCGCCTCATTCACGGTGACATGCTTTTGCGCCTGTGCCGGCATCACGAGCGGCAAATAGAGTCTCGGACTGGTCTGGGACATGGGGTTTCTCCTCGCTGGCCCGCCAGTCTGTGGCAGAATGGCGGAGCGGGGATTGGCCAACGCACTGTCCTCGTCTCAGCGGCGCACTTGACGCACGGGCCGTGCGCGCATTTTCTCCGCCACAGAACAACGATACGAAGATCGAGGAAAACCGGGCATGACTGACACTATCCGCTCGCTCGCCGGGGATTTCCCGCCGCAATCGCCCGAAACCTGGGCCGGACTGGCCGAAAAAGCCCTGCGCGGCGCTGATTTCGAGGCGACACTCGGACGGTCGACGATCGACGGAATCAAACGGGGGCCGGCCTTCTTCTCCCGCCCCGACGGCGCCCATGCGGTCGACGCCGTGCCGCGCGACCTGCACCTGCCCTGGGGCATGCGCCAGACCTTGGTGGAGGCGACACCGGAAGCCGCCAATATGGCGGCGCTTGATGATTTGATGGGCGGCACGTCGGAGCTGGAGTTGCGGCTCGATCCGACCGGTGAGTTCGGCCTCAAGGCCAATGAGATCGAATTGCTCGACTCGGCCCTGAAAGGCGTCGATCTGACGCTCGCCCCGATCCATCTCGACAGTCTGGGCGGTCAGGGTCATCACGCCCACCTCCTCCTGACCCTGTTCGCCCGTCGCCGCATCGACGGCGAATTGGTCAGCGGCGGTCTCGGCCTGCACCCGGTCGAACGCGCCGCCCGCCAGGGCATTGCGCTGGACGATCAGTGCTTCCCCAAGGCCGCAGCTCTCACCGAACTGGCCCAGGCCGCCTTCCCCAATCTCAAGATTTTCCGCTGCGAGGCGGCCCACATGTTCGAGGCCGGCGCCAGTGAGAGCCAGGAGCTGGCCATCATGGCGGCGTCCGCCGCGACCTATATGCGCCTGATGATGGAAACCGGCCTCGACGCCAACGCCGCAGCCAAGGCCATCGAGGCCCGGCTGGCCGCCGACGCGGACATCCACCTCACCATTGCCAAGCTGCGTGCGGCGCGCCGCATCTTCGCCCGCATCGCGGAAAGTTTTGGCGCCACCGGTGAGGCCCGGCGCCTGTCGCTGCATGTCACCACCGCCGGCCGCATGCTTTCGGCGCGCGACGCCTGGACCAATCTGATCCGCAATGCCTGCGCCGGCTTCGCCGCCGCGGCCGGTGGCGCCGACGCGATCACAGTGCGACCGATGACCGAGGCGATCGGTCGCCCGACCGGCTTTGCCCGGCGGGTCGCTCGCAATCTGCACATCCTGCTCGCCGAGGAAAGCCATCTCGGCAAGGTCACCGATCCGGCGGCCGGCTCTTACCTGCACGAGACCCTGGCTGACAGTCTGGCCCAATCCGCCTGGTCCCTGTTCCAGCAGATCGAGCGCCGCGGCGGGCTGGTCGACGCTTTCGCTACCGGATGGCTGCAGGGCGAAATTTTCGAGCTGCGCGACAAACGCCTCGCCTTGATCGAGGATGGCACCACGCCGGTCCTGGGTGTCACCCAATATGTTGACCCGGACCCTCGTGCGGTGGAGACGCTGGAACTCTGGCCCGCGATCGAGACCCCGGAAGGGGCGCTAAACGCCATGCGAATGCCCGCGTCATTCGAGGAGGTGAAGTAATGTGCGAGCTTCCTTACGAGCCGTCCGAATGGGCAGTGTTCTCTTGCGTGATGGATCGCCCCGCTCAAGCTGAGGATGTTGGACCTGGGGGGGCGGTGTTTGCCCAATCTGGCGCGGCCGCAGTGGCGCAGAACCTAACGCTTCCCCGACCGATCATTTGGATCAGCGACGATGGCGAGCGACGAGCTGGTTTGGTCGTTCAGGCGGAACTTCACACAAACGACCCAAACACCGTTGTTCTCGGCGTGGTTGAGCCGAGTGGCCAAGACAGTGTGATGCTGCTTGATGAAGCCACATTGCTCGATGAGCCAAGCGATGAGTGGTTCCGACTCGCTCGTGCAATTGCGAACTCCGAGAAGGCCGCCCAATGAGTAATTTCCCCGACTTCACGCAGATCAATCTTGCTGAGACCAGCAGCCCCGGCTCGGGTTCGCGCGAGCCGTGGACGCCCGCCGAAGGCATCCCGGTCCGCTCGCAATACCGCGCCGAGGACAGCAACGGCATCGACTTTCTGGGCTCCGTCCCCGGCGCAGCGCCCTTCGTGCGCGGCCCCTACCCGACCATGTTCGGCCAGCGCCCGTGGACGATCCGCCAATATGCCGGCTTCTCCACGGCAGAGGACTCCAACGCCTTCTACCGTCGCAATCTGGCGGCCGGCCAGAAAGGCCTCTCGGTCGCCTTCGATCTGGCCACCCATCGCGGCTATGACTCAGACCATCCGCGCGTTGCCGGTGATGTCGGCATGGCCGGGGTGGCGATCGATTCGATTTATGACACCCGAACCCTGTTCGACGGCATTCCGCTCGACCAGATGTCGGTGTCGATGACGATGAATGGCGCCGTCCTGCCAATCATGGCGCTCTATATCGTCGCCGCCGAGGAGCAGGGCGTGACGCCGGACAAGCTCTCCGGGACGATCCAGAACGACATCCTCAAGGAGTTCATGGTCCGCAATACCTATATCTATCCGCCAGCGCCTTCGATGCGGATCATTTCGGATATTTTCGAGTACACGTCCGAGCACATGCCGCGCTTCAACTCGATCTCGATCTCCGGCTATCACATGCAGGAGGCGGGCGCCCCGGCCGACCTCGAGCTGGCCTACACGATCGCTGACGGTCTGGAATACATCCAGACCGGGATTGATGCCGGGCTCGACGTCGACACCTTCGCGCCGCGTCTCTCCTTCTTCTTCGGCATTGGCATGAATGTCTTCATGGAGATCGCCAAGCTGCGCGCCGCGCGCCTGTTGTGGGCCAAGCTGGTCAAGGAGCGCTTCAATCCCAAGTCCGACAAGTCGATCTGCCTGCGCACGCATTGCCAGACTTCGGGCTGGTCGCTGGCGGCCCAGGACGTGTTCAACAATGTCGGCCGCACGGCGCTGGAAGCCATCGCCGCCGTCGATGGCCACACCCAGTCGCTGCACACGAATTCGCTCGACGAGGCCCTGGCCCTGCCGACCGATTTTTCGGCCCGCATCGCCCGCAATACCCAGCTCCTGCTGGCCGGCGAGGCGCATCTTTGCGACGCGATCGATCCCTGGGGCGGCTCGCACTATGTCGAGCGGCTGACCCATGACCTGGCGGCCCGCGCCCTGGATCACATCGCCGAGGTTGATGCGCTCGGCGGCATGGCCAAGGCGATCGAGGCCGGCATTCCCAAATTGCGCATCGAGGAAGCCGCCGCCCGCACCCAGGCCCTGATCGACAGCGGCCGCCAGACCATTACCGGCGTCAACAAATTCCGCCTCGACGAAGAAGAAGACGTGCCCGTCCTCAAGGTCGACAATTACCTCGTCCGCAAGCAACAGATCGAGAAGCTGGAACGCCTGCGCGCCGAACGTGACCCCAAAGCGCTCAAGGTGGCACTGGACGCGCTCAGCGAAGCCGCCCGCACCGGGACCGGCAATCTGCTCGCCCTCTCCGTCGATGCCGCCCGTGCCAAGGCCACCGTCGGCGAGATTTCCGACGCCATGGAAACCGCTTTCAACCGCCATGTCGCAAAGATCAAGACGGTCAAAGGGGTGTATGGCGAGATTGCCGCTAATGATGACCGGGTGAAGAAAGCCCGCTCGCTCGCCGAGGCCTTCGAGGCGCGCTTTGGGGAAAAGCCGAAAATCCTGATCGCCAAGCTGGGCCAGGACGGGCATGACCGCGGCCAGAAAGTCGTCGCCTCGGCCTATGCCGATCTCGGCTGGGAGGTTGTCGTCGGCCCGCTCTTCCAGACACCCGACGAAGCCGCCGACCTGGCGGTCTCGGAGAAGGTCCACGCCGCCGCCGCGTCCTCGCTGGCGGCCGGGCATTTGACGCTCGTCCCGGACCTGCGCAACGCCTTGTCCAAACGCGGCCGCGAGGACGTGCTGGTCATTGTCGGCGGTGTCATCCCGCCCGATGACGAACCGGTTCTGCGCCAGATGGGCGCCGCCGCCGTCTTCCCGCCCGGCACCGTGATCGCCGACAGTGCCCTGGTGCTGCTGGAACGCATGGGGATGGAGCTGGAGGACGGCTGAGACTGACGGTCCTGGCCATTGAAGAGCGGGATGGTGGTGCGCGCAGCGGGGCGCCCTTCCCGACGCAACTTATCCCCGCCCTCCACCATCTTCCTTCTCCCTTGGGAGAAGGTGCGCGTAGCGCGGATGAGGGGGATTCGTCCTGCGTTCACCGGGATTTACCCCTCACCCTGGCCCTCTCCCCAGGGAGAGGGAAACTGCGCTCTGGCAAAAAAATCACAAAACTTATCCGCCCCCCTTTCACCCCATGGGATACTCCCCTCGGTTTTCGGGACGGGAGGCGCGGGCCCTGTCACTTGTGCCCGGAAACGAGCGGAGCCTGTCCGCGCGTCGGGGATGACATCCCGATGCTCCGGCAGGGCGTGCGATCAGGTCCAGGGGCACTAAACGACCGACCCTCAGTACCTGGCGCATTGGAATCGGGGGCGAGAGCGTCCGGGAAATCTCCGCGAACGGGATGTCGGCGATGTCACGTTTTTCAAATCAAACCGGTTATCGGCATTGGCCGACATCCCGTTCTCCTCCCATCTCTCCGGCGCAAATGCGGGCGGCGGAGATGCGAACGCGTGCCGGATACAAGGACATGCGTCCCTGTCCCCGATCAGATCACCAGCCCATGCAAGGCCAGCCAGGCGAAGCCGGCATATAGCAACGACAGGACGAGGCTCATGCCGGCACCGGTCAGGAAATAGGGTTTCAGGGTCGGCCAGGAGGTTTCGGACGCAATGCGCGCCACTTCACGCGCAATCTCTTCGACCATGCCATCCCGGCTTTCGCCAGCGAGGGCGAGCAGGAGATCGTCATGCCAGAGCCGGGGCTGTTGCGCGCTTTCAGCCAACACCTGATCGAAAGTGGAGGCCGCAACCACTTCCGCGAGGGTCAGCCGCGGCCGCCAGCGATTCTTGTGCAATTCGCGCACAGAGAACCGCAGGACAGGCCAGCTGACGATGATGTCGCGCACAATGAAAAGGCCCAACAGCACGAAAACGAGGCTGGCATGGAGCCAGTCGGCAAGCAGGCCCGATGCGCCCAGCGCCACCACGATCAGCAGCAGGGCAGCTTTCACGAAGGAGACGAGGCAGAATCGGCTCAAATGGTCGATCACGAAGTCACGGGCCTGGCTGGTCATGCGCTCACGCACTTCCTGCCCGGCCTGCTCAACCAGCGCTTTCTTTTTCTTGCGGACCTGGTCGGCCAGCAGTTTTCGACCGATGAAGACACCGCCGGAAACCGCCGTCACGACCAGGCTCGCAATCCTGAATACGCTCATCGTCCCTGCCGCTTGCCTATGCCTTCAAAACCCGTCGCCGCGAGTCTGCCGCAGCTTGGCGGCAAAATCACGGCTGGTCATGTCAATGCTCCCGGTTCCGGCAGGTCAGAGCAATCCGGTGAGCACACGCGACACGCTCCGCGACGCATTGTCGGGATCCTTGGCGACGACATAGCCAGCGGCCAAGGCCACGGTCAGCGCGCTGAGCGGGTGTTTGCGCACAATCTCATTGACCGTGTCGAAGGGCAGGTCGGCCAGGGTTTCAGCCGTCAGCGCCCCGGCCTGGCTTGCCTCCACCTCTGCCGGCTTATGCGGCAGGAGGAAGAAGTACAGGCAAGCCATCGCCAGCGCCGCCAGGATTGCACCGACAGTCACCGCCGCCCATGCCAGTCCCAGCACCGGGGTGAGAATCACAATCACGGCGTAGGACATGGACAGGGTGCCGGCGAAGCCGAACAGGACACCGCCCACGGCAGCCAGCATTCGAAGCTTGGCCTTTTCCATGACGAACTACCGGCGCGACGAGACGTAAGACAACAAAGCCCCCACTCCGACTGCTATACCCAGGGCAGCCAACGGGTTTTCGCGCACCTTGTCCTCGACCGTTTCGCGGGTGTCCTCGAGGCTTTTCTGGGCGCTCTGGGTCAGGTCCTTGGACCTTTCAAGCCCGGCGCGCGATTTGGCCGAGGCGTAGCTTCCGGTGTCGGACAGGAGTTTCGAGAGATCGCCGCGCAGCGCTTTCAGGTCGTCGCGCAATTCGTCCATATCGGCGTTCACGGACCGGGCGGCATCGCGGGCCTGACCGTTGGCCTGGGCCGTTTTCGCTTCGGTTTTCGTTGGCATGTCCCAACTCCTTTTCAGCTAAACACTGCCTATTCGCAACGCGAGGCCATCGGGATCGTTCCGCGGTCAGGCCGCAGTCGGTGCGATGGGTACGCGCCGGCGTCGACGGTTTGGCGGAACGGTGCGCGCCATTGCGCATTGTTTCAGGCATGCGCCCCTACTGCGCCTGCCGCCGGATGAGGCCGATCGTGACCAATGACCGCATTTCCCGAATTCTCCTGCAGGTTCTGACCCGCGTGGTCGGCTACGTCCTGATCGCAGCCGGGGCTGTGTTGGCAGTATCGCCAGTTCCGCTCGGCGCCGTCCTGGTCGCTGTCGGCATGGCCATCCTCATTCCAACCGATGCCCGCTTCCGGACTTTTGTGCGCGGTCGGCGCAAGCGCTGGCACTGGCTGGACAAGGCCCTCAATCGCCTGGGCCATCATGCACCGTCGCCTTATGACCGCTATCTCCGACGTTGAGCCGAACCATGTTCATCGACCTGTCAGTTTGACTGTGTCAGGCTTCAGCCTGCCCCGGACGCACGCGTATCGACACACAGATCACACCGAGGCGACAAACTGCCAAGGAGGCCTGCATGCGTTTGCAACTCTCAATGATCGCCGTCGCCGTCAGCCTCGCCGCCTGCGCCAATGCCCCGACCGAATATGGCCCGGCCAATGGCGGCGACCGCGGCTGGTCGCAAACCCGGATCGAGCAAGATCGATATCGCATCCGTTTTGCCGCAGGCAATGACACGGATTTTGACGCGGCAGAGCAGATGGCCTTGCGGCGAGCCGCGGAAATCACGCTGGAACAGGGTGGCGACTGGTTTCTCGTCACGAACCGTCACCAGGACGGCAATGACCGCAACCCGGTTGGCGTCTCCACCGGTGTCGGCGTCTCGTCGGGCTCGCGGGGCTTCTCCTCACGCGGCGTCGGCATCGGATTGCGCCTTGACGGTTCGGCCGGCGAAAAATCGGTCTCGATCGATATACTGGTCCGCTCGGGTGAGCGCCCACAGGATGTCCGCGCCTATGACGCCCGCGACGTACTGGCCAATGCCACCCGTTGAAGCGCGACCTATCCGCCGCTCAGAGACTTGGCCTGACCAACCCAATCATCGCGAACGATCCGGCCGCGGCCATTGATCGCCTCGTCCCAGCGCGCAATATCAGCGTCGGTCCATGACGCGATCTGACTGACCGAAGTGACGCCGCCCGCCTTGAGCGCCGCGGCAGCCTTGGGTCCAAGTCCCTTGATATCGGAAAGTCCGGCATCCGACGTCGCGGCCGGTTGCGACTTGGCTGTATTCGAAGCTGTTGCCGCCTTGGCCTTCGCTTTCGCCTTGGGTTTGGCAACCGGCTCGATATCCCCGGTCGACCGGGTATCGCCGGGCCGTGTGATATCGGCTGCTGCCTCGACCGGTTCCGGCATGGCAATTTCCGGCGCTTCAGCGCGGGCTGCCACCGGCTCCGCGACCACGCGCGAAGACGACTTCGCTTCGCCGAGGCGGCGAGCAAGATTCTCGTTTTCCTGACGGAGGCGGGCATTTTCGGCGAGGGCGGCGTCAGCCTCGGCACTGCGCGCGTCGCCGGACCAGATCTGATAGCCGACGAAAACGCCGAACCCGACTGCCAACAGCAGCAAAATACCCATTTCCCAGATCAGGTAGAACATGCCTCAGCCCTCAAGCGTCGCGATTGCAAATGATATGGCGTCATCCTGACGATCGGCCAGAACGACGGCGATGCGCGGGTCTTCCGCGCTGATATTGGTGACCAGGGCAGCGACCGCCGCGACGCGCGCCTCGTCGAGCGCGGCATCACCGGTATCGCTGCGGATCGACACGGTCAGCCCGGCCGTGTCCGGACAGGTCGCAAACATGCGACCGATACGCCGCAGGGCGACCGAGGTGAACGGACTCGGCGTTGCCCCGGCGCGTTCAAAGCGCAGAGTTTCAGTGCCCTGCGCCGCCAGGATAACCGCCGAGCAGGCCTCGACATCGGCGACGCGGACTTCCGCCGGCGCGCCGGACGGGGTGATCACGCTGGCCGCCCGGAACGGCACCGGCATGGTCTCGAGCGCCTGGCTGACCGACTGGGCAATCTGTGGGTTCGGTGCCTCGCCGACCAAGGCCCCTTGCTCGCCACGCAGCACGACCGCACCGCGATCCAGACGAGCGAGCTGGCCGAGCAGGCGTTTGGCCGCCTCCTCCCAATCCGGCGACGACGAGCCACCAGGCACCAGGGTCAGGTCGGTGTCGGCACCGCCGGGGAAATTGGCGTCGGCATAACGTGCGATCGCATCACGGGCACCGGCATCGGTCGCATCACCACGGATCAGGACACGACCGTTGATCGCGACGTCGGCGCGGAAGACGAAACCGGACTGCAAGCGCGCTTCAATTGTTTCATCACTCACCCGCGTCACCCCGCCAGCGACAAGACCGCCGCTCCAGGTCGAGGCCAGGACCGTGGCAAGTGCGTCCTCACGCGATTCATTGTCCGGCGCGGCGCCGGTCACGATGGCGCGCTGACCGTCCATGCGCACGCTGGCCCAGTCATGACCGCGCGCATCCAGCGCTTCGCGGGCCCCCGTTGCCAGACGCGATTCGATGGCCCCGACCGAGAAGGGGCCGAAAGAAAACAGCACAATCGCCGCCAGGACGAGAATCCCGGCAGCCATGAGCAAGGTCTTGCGAATGCGGGGCGTCATGGCGAGGTCGAGCATGAAATCATCCAAAGAATGCGGCCAGAAATCACCGGAAAAAGGCGGATTGAAGGCCAGCGTCCATAGCGGAAATAACATTTAAGGTCAGGCACCTCCATAGGGCAAGGGGGCCTTTCAACGCAAAAGGGCCGGAGCGTGTGCTCCGGCCCTTCCGCATGCCTTGTCGAAACGCTTAGTTGCGGACGCGCAGGGTCACGCCATAGGTACGCGGCTGACCGAGGAAGGCGTTGAAGGATCCCGACTGGAACGGGCCGTCGAAACCGACCTGGATATATTCCTCGTCCAGCAGGTTGCGACCCCAGACTTCCAGCGACCAGGTCTCATCCTGATTGCCGAGGCCGAGGCGACCGTTGAACAGGGCGTAAGCGTCCTGGACCTTCTCCGGATCGAGATCGGAACCGGTATTCTGTTCCGACATCCAGCGACCGTCGAGGTGAGCGAGCCAGGTCATGCCATTCTCAAAATCACCTTCATAGGTAAGCGCACCGGACGCATACCATTCCGGCGCCAACGAGAAATTCTGACCGGACAGACGATCCACATCCGGCGTACCGGTCGGGGCGAATTCGTCATAGGTCGCATCGGCATAGGTCACGCCACCCTGGACGGTCAGGCCCGGCATGCTCTCGGGAAGCCAGAGGATTTCCGCCTCAGCGCCTTGCGTCATCGCGCCATCGATCGACGTGACGAAGAAGGCGATGCCGTTGAAGGTGTTCAGCTGGTAGCTGTCGAAGTCCGACCGGAAGAGATAGAAGTTGGCAAGGATCGTGTCGTTCGCCCATTCCGTCTTGATACCCAGTTCGAAGCTGTCGACCGTCTCCGGTGCGAACGATGCCGGATAGGTTTCCGGAGCCGCCAACACATTGGTGAAGTTGACAGCTGCGGTACCGGCCTGGGTGAAGCGATCCAGGTTGAAACCACCCGCCTTGTAGCCGCGCGAATACGTTCCGTAGACC
Source organism: Maricaulis sp. W15 (assembly GCF_001924955.1). Taxonomy (NCBI): domain Bacteria; kingdom Pseudomonadati; phylum Pseudomonadota; class Alphaproteobacteria; order Maricaulales; family Maricaulaceae; genus Maricaulis; species Maricaulis sp. W15. The sequence continues at coordinate 34,762 of NZ_LQXG01000012.1, read as the reverse complement.
AGAAGGTCGTCGTTGAAACGGTGCGACAGCGACAACAGGCCGGACATCTCGTTTTCCTCGATCGACTGGGTGTGGTCGATCATCGAATAGACATCGCGGCTTTGCGGCAGACAGGTGAAGGTACCAAGCTGTGCCAGTGATGCGACCGGCAGGCTGGTTGCACCGGAAAGCACGGCCAGGGTTTGCTGGGCGCTGGCCGTCGAGAAATCGAGCGCCGGACCGAAAGCATGTTCCCAGACCGCACAGGCCGGGCTTTCACTGTCGCCGAAGTCAAAGGTGGCCGACTTGTCGGTGCTGGTGTGGCGCAGGCCAAAGGTCAGGTCGGTATTGTCCGTCATGTGCCACGTATTGTGGGTGAAGAAGGACAGGCTTTCCGAACCTTGATTGTACTGGTCGCCATTGACGTTCCAGGCACCGGCCGGAATGCCCTGCCCCGGGGCCAGGCCGGCGAAACCGGGGACCGGATTGCCGAGGAAGGCGGAAACACCGGCCAGGCCGTTCGCCAGGTCAACCACGGTGGTCGCCGAAGTGCCGCCCGAGGCAAGCAGGGCCAAGAAGGGCTCAAAGTGGACGCCGGTCCGAATGGCGTCACGGCGCACAAGCGTCTCATCGGAGAAATAGGTCCCGACCATCCAGTCAAAGCTCTCTGTCGAGCCGGCAATCCGGGCCTCAAACGTCGTGGTGTCGAATTCCACGGTGTTTTCGTCCGCAAGGCGGTAGACAATGTCGGCACCGGTGAAGTCGGTGTCCTGACCGGATGCGAGCTGGAAGTTGCGGTCAGACGCGATCAGGGTGAGATCGAAATTGTCGAACGCCCAGTTCAGCTCACCCTGGAAACCGGAATCCTCGATCTCCTGCGTGGTGTCGCGGTTGGAGTCGATCTGGCGGCTGAACGGATCTTCAGAGCCCGGCAGCGGGCGAGCACCCGGCACCAGCGCGTTGACGATCCCGGCCGTCGCGCCGGACCCGATGCTCGGCGCGCCGCAGCAATCTTCGTCACGGCTGGTGTAGTCGGCGCCGAGAAGCAGGCTGACATTGTCGCTGATTTCGAACAGGAGCTGACCATTCAAGGTGTAGAAATCCTGGTTGGCATCCTCGGTCTCGGTCCGCGGACCGTTGTGGGTGTTGACCGACTGGAAACCATCACGCTGGCGACGGGCCACATAGACACGAGCCGCGACACTGTCGGACAGGCCGCCGGTCATACCACCGGAAATGCCCCAACCATCGGCACCACCGCCGCTGACCGTTGCCTCGCCATGGGCGCCGAATTCGAATTCCGGCTCCTTGGTGCGGATATTGATGATGCCAGCCGAGGTGTTGGCGCCGAACAGCGTGCCCTGCGGGCCGCGCAGGACTTCAATGCCCTGCAGTTCGCCGAGATCGCCAAAGCCGATGCCGTTGCGCGAGCGCGGCACACCGTTGATCACCACACCGACCGAGGACTCAAGTCCCGGATTGTCGCCAACCGTGCCGATACCGCGGATGCGGGCGGTGGTGGAGAACTCGTTCGACGTGGACGTGACGTTCAGGCCCGGCGCGATGACGGCCAGATCCTTGATGTCGCTGACGCCGGCGTTGGACAGGAGTTCCTCGCCGTACACGGTGACCGCGACCGGGACGTCCTGGATACCTTCTTCGCGTTTCTGGGCCGTCACGGTGATCACATCGACCGTGCGGGCTTCCTGGGCGAGCGCCGCGGCGCCCGACAAAGCGATCGCCGAGGTTGCGGCGAACAGAATTGTGCGTGTGGTGACTGACATACTCTAACTTCCTCCCGTTGGGACGACGGTCCAGCCGTCGTTCTTTTTTGATGCGGTCGATCGGGTCTTGCCGCATCATGCGACTACAGCCTGATCGAATTGCCGCATCCGGTGAAGCACATTTGCTGCATCGCCCACACGATTTTCCGCACCGCATGCTCGAATTTTGATGCTTTTTGCGATGCTGTTGCAGCCGGAGCACAGTCCTGACACGGTGATGTGCCAGGAATCAGGTCGGGGCTCGATTGACCCGGCAGTGACAGGACGGAGAGTGTTTGTGATCAAACCGGTAACTGGATTTCTTGCCGCATTCGCCTTCGCAGGTGCAACATGGGGACAAACCGCAACACCCCTCCGTCCCGAGATTGTCTTCCAATTGGAGGCCGCGTCTGACCCGCATTTCGCACCAGACGGTTCGACCATTGCTTATGTGCGACGCACAAATGACGCAGAGACAGACCAAACCCAATCTTCGATTTGGCTCGTCGCGCCGGATGGCAGCCAGCATCAATCGCTCGTCGAGGGTGATGCCATCACCGGGTCGCCGCGCTGGTCGCCCGACAGCCGCCTGCTCGCCTATACCCGACTGACCGAGGATGGCGTCAGCCTGCATGTTCGTGACGCCGACGGCACTGACAGACACCTCACCCAATTGTCCGGTCAGCCAAGCGGTCTGGCCTGGTCCCCGGACGGGCGACGCTTGGCCTGGTCGATATTCCGGCCGTCACCCGGCCCCGTCGCGGCAGCCTTGCCCGCCGCGGGCCCCGACGCCGAGCGGGCGCCCGTCGCGGAAGTGGAGAACCGGCTGGTGTTCCGGCTCGACGGGGCCGGCGCCATCCCGCCGGGCACACAACTTTTCTACATGATTGACGTGGACAGCGGGGCCGTCACCCGGCTGAGTGAAGACTCGCTGGGCGGATCAGGCGACTTCGTCTGGTCGCAAGATCAAGACGCCCTGATCTTCTCCGCGGACCGCCGCCCTCAGATGGGCGAATTACCACCCGACAGTGAACTCCACCGACTCGACATCGCGACCGGCGCGATCGTCCAGCTTACGGACCGGGCCGGACCGGATGCTGCGCCACGGCCCTCGCCGGACGGAAACTGGATCGCCTATGTCGGCTATGACGACCATCGCATGGGCTATCACAATACCGAGCTCTATATCCTCCCCGCCGAGGGCGGCGAGCCGCGATCGCTCACCGCGGCGCTCGACCGGTCCATTGGCAATCCGCAGTGGGCCAGCGACAGCAGCGGCCTGTTCGTGCAATTCGATGATCGCGGTGCGACCCGGGTCGGCTTTGTCGATCTCACAGGCGAGCTGCGCATTGTTGCGGACGGGTTGATCGGCGCCACTTTCGGCCGCCCCTATACCGGCGGCGATTATTCAGTGTCAGCGAATGGCGATATCGTCATCACGACCGGTTCGCCACAACAGCCGGCGGAGCTGGCCCTGGTGCGCGCCGACGGCACGCAAAGCCAACTCACCAACCTCAACAGCGACACCCTCGCCAATGTCCAACTCTCCGCCGCAGAAGCGATCAGCTGGGCCTCGCCGGCGGATGGTCGCGAGGTTCACGGCTGGGTGCTTTATCCGCCTGATTTCGATCCAGCCCGAAGCTGGCCGATGATCCTGGAAATCCATGGCGGCCCGTTCACCGCCTATGGCCCGACCTTTTCCGCCGAACTCCAGCTCATGGCCGCCGCCGGCTATGTCGTGCTCTACACAAACCCTCGCGGCTCAACCAGCTATGGCTATGAATTCGCCAACCTGATCCACCATGCCTATCCAGGCGACGACTATGACGACCTGATGGGCGCCGTTGATCACATGCTCGGGCGCGGCTTCATCGACGAAAACCGTCTCTTTGTAACCGGCGGTTCCGGCGGCGGGCTGCTGACGGCCTGGATCATCGGCAATACCGACCGCTTCGCCGCGGCAGCCTCGGTCAAGCCGGTCATCAACTGGACCAGTTTTGTGCTCTACTCGGACTTGCCACAATTCTTCTACCGCTACTGGTTTGCCAGCGCGCCGTGGGAGGATCCGGACGAATATTGGCGTCGTTCGCCGCTATCCCTCGTCGGCAATGTGACAACCCCGACCCTGATGATGGTCGGTGGCGCGGATTTGCGGACGCCGCGGGCGGAAACGGAACAATTCTACTCCGCCCTGCACCTCAACGGCGTCCCGACCCGATTGGTCATCATCCCGGAAAGCTTTCACGGCATTTCCAACTCACGGCCAAGCCGGTTATTGACCAAGGTCGCGGAAATCCTGCGCTGGTTCGACGAGCATGACCCGGGCCCGACCGAGACCGCCCCGACGCCGTGATCACCCCGACGCCGTAATCACCCGGGCGGCGGGCCTCAAGCGTCAATGCTGGGGCGAGCCGCCACCGCTTCGCGCCAGCGCGCGAGATTGTCGAGCCCGTCGGGCATCGGCAATTTGATCCAGGCGGTGAAGTCAACGAACACAAAGGCCGCAATATCGGCAGCGCTGAACACGTCACCGGCGAGATAGGCCGCCTCGCCGAGCCGGACGTCGAGATCATGCAGGCAGGCCGTCGCCCGTGCCCGTCCGCGCTCGACCAGTTCGGGCACCTGGGCATAGCGATTGGGGCCGGTGACGGACGAGTCCTTGAAGAATTCCGAGCGGTTGCGCAGCGCTTCCGCAACACCCATCAGCCCCTCGCCCTCAACCCGGGCCAGCCACTCGGCAACCAGGGCCTTTTCCAGCGGCGTACGGCCCAGCATTGGCGGGTCGGGGAAGACTTCCTCGAAATAGCGGGCGATCGAGGCATTGTCGCACAGCACGGTGCCGTCATCGAGCTGCAGGGCCGGAACGGTGCAGCGCGGATTGATGGCGCGAAAACCGGCTTCGAATTGCGCCTTGGCACCCAGATCGACCTGCTCGATCTCGATATCAATGCCCTTCTCGGCCATCAGGATACGGGCGCGGCGCGGGCTCGGTGCGGCTTTGTAGTCATAAAATTTCATCAGGAATCCCTGCAATCGGCTGGACTAGAGAAAGGCGGGTGGATGGTCATCGGCAACGGCAAGACGGCGCTCGATCTCCCGCCCCAGCGCGATCAGATTACCCTCTTCAAAAAGCGGCGCCCACAGGCTGGTGGTTTGCGGGACCCGGTGGGTGGGGGCGTCCTCGCCGACCGGGTCGCCGAAAATCGTCCGGGTCTGCAATTGGTTATAGCCTGACTTGAAGGCCAGCTGCGGATGACCTGTATAATTGGTGATCAGCAACAACGCACCCGCGAAATTCGGCCCGATCATGGCGTCGAGCCCGTCCATCATACTATCCATCATCTCCATCACTTCGCGCCGGAAACGATCGACATTGATCAGGTCGACGGCCGAGATGAAACGCGCCCGCCGCCAGGTATTCGGCCAAGCGGCCGTGTCCTGCCAGACCAGGCCGTCATCCTCGCCGGACAATGTGAGCTGTTCAAAGGCGGCCGCGGATTCCGCCTCGACCACGGCGAACAGACCATCATAGGGCAGATCCGGCAGCGCGATTTCGACCAGCTCGACGCCGGCATCGCGCGCCGCTTGCAGGGCCGCACGATCAGCCTCTGTGCCAGCCTCGAACCAGGCCGGATCATAGCCGACCCGCATGCCGGCGACGGGCCGACCGGCGTCGATCTCCAGCCCCATGCCCAGCGAGCCGGCATCGGCAGCGTCATAGCCATTGAGTGCGGCGAGGACAAAACCGGTATCCTCGACCGAGCGGCAAATGGGGCCGATCTTGTCGAGTGACCAGCAAAGCGCCATCGCGCCATGACGTGACACCCGGCCAAAGGTCGGGCGAAGCCCGGTCGTGCCGCAGCGATTGGACGGTGAAACGATGGAGCCGAGGGTTTCGGTACCGATTCCGAAGGCAACCAACCCGGCCGCCGTGGCAGAGGCCGAGCCGGCACTGGAGCCGGACGAGCCTTCCTCGGTGTTCCACGGATTGCGGGTGATGCCACCGAACCAGCGATCACCATAGGCGAGTGCACCATTGGTCGTCTTGCCGAGCAGGACGGCGCCGGCCTCGCGCAGCTTCACCGCAATCGTGGCGTCCACCTCGGCGACCCGGTCCTGAAAGGGCGTCGCCCCCCAGCTCGCGCGGACACCGGCGACGTCGATGATATCTTTCATGCCGTACGGGATGCCATGGAGGGGTCCGCGATCCTGACCGGCGGCCAGTTCGCGATCCGCCTGATCGGCCTCGGCGCGGGCGATCTCCGGCGTCACGGTGACAAAACATTCCAGCGCCGCACCATGGCGCTCGATACGGTCGAGATAGATTTCAGTCAGCCGGCGCGACGTCAGAAGACCGCGACGCATCCAGGCCGCCTGCTTCCAGACCGGCGCAAAGGCGATCATCGTATCGCTGGTCGGCAAGGCACCGGCATCGGCGTTGGACGGCACCAGACGGTCGGGCTGGTCGCGATAGCTGCGCGAACGAAGCCGCGGATCAAAGACGGTGGCCGGCGACAACGTGTTCGGTTTCTCGTGCGCCCGCTGGCGCGTCATCCGGTCGATCCAGCCGTCGATCTCCTGCACGACCTGTTCGCGCTCGGCATCGGTGTAGTGAATGTCGAACAGCGTTTCTGCGCACTGCAGGGTCTGCGGCGAAACCGGGCCGGCCGCCGCCTTGCTGGCAGGCGCAACAGCGCTTTGCTGGCCGGCCATGGCGGCACCGGTTGCGCCCGCCGACACAATCGCGAACGCGCCGCCCTTGAGCAGATCCCGGCGCGATGTCTTCCGATCCGTCATGATAATCCCCTCTCCCATGTCGGCCAGAAGGTGCGGCGCGTTCGGACAGACTTCAATAGCCCACCGGGCGAATGAGGCAGGTTTCCCCTCAAAATTGCCGCAATCCGAGCCATTTCGCTTCACAATTGCAAATTAACCATGATGCCAGAGCCAATCCGGCTTGGTCGAAATGGGGGGGTGGCCATGCCCTTAGATCAAAATGTCATCGAGCCTGATCTGGAATTGCGTCCAGACCTTGCTGAATTCCGCGAAACCCGTGCGCCCGGCGCACTGATCCAGCTTGGCCGTGCCCGTGCCATTGCCCGCGCACGCCGCGAAGACCTGCTGAAATTCCGCCGCACCTGGGGCGGTGCCGTCGACGATACGCAAGGCACCGACAAGCCAGCGATCAAACCGATTGACCGGGCGGCGATCTATCCGGATTCGCACATCCTGCACTTTTCGATCCTGGCAACGCTGATCCTGTTTGAAGGCCTGGCGAACGCCTATTTCTTCTCCACCGGTTCGGATTTGGGACTGCTCGGTGGTTGGCTGCAGGCGATCACGGTCTCCTTCACCAATGTCATCGCCGCCTTCTTCCTGGTCGGCTTTCTCGGCCTGCGCCACATGTCCAACCGCAATCGCCCCATCCTGGCCGGCCTTGCCGGCGCCGGCGTCCTGGTCGGTGTGGCGGTGCTGGTGATGCTCAATCTGACCGCCGCACATTTCCGCGACCTGCTCGAGCTGAACGCTGCGACCCTGGCGCTTGGCGGCGCCGAGGCGACCGGTACCGTGCTGACCCCGGTCATCGAGGCCCGCACAAACCCGTTCGGCCTGCAGACGCTGGAAGCCCTGCTTCTGTTCGTGCTGGGGACCACCTTCGCCGCGATTGCTGCCTTCAAAGGCCGTACATTCGACGATGCAATCCCGGGCTATGGCGGCGTCACCCGCCGCCTGGAAAGCGCCGCCCGCGATCTGGAAAAGGCCTTGGAGACGGGCTGGAAAGACGCCCGCAAACTCTCCCAGCCGGAGCTCGAGGAACTCGTCGACGCAAAAAACCTGCTCGATGAGATCTGTCAGGACTTGGCCGGTCCACGCGAGCGCAGCTAAGCTGCGACCTGCGAAGCTGGGCGGATCACACGCTCAACGTAGCGACGGGGGGGGAAATGTCCGGACGCGACGCCATAGGCCTGTTCAACATGGCCATCATTGCCGCGGTACTCGGTGGCATCACCTATCTCTATCTCACCCTCACGCCCGAGGAGTATGATAGCGAGACCCTGTGTCTCGCCGGCGCCCTGCCGCCGCACCGGGTGGTCATCATCGACAAGACCGACCTTTACTCGCCCGAGCAGGCCGCGGGTATCGAGCAAACCATCCTGTCCGAACGCGATGCCCTGGCTGTCGGCGAGCGCCTGTCGCTCTATGAACTCAATGAGAGCGGCCAGCTTCGCAATACCAACAGCTTCTCGCTGTGCAATCCGGGCGCGGGCGAGCAGGTCAATCCGCTTTATCGCAACCCCGAACGCATCCAGGCGCGCTATGAAGCCCTGTTTGCCGAACCGCTGGATCGCGCCCTGGCCGACCTCGTCTTGCCCAAGGACGCGCCCTCCAGCCCGATTATCGAAGCGCTGGCCCGCCTCGCCCAACACCCCAGTTTCGACAATACGGTCCCCGGTCGCCGCATCGTGCTGGTCTCCGACATGTTGCAGAATTCCGAGATATTCTCGGTCTATGGGCGGCGGCGCGGCTCTCTGGACAGCCGAATCCCGCCAGCCGACACGGTGGCCACCGCCATTCGCGACACCTATGGCGACTCCTTGCGCGGCGTCACACTGGAAATCCGGCTGATCCCGCGCCAGCGCTGGGAGGCGGACCAGCATGGCGCCCTGATGGCCTATTGGGACACGGTCTTCAACCGGCTCGGCGTCGCGGTTCGCTGGTCCGACATCTGACACGTGCCGCAAATCCGCTCACCGCGTTTTCCACAAGCAAACACCGCCGATGCATAGATTATGCGTTTATGCGCCCGGCAGCTCACCCCACAATATCTTGTGCCCGATAAAATCGGGAACGCAATTGATGGGGTCGCGCATGGCATTTCTGGCCGATGACAAGGATGACGATATCGCGTTGACGGTTCCGCGTTCGCTCGCACCGCCGCGCCGCGAGTCCGTGCTCGACCGCGACGTCGTCTCGCTGTGCTCGCGCCAGCGGCAATTGCTGGAATTCGCCTTCCGCCTGGCGGACAATGGCCACACCCATGTCGGCGATGTCATCGCCCTGTCGCGCTATACACTGCTCGACCTCGCGGACGGGTGCGATGATCTCGTGGAAGGCCTCGAACTGGTTCTCGGACATCTCGGGCTTGCGCTCGACAGCCCCGTTCCCGGCTGGCAAGCGCCAGCGCCGGACATGATCGACGCCCAGCTCGACTGATAATCCCCAACAAGCCATTTGCCTTTTGGCCAGCTTCGCCTATCTCCTGACCCGGTCCCGTCAGCCAGGTAGCGCATCATGATCACTGTCCACCACCTCAACAATTCCCGCTCGCAGCGCATTCTCTGGCTGCTCGAGGAAATCGGGCTTGAGTATGAGATCAAGAAATATCAGCGCGACGCGGCGACCATGCGGGCCCCGAAAGCGCTGCGCGACGTCCATCCGCTGGGCAAGTCGCCGGTCATCTCCGACGGCGATATCGTGGTCGCCGAGTCGGGCGCGATCGTTGAATATCTGGTCGATACCTACGCGCCGGCGCTCAAGCCGGAGCCCGGTGGCGCGGGCCATCGCGAGTATGTCTACTGGATGCATTTTGCCGAAGGCTCTCTGATGACCCCGCTGCTGGTCAAACTCCTGAGTGACCAGGTCGGCAAGGCCAAGGCCCCCTTCTTCTTCAAACCCGTCATCCGCAAGGTCGCCCAGCGCATGCGTGACAGCTATGTCGATCCGGAACTCAGCTCACTGTTCGCCTTCATTGAGACCCGCCTGGAAGGCCGTGACTGGATTGCCGGCGACAGCTTCTCCGGCGCCGATATCCAGCTCACCTTCCCGCTGGAAGCAGCGGCCGCCCGCGGCGGTCTCGACGCGCGCTACCCCAATTTGCAGGCCTATGTCGCGCGCATGCACGCGCGCCCGGCCTACAAGGCCGCGATCGAGCGCGGTGGCGCCTACGGGATCGTCGGGAGCTAGCCGCTAGCGGTTTTCAATACGCAGACCGATCTGGAAGACAGCGCCGGAATAACTGCGCAGATCAATATTGGAATCATTGTCGACAAAGCCGGCCTCGCCGAACAACGTCACCCGCTCGCCAAGGCCATGCTCGACACGACCGGTCGCCTTCCAGCGGGTATCCTCGCGGGCGAAGGCCTGGAGCGCCGAGAAGTCGCCGTCATATTCGCGGCGTCCGGCTTCAAGCCTCAGTTCGCCGCGCGTGTCTTCACCCAGTGGCCACCAGGTACGGGCACGGGCCTGCACCTCGCCAAAACTGAACCGGTTCGCATCGGCGTCGGAATTGGTCAGGAAGCCGGCAACATACCAGCCTGAACGGCGGTTCTCGCCATAGCCATATTGCTCGATCCCGAGCCGCAGCTGGTTCTGGTCCAGCCCGGCGACGACCTGGTCGCCGAAATCATACTGGTTGGCCCGCACACGGAAGACCGTCTCGCGATTGTTAGCCGGGCGATAGCGTAGCTGCCCCTCGCCCTGAAAACGCGTGTAGTGCTGATCACCATCGCGATTGAGCACGGAGGCTTCAGCACTGATACGGGCCTGCCAGTGTTCACCCACCGGTGCCCAATACTGGACCCGGGGCGTGAGCAGGAATGAATTGAGGTCATCGCGCTCGTCATAGCGACGCAGCCGGGCCTGTTGTTCAAACCGCCAGACGCGTCCGGCACCGACCGGTTTGACAATGCGAAGCCAGTTATTGCTGTCGAAGCCCGTCTCGAGATCAAACGCCCCCTGCGGTTCCAGGACATCCTGGTCAATGAACGGGTCGGAGCGGGCGACCGAATTGTCGGAACGGAATTCGAAACGTGCGTCCTGGGCCTGCGCCGCGATGGGCAGCACAACCAGCCCCAGCGCGCTGGTCAGCAGGGTTTTGAAGCGGAATGACATGGCGGAACCCCCCGAGTGTCCGTATTGTTGCGTGAAGCTTATCGCCGCGACTTGGATTTCGCCATCGCCTTGGCGCCTTAATCTTGATATTTTCATGTCTTAAGGTGGCAAGCGGGCCGAATTTGGGCGCGATGGTTCAGCGTCCGGTCATGTCCGGGCGACTCACAGGGCTGCAGTCCGGGGGGATGGAGAGACGATGGCAGGCAAGGATCGTCAGGACCGGTCCGGACCGGGCAAGGCAGCGCGGCCTGCAGACTTTTTCCGTTCAGTCGACAGCGCGCCAAAGGGGATCAGCGTCAAGCGGGACCGCTCGGTCACGGACGGTTTCCTGATCAGCTTCCTGGCGCTCACCATCCTGGCCCTGTCGTCGGCGGCCTGGGCCAATGCCCAATGGCCGGGCAGCGTGCCGACCGACCTCATCTTCTTCACCGCCGACCGTTTCAATGCCGTGCTGCCGATCCGCATCTTCCTGGCGATCTTCTTCGTGGTCTACGCGGCTTATGCGCACGGACCGATCCTGGCGCGGTTGAAACTGGGCTTCAGCTTCCTGTTCAAACTGGCCGCCGTGGCCGCCATCGTCGATGGCGCGGCCCTGTTGTCCTGGCAACAGGCCGATGCGGTATGGCCGGTCCATGTCCAGCAGATTCTGGTCGGACTGTCCGGTCTCGCCATCTTCCCGCACACCGTGCTCAACCAAGCCCGCCTGCCAGCCCCCTGCGGGTCACCGGTGCGGCGCCGGGGCCGGTATTACGAATATTGGCTGGTCAGCGTCGCGGCGCTGGTCTCGGCCATCGGCGCGGTCATCGCCATCACGCTTTACGGCGCCGAGGTCGAGCAATTGCGCAATCTGGCGCTCTTGGGCGGCATGGGGCCAGGGGTTTTCCTGGCACAGCAATTTTTCACCGTGCAACTGGCGACCCTCGGCACGCTGCGCAATGCCCTGTCACGCCGCCGCGCCTTTTCACCGCCGGTCGCTGTCCTGATCCCGGCCCATAACGAATCGCACCTGATCGCCCAGACCATCGACGCGATCGACGAAGCGGCAGCCCATTATGACGGGCCGGTGCGCATCCTGTTGATGGAAAATTGCTCCTCGGACGACACGGCGGAGATTGCCCGCCAGGCCATCGCCAAATGCCGCTGTGCCCGCGGCGAGGTGATCGAGAGCCTCATCCCCGGCAAGGCCAAGGCGCTCAATCACGGGCTGGAACTGATCACCGAGGATTTTGTCGTCCGCATTGATGCCGACACCCAGATCGATCCGAAATCCCTGCGCATCGCGATGCGCCATTTCGCCAGTGACAGTGTCGGCACGGTCGGCGGCCTGCCCCTGCCGCTGAAGAAAACCGGCCTGCTCGACAAGTTCCGCACCATCGAAGTGCTCAACCGGCACGGCTATTTCCAGGTGGCGCTGGGCGCCTTTAACGGCATTCTCGGCATTCCGGGCATGTTCTGCATCTATCGCCGCGACGTGTTGATGGAGGCCGGCGGGATTGTCGAGGAGATGAATGGCGAGGACACTGACATCGTCCTGCGCATGACGAATCTGGGCTATCGCGCCGTGTCCGATCCCCGGGTCCAGTTCCGCACCGAAGTGCCTGACAGCATGGATTTCCTGCGCGAGCAGCGAACGCGCTGGTTCCGCAGTCTCTACCACGTCACCGCCCATAACCGTGAAATGCTGTTCCAGGGCAATCTGATCACCGGCGCCGTGGTCTTGCCCTTCACGCTGATGAATGGTGCCCGACGGGCAATGATGGCACCGCTCGCCATTTATGGCGTCGTGCTCTTCTTCCTGTTTGGTGGGATTTATGATCACCCGCACCTGACGACGGTGCTGGCGGTGATGTTCGGCATGCCCTTCATCATGGCCTGCGCGGTGGTGGCCTTCTGGCGCCGGCCGGATCTGATCCTCTACATGCCGGCCTATATGGCCTTCCGGCTGCTGCGTTCCTACTACACGCTGGGCGCGACGCTGACGCTGGTCTATCCGGGTTCCGCCAAGGAGCGTCGCTTCACCCCGCCGAAACCACTAGCGGTTCCGGAGGGGGAACGGATCGAACAGGTCGAAAAGCCACCGATCATCGCACAATAGCCGAACCGGCAGACCGGCCCGCCCCGCCCTCTCAATCGAGGGTCAGGACGGCACCTTCATCATGCACCACTGCGACGTGTTCCTGCCCGATCGGCGAGGACATCAGCGAGGGCGGCGTGTCGAATGCATGCGCCACCAGGCCCGGCACGGCGACCACCCGGTCCAGCTGCCCCGGACGCGGACGAGCAAGCGCTGCGGTCACGGCCTGCAGGATGGCGACATTTGAGACCGAGCGGATCTCGGCACTGTTCACACGGCGGGTCCCCCGCATCTCGATACGGTCCCCGTCGATGCTGATCGGCAGTTCGACATTGGACGGCGCATGATTGATGGCGATGAAAGGCTCCATCGCGACATTGCCCTGCCCCGCAACGGGGTCGACATAACCAAAATCGATCCGCGACGTCAGCGGGACGAAACTCGCAACCACTTCCGAACCCAGTTCCATCGCCGCCAGTCGTTCATTGCCCGACAGGCCGGACGGGAAACGCAGGGCGACACTGTCGCGGAACAGGTTCGGCAGTCCGGCGAGACCGGCCAGCGGAACCGTCTCCTCGTCGTAGAGGAAGCCGGATTCGGGCAGCAGCTGGACCGGATAGCGGCGCGCCGTGATGGTGCATCCCCCGGCCTCGCGGTGGCGCTGCACCGAGACCCGCAGGTCATTGCGCAGATTCTGCACCTCGTGCGGCAGGTTCAGGGTGAATGTATTGAGACGACCGGTCTCCATGTGACGGCTGTCGATCAGCACGCCATTGAGTTCCGTGTGAACCAGATTGGTGAAGTCACCGGGGCCTTCCGGCAGGCGGATCGCCAGGCGCAGACGGTCCGGCACCCGACCATCCGGCAGGCTGGCCAGGCCATAGCCAATGTCCCAGCTGCGCGATTCCGAGATCCGCTGGATCGAGGTGTCGACACCGATATCGCCGAACCGGGTCATCAACTCATTGCCCCGCGACTCAACGAATTGCGACGGTGAGACAAAGGCCGTGCGGGCAATCGGCAACATGTCGGAGGTGATGAAGTCGGCGACATCGGTACGACTGGCATCGGTCAGGCCGAGATGGACGAAATCGCCCTGGCGCCAAAGCGTCGCCGCACCGCCATGCCCGGCATTGCCCACATACCGATCAAACCCTTCCTCGGCCAGCTGCTCGCTGGTGCCCAGCAGGATCAGACCGCGCGATCCGATCCGGTACCGGTCAAGCGCCTCCAGATCCATGAATTTCACGGTATAGCCGCGCTGCGTCATGCGCGCGCCGAGCCGCAGGGCCAGCGGCACGAAATCCGTCTCACCTGTCGCCGGGACGGCGATCGTCACTTCGGCCGGCAGGAGATTGACCACGTCGCGCATGGAAGAGACCGCACGATTGAGATCCATTTCGATGCCGGACCGCGAATCCAGCGTGACCACGGCGCCGATCGAGCGGTCATTGTGACACAACGCGTCGGGCAGATCGCCATGCAGCTGGATGCCGACATTGAGTTCCTGGCCGTGCAAGGCGCTTTCCGGCAAGGCGATGACCCAACGGAATTCGCGGGTGCCGGGTACAAGGACACGTTCCAGCACACGCTCGCCATTGACCACGACCCGCATGGCCGCAATCGCCGTTTCCGACAGGTCCTGCGTGCCCTGCAGCACCAGCCGGACCTGGTCGACCGGCGTATCACGGACGACCGGCAGGTTGACGGTGGCGTAGGACGGGTAGCCTGAGATGAAGAGGCCGTCGCTCTCACCGACATCAGCGAGCGTCACGGCCGTCGGCTGCTCCGGTTCGGCGTCAGCAGTTCCGGTTAGAACCGTGTCGAACAGATCGGTCACAAAGAGGCCGAAACTGCCGCGGCCGGCATTGAGCGCGCCGGAATTGAACAGCGTGATGACGCTGGCGAGCGCGATGATAATCAGGATGTAGGAAAACCAAGGCTTGCGTTTGGTCTTGCCGTTCGTCGTGCGCATCGGATCCCCCATCGACCTGTCCCAGACGGACGTATTGGTCGGGTTGGTTTTGTCCCTCGAATCCGACGCCCCCCAGCGACCGAATGATTAATGCGTAATTCTTCAATGCGACGAAAGCGGGACGGATTGCGCTGAAATCTGGATCAATCAGGGCAAGATCGGGGCATAACGAAAGGAGCGGGCCGCCACAGGTAGCCCGCTCCTATCACGACATGATTTCAGGTTGTATCGCGGCGTTATTCGTCGCTGCTGGTGCGGAAGTCGACATCGACCTCCGCAGCCAGATAAACCAGCGCCGCATAGGCCGCGACATTCTGCGCCAACTCGTCCGGATCGATCTTGTCGAGCGTATCGTCCGGCGTGTGGTGCAGGTCGAAATAATCGGTTCCGTTCTGGTTGAGACGCACGGTCGGGACGCCCTGCATGGCCAGCGGGATCACATCCGGGCCACCGCCGGGCACGTTCGAACCACCACGGATGATGCCAAGCGGACCGATAATGTCACCGACCGCATCGATCGCCGGCGTGCCCTCTTCGGACACATTCGAGACCAATTGCCAGATCGAGCGGGCACCAAAATCAGATTCGGTGGCGAGCACATGATTGGCGATCTCGTCCGCATGTTGTTCGGCATAGGCACGCGCGCCCAGCAGACCAACTTCTTCGGCCCCCCACATGACGACACGGATCGTACGACGCGGGCGTTCCGGCAATTGCGCGATCAGTGCGGCCGCAGCTGTCGTGATGGCAACGCCGGCGCCGTCATCAACCGCACCGGTGCCCTCATCCCAGCTGTCGAGATGGCCACCGATGACAACAATCTCGTCCGGGAGTTCCCGGCCGATCAGGTCCAGCACGACATTGCCGCTCGTCACTTCACCGCGCCAACCGGCGGTCGAGCGTATCCGCATCTCGATCGCCTCACCGGAATTGTGCAGGCGGCGCAGATGGTCGGCATCAGGATTGGAGATCGCAATCACCGGGATCTCGGCCCATTCGCCATCCTGCGAACTCATCATGCCGGTGTGCGGCATGCGGTGACTGTCCGAGCCGACCGAGCGCACGACCAGCGCGTCGGCGCCGCCGCGTTCGGCATGCTGCCAGCCGATCCGGCGACGCTGGTTTGACGGCCCGTAGCCGGCGCCTGTCTGACTCGGCACCATGGCATCGCCGTCGACAAAGGCGATCTTGCCGTCGAGCGCCCCGTCTTCAATGGCGGTCAGGGCGTCGATATTGCGGAAATAGACGATCTCGGCATTGACGGCACCCAGTCGCGGCGACCGCCCGGATCCACCCAGAGCAGAGCCATACAGCGCCTGCTCATAAGGCGCGGTCATGACGATTTCCATCTCGCCACGCTCCCAATAGGGCATGGTGAATTCTTCGATGCTGACGCGGTCAAAGCCCAGCTCGCGTCCGAGCGCCTCACCCCAGGCCCGCCCGCGGGCTTCCGCTTCCGATCCGGCCAGGCGCGGCCCGACCTGTGTCGTCAGCGATTCGACGATCTCATAGGCCAGATCGCTTTCGAGCGCGGTTTCGATCAGTGCCTGTGCCGTTTCAGCCTTGTCAGCCGGCAGCGAGAACCCGTCCTGGCCCAGTGTTTCCGCCGACAGAAACACTGTCATTCCAAGCGCGATAATTGATTTCATGAAGTCCTCCCGACACAGTTCGGGCGTCACTATGGAGGCCGCAGCGACAGGCGCAAGCCACGCCGGTGCGCGCCAGGAAGTCAATTTCAGTCGGAGGACAGACAATGGCCGGACAGATCGAACACAAATTCGCTGGCAGAACACGCGATCTCGGCGGGTTCGAAGTCCGGCGTGTCCTGCCCTTCGCCAAGCGTCGCATGGTCGGCCCGTTCATCTTCTTCGACCAGATGGGACCGGCGCAGTTCGCCCCGGGCAAGGGAATCGATGTGCGGCCCCACCCGCATATCGGCCTCGCCACGGTCACCTATCTGTTCGAGGGGGCGATGGAACACCGCGACAGCCTCGGCGAAGACCTTGTCATTCGCCCGGGCGATGTGAACTGGATGACGGCCGGGCATGGCGTGGTGCATTCCGAACGCACGCCTGACACGGAACGCGCCGCCGGTCACCACATGTATGGAATCCAGACCTGGGTCGCCCTGCCCGAGGACAAGCAGGACATGGCACCGGCCTTTTTTCACCACCCCGGCGCCAGCCTGCCCGAGTTTGAGCGTGGCGGTGCCCGCTTCCGCCTGATCCTGGGCAATGCCTGGGGCATTGAGGCCCCGGTGGAAGTCTTCTCACCGATATTCTACCTGCATGGCGAAATGCCGGCGGGCAGCGCTGTCGACCTCGACATCGAACACACCGAGAAAGCGGTCTATCTGGTCGAGGGCGATGTTACCCTGGACGGTGAAGCGATTGCCCCGGGGGAGATGGCGGTGCTGGCCGATGACACGACGGGCCGCCTGGAGGCACAGGCCGACAGCCGTGTCATGCTGTGCGGCGGCGCCACGCTTGGCCCGCGCCACATCAACTGGAATTTCGTCGCGGCGAGCCAGGACGGTATCGACCAGGCCCGACGCGACTGGACCCGCGCCGCCGAGGCCGGCTTTCCGGCCGATGGCCGCTTCACCCTGCCGCCCGGCGAAAGCGAGCATATTCCGCTGCCGGACTGACGCGTGCTCAGCGCGGGATGTCGAGCGCGCGACCGGTCACCAGATAGGTTGCGAAACTGGCGAGCCAGTGACCGCCGGCATAGTCATCCCCCGTCACCGAGGCGATGCCGGACGCGGCATGCCGCGCCGAGGCCGCCATCAGACTGTCGCGACGCGGATCATCCGCTGGCAGCGAGTCGGCGATCGCCTCGAGATTCCACGCGCGCGACAGGTTCACACCGTCGAGATGAACCAGCTTGCCGTCGCTGGCATCCAGCACGACGCCCGGCTCCAGCCAGTCGGCTGAGCCGTCATGAGGGATGTCGGGCAGAAATCCGGTCAGCCAAGCCGCGAAATCCGCTTGATCGAGCACGCGCCGCATCAGGTCGGCTTCCATCAGGCAGGGTGACAGGAAGTCCTCACCGGACGGTTCATAGCGGATCGGACAGGCCCGATCCTCGCGATGAAACCGCAGGCTCGCATCGACCAACATGCCCTCCAATTCCGCATCGCCCGCTGTGCGGGCCCAGTCCAGCGCCAGGGCAAATCCGAATGCAGACTGGTTATGCGTCCCGATCCGGACCGGATAAGCCAGGTTGGGCAGCCAGCTGCGATAACGATCGGCAATCACCGCTTCCAGCGGGGCCAGGGCCTGCGACCAGCGGCGCGCGCGCGGATCGTCCCACTCGCGCAGCTCAGCCCCCAATTGGAGCAGCCAAGCGAGGCCATAGGGCCGCTCGAACGAGGCCCGGCCCTCGGCCTGGAAATAGGCGACTTCGCCAGCGATCGCCGCCGTGTTGAGATGCGCATCAAGCGCGGTGGTCGCGGCCACCTCCGCCTCCGCATCCAGCCCGCCGCGCAACAGCCTGACGATCAGCCAATGGCCGTGCACGGCGGAATGCCAGTCAAAACACCCATAAAAGGCCGGGTGCAAGGCACGGGGTGTCAGGGCGTCCGTGTCGGACTGCAGCACATGCGAGATCTTGTTCGGGTATTCCCGATCAACGCAGTCGAGCGCGAGTTGAAGAAAATGCCGCTCCTGGTCTTGCGAGACCGCTTCGGACTGGGCCTCTGCGATGTTGCTGCAAAGAAAAGCAAAATTTGCGATGATCGCAAAAAATGTTCGCGATAACATGAACTTCTCCCACCTCTGTTGCGTTTTCGAGCCGTGCCTTTTTGGCTTTTCTGGACATTGTCGATCTGCTACCGGCCCCATACCATGAGTATTTGGCGGGACTGGCAAGTGACTTGCTTCCGCCAGAAAACAAGGCCCGGCCTGCATCGTTTCAAAGCGGTATCGGGAATAACGGGTGACCCGCCCGACGACGCACCAAACGACGTCGCGGGCGCACTGGGGGTTAGGAAAAACATGTCAAAGTCCGAACGTCTTGACGGCGGTCTCGCAACACTGGGAATCCAGGCCGGCACGATCAACCTGAACTGGAACGAGGCGCGCCTCTACCAGGAAGCGGTCCAGCGCGGCGAAGCCGAAGTCGCCGAAGGCGGCGCCCTGGTCGTGAAGACCGGTGCCCATACCGGCCGCTCCGCCAAGGACAAGTTCACGGTGCGCGATGACGCCACCGAGACCCAGGTGTGGTGGGATAACAATGCCGCCATCTCGCCAGAGCATTTCGATGCCCTGTGGACCGACTTCCAGGCCCACATGGCGGGCAAGGAACTCTTCGTCCAGCAATTGTTCGGCGGCGCCGACCTCGATCACCGCCTTCCGGTCCGCGTGGTCAACGAGCTGGCCTGGCACTCGCTCTTCATCCGCCACCTCCTGCGCATTCCCGCTGCCGAGGAATATGCGGATTTTGCAGCCGAGTTCACCATCATCAACCTGCCCAGCTTCAAGGCCGACCCGTCGCGCCATGGCTGTCGCTCCGAGACCGTGATCGGCGTCGATTTCGAGCGCCGCATGGTGCTGATCGGCGGCACCTCCTATGCCGGCGAAACCAAGAAATCGGTCTTCACCATCCTCAACTATCTGCTGCCGGCCAAGGGCGTCATGCCGATGCACTGCTCGGTCAATGCAAAGGAAGACGGCAGCGATGCCGCGATTTTCTTCGGCCTGTCCGGTACCGGCAAGACGACACTCTCCGCCGATGCCAGCCGCACGCTGGTTGGCGATGACGAGCATGGCTGGTCGCCCAACGGATTGTTCAATTTCGAGGGCGGTTGCTACGCCAAGATGATCCGTCTGTCGGCCGAGGCCGAACCGGAAATTCACGCCACCACCAAGATGTGGGGCACGGTGCTGGAAAACGTCGTCATGGATCCGGAAACCCGCATCCTTGATCTTGATGATGACAGCCTTGCCGAGAACAGCCGCGGCGCCTATCCGCTCTCGGCCATTCCCAATGCCTCGGCAACCGGTCGCTGCGGACACCCGAAGAACGTCGTCATGCTGACCTGCGACGCCTTCGGCATCATGCCGCCGATCGCCAAGCTGACCCCGGCCCAGGCGATGTATCACTTCCTGTCCGGCTATACCGCCAAGGTGGCCGGCACCGAGAAAGGCGTGACCGAGCCGTCAGCCACCTTCTCGACCTGTTTCGGCGCGCCCTTCATGCCGCGTCACCCGTCGGAATACGGCGCCCTGCTGCGCGAGCTGATCGCCGAGCACGATGTCGATTGCTGGCTGGTCAACACCGGCTGGACGAGCGGCGCCTACGGCACCGGTCACCGCATGCCGATCAAGGCCACGCGCGCCCTGCTCAACGCAGCGCTCGACGGGTCACTCAACGCGGCTGCCTTCCGTGAAGACCCGAATTTCGGCTTCATGGTCCCGATCGCCGTGCCCGGTGTCGATGACGGCATCCTCGACCCGCGCTCGACCTGGCCGGACAGCGCCGCCTATGACGCCCGCGCAGCCCAACTGGTCGCCATGTTCAACGAAAACTTCAAGATCTTCGAGGCTCATGTGGCGCCTTACGTTCGCGCGGCCGCTCCGAAAGTGCGCGAGCTGACTGCGGCCGAGTAGGCCTGGCGTCACACGCGAACACGACAAAGCCCCGGCCGGTTGGTCGGGGCTTTTTCTCTGGGCTGGGTGGGCCGCCGCCCGCCTATCCGGGGCTACCAATCATCCTCGTTCGCGCCGTTAACTACCGTCATCCCGGCGAAGGCCGGGACCCAGGCTCGCGGTCCCGGCTTGGCCAAGCCGGGCAACAGCGTGCGTCGCAGACTGGGTCCTGACTTTCGTCAGGATGACGGTGGTTTGGGGGCTTTTTCTTTGTGTCGAGGGAAGCGTTCAAGGCGTGGAGCCTCGGGCGCACAACAAGACAGAACCGCTCCGCGCGACCTGAGCTCAGCCGCGCTTTGGCGCCAGCCTGTGTCCCAGCCAGGCCATGGGCAGGAAGACCGCCAGCCCGGCCGCCCACATCCAGAGCGGGCTGGGGATGAAGATGAGATTGCTCAATCCCGCGAAAAGCAGGCCGCCACCCGCCATCATGGAGAGGGCGAGATGATGGGAGCGCGCGACGGTGCTGGTCACCCAGCCCGCCGCGAGGGCACCGCCAGCCCAGGCCGCGACAACCGCCAAGCGATTGATATCCGGCACCTGGGCCATGGCGGCGCGCATGGCATCGGCATCGCTCATATCCTCCGGCAGCAGTCCTTCCGGCAAGGGCATGGCCAGATGACCGACGGCTTCGAGCAGGCCGGTCACAATCCCGCCGACGATGACGCCCGCCAGGACGGACAGGATGATGCGGATCATGGCAGTCTCCCGATCGCGACGCAGCGTCACAGGATGCGCAGCCGGGCCGAATGGCTCAAGCTTGCCCCAGCACGATCATGGCGACCAGCCCGCGCGCTGCGGAGAAAATCTTGCCCCGGGGTGTGACCTTTAACACCCGATTACAGAATTTCTGCCAAAAAGGGTTTGACGGCGCGAAATTTTTGCGCACTTCTTGTCATCAAGTTTTGCAGGCGCAGCAATCGTGCTGTCGCCCGCCTACCGAAGGACTTGTCGATATGGCCAACGCCATGGACATGATCAGCAGCCTCCAGCCGACCCTTTCGGGCCCGGCCGTGACCGGCTGCGCCATCGATGGCGGCCTCGGTACCACGACCATGATTATCACGACCACCTCCTGGACCAGGGGGGCGGCCGGCGTGGCGTAGCGGAACCAGACAAACCGCAACACACCGAACCCGCTCCCTCACCGGACGCGGGTTTTTTCATGTCCGAATTTCAGCCCTAACCATCAAACCCAACCCGACATCCAACCGACCCGACCCGAAGGACCCGACCCATGGCCTTGCCAGACCAACCCCAGCCAGAACTCCCCAAACGACCGCTCAAGCTTTGCGTGTTGAAATTCGGCAGCTCCGTCCTGTTCACGCCGGACGACTATGCCCGCGCTGCGCACGAGATTTACCGGCATGTCCGCGCCGGCGAGAAAGTGGTCGCTGTCGTCTCCGCCCTTGATGGCGAGACCGATGCCCTGTTCGGCGTCGGCAATGATGTCGGCCAAGGCTGTTCCGACGCCCTTCTGGCCCGCCTGGTCCGCTGCGGTGAGTTGAAGTCGGCGGCCCTCATGGGATTGGCACTCGAACGCTCCGGCATCCCCTCGGCCGTGCTTGATCCGCATGAGATGGGGCTGCGCGCCGAAGGCGAAGCCCTCGATGCCAATCTGACCGGGCTGGACGCCGGGCGTGTGCTGGCGCGCTTTGGTGCCGTAGACGTCATCGTCGCACCGGGCTTCTTTGGCGATGGTGCGGACGGGCCGGTCACCCTGGGTCGGGGCGGCACGGATCTGACCGCGGTCGAGTTCGCCCACTGGCTGGGCGCCGACCGGGTGCGTCTGATCAAGGATGTCGACGGGGTCTATACCGACGATCCGGCCAAGGTCGCCAATGCCAAACGGCTCGATCAGCTGGACTATGACGAAGCCGCCAAGGTCAGCCGCGGCCTCGTACAGGACAAGGCAATCACCCGCGCCAAAGAGCAAAATGTGGTGATCGAAGTCGCCGCCCTGGGGCGCCCCTACGCCACACGCATCGCCGCTGTCGAAAAGCGCGCCGGCGGCGGCGTGGCGGCCAAACCGTTGAAGGTTGCGGTATTGGGACATGGCGCTGTCGGCGCCGGCGTTTGCGCCCATCTCCTCGCCCATCCGGGCCGTTTCTCGCTCAACCCGGTCCTGGTCCGTGATCCGGATCAACACCGTGTCGGCGCGCCCGTCGCCTTGCAATTCACAGCCGATCCCGCCGAGGCGTTGGCCGGTGATCCCGATATCGTGGTCGAGACGATTGGTGGCACCGGCCTCGCACGCTCGCTGTCGCAAAGCGTGCTGCGCGAGGGCGCGCATCTGGTGACAGCCAACAAGGCCGTCATGGCGCTGGATTTCGACCGCCTGCACCAACTCGCACAGGAAAACGGCCGCTCGCTGCGCTATTCTGCGACCATTGGCGGCGGCGTGCCGATCCTCGAAATTGTCGACCTGCTGGCCGCTGAAGACACGCTGCTCTCGGTCGAAGGCGTGCTCAACGGCACCTGTAATTTCGTGCTCGGACAGCTCGGACTTGGCGTACCACTGGCCGAAGCCGTCGCCGAAGCCCAACGGCTGGGATTTGCCGAGGCGGATCCCAGCGCCGATATCGACGGCTATGACGCCGCCGACAAGCTTGCCATCCTGGTGCGCCATGCCTTTGGCGTCGCGCTCCACCCCGATCAGATCAGCCGAGAGAGTCTGAGTGATTTGTCCGCCGACCGCATCGCCGCGGTCAATGAGAAGGGCCTTGTCTTCAAACAGGTGGCCCGCTGCTCCACCACCCGCGATGGCCGCGTGGAAGCCAAGGTCGAGATCCAAGCGCTGGCGCCGGACCACCCGCTCGCCGGTCTGGTCAATGAAGGCAATGGCGCCCTGCTCAACCTGCCCGGCGGCCAACTCGGCGTGTTCGGCAAGGGCGCCGGCCGCTGGCCGACGGCCGAAGCCGTCTTCGCCGATATCATGGATATCCAGCGCGACACCGTCCTGCCCGCCAAGGCGGCATCGCACATGCCCGAGAATCCGCTTAGCCATATCCGTCGAATGTCCACGAGGACGGTGGCATGAGCCAAAAACCAAAGCTGGCGTGCGCAAGCGCACCGGCCAGTATCGGAAATGTCGGTGTCGGGTTTGACGTGCTCGGCCTCGCCTTCGACGCCGTACGCGACACCGTCACGGTGCGCCGCGACAAGCAAGCCGGCGTCCGCCTGGGCCACGTGTCCGGCTTGGTCGAACACCTGCCCGAAGCGGTGTCCGACAATTGCGCCCTGGCAGCAGCGAACGCCGTCCTGCAAAAAGCCGGAGCGCCCTGCGGCATCACGGTCGACATTCACAAGGGCGTACCGTTGAGCGCCGGCATGGGCGGGTCCGCCGCTTCGGCGGTGGCCGCCGCCGGCGCAGTGAATGCCCTGCTCGGCTCGCCCTTCAGCCTGTCCGACCTCCTGCCGCTGGCAATGGAAGGCGAGAAAGTCTCCGCCGATCCGCCGCCCTGGGACAATGTCATGGCCGCCCTGATGGGCGGGCTGGTCGTCGCGGGCCGCCTTGATCCGCCGCTGATCCGCCGCCTGCCGCTGCCCGCCGGGGTCGCCTGCATCCTGTTCCATCCAGATCGCAAGGTGGAAACCCAGCGCGCCCGCGAACTGTTGGCGCCGCAGATCGGCAAGGACATCGCGGTCGAGCATGCCCGCAATATCGCCAGTTTTGTCGCTGGCTGCGCGATCAATGATCTTGACCTGGTTCGCGCCGGACTGACGGACATTTTCATCGAGCCACAACGCCTGCCACTCCTGCCCGAACTGGCCGCCGTGCAAGCTGCCGCGATCGAGGCCGGTGCGCTCGGCTGCTCCTTCTCCGGCTCCGGTCCGTCCGTCTTCGCGTGGGCCCTGGAAGCCGACCTGCCCGCCGTCGAAGCGGCGATGGCGGCTGCTTTCAGGGCCGGCAATTGTGACGCCAATGCCTATGACGCGCCGATCGACTCGGCCGGCCTGCGTGTGGAGTCCGTGGAATGAAATACCGTTCGACCCGGGGACAAGCACCAATCGTGGATGCCGGCCAAGCGCTACGCGCCGGGGTGGCGCCCGATGGCGGTCTCTACATGCCGCAAAGCCTGCCGCATTTCTCGCCAGCCGATTTTTCCGACACGCCGGACCTGGCTTCACTGGCCGGACGCCTGCTCAGCCCCTTCTTCACCGACAGCGAACTCGACGGCGCTGTTCCTGGTATCTGCGCCGACGCGTTCGATTTCCCGGTGCCGCGAGTGCGCATTGGGACTGACGACACGGCCCCCGATTGCCTGGAACTCTTTCACGGCCCGACCGGCGCATTCAAGGATTTCGGGGCCCGCTTCCTGTTTCGCGCCTTCGGCGCTCTCGGTCAAAACACCGATGCGCCGGCCACCGTTCTGGTCGCCACATCAGGCGATACCGGCGGCGCTGTCGGTTGCGCCGCTGAAGGCGTTACCGGCACGCGCGCCATCATCCTGTTTCCGGCCGGGCGCATCTCTCCCTTTCAGGAGCACCAGCTATGCTGCTGGAAGGCCCCGGTCGAGGCGGCCCGGGTCAGTGCGGATTTTGATGCCTGTCAAGCGCTGGTGAAATCAGCCTTCGCCGACACCGCGCTCGCCACCCGGCACAATCTGACCTCCGCCAATTCGATCAGCATCGGCCGCTTCCTGCCGCAGATGAGTTACTGGGCGCGCGCTGCCCTCGACACATTTGCCGAGACCGGAACCGCGCCCGGCCTCATCATCCCGACCGGTAATCTGGGCAATGCCTTCGCCGCCATCCTGGCGCGCGCCTGCGGTCTGCCGATCGGACCGATCATCCTCGCCACCAATGCCAACGCCACGCTGGCGGACTGGTTTGCAGGCGGGGATTATGCCGGCCGCGCTTCGATCGCGACCCTGGCCAATGCCATGGATGTCGGCGCACCGAGCAATTTCGAACGCCTCAGCGACATGCCGGCCGGTCAGGTCGCGCGGGTCGAACGGGTTGAGGACAATGATATTCGCCACCGGATCCGGACCATCCATGACCAGACCGGCTATGTCGCCTGCCCGCACACGGCGACAGCGCTGGAAGCCTGGCACCGACTGGATGATGTCGACCGCGCAGCCCGCCATTGGCTAATTGGCGCCACGGCCCACCCGGCCAAGTTTGCGGACACCGTCGAACCCCTGATCGGCCAATCGATCAAATTGCCCCCGATGCTGAAAGCCGCGCTGAACCGCCCGGCGCGGTCTCATGATCTCCGGAATGAGCTCGGCGAACTCGCCCGCCTTCTCGGGGAGCCAGCCTAACCCACCTCGGTATTTTCGAAAAAGAGCGGCAGGATGAGACGGCCGTTTTCCGGCGTATCGCCAAATGAGACGCCGGCATCATGCCACATATATCCCCGAAACAGGACGATACGATTATAGCGCATCGGGGCGATCATGGTTTCTTCCCACTTGGACCGATCCTGCTGGTCCGCCGCCAGAATGCTTCGTACGGCGTCATCAGCATTTTTGAATCCCTTGGCTTCC
Source organism: Maricaulis sp. W15 (assembly GCF_001924955.1). Taxonomy (NCBI): domain Bacteria; kingdom Pseudomonadati; phylum Pseudomonadota; class Alphaproteobacteria; order Maricaulales; family Maricaulaceae; genus Maricaulis; species Maricaulis sp. W15. Next base: position 8,939 of record NZ_LQXG01000012.1, on the reverse strand, counting down.
GCTTCGCCCGGAAAAACCGGCGCCCGGTCCCAACCGGTCGCGCGGTGGCGAAAAAAATGCGTGCCGCCGACACAATGCTCCGGCCGGGTCAGGAAAATCATCGCCGACCAGTGATTGAAGTCTATGTGCACGCTGGCCCTGCTGCCATCACCGTCAAGCGCCAGACGTGGCACTGCGTGCGAAGACTGCGGCGCCGGTGCAACTCGCTCGTGAACGATCTGCCCGACCAATTGCTCGATGCCATCAAGATTGAGGGCCGTCGCCGCATTGCGCCCGGGGTACGACGCCCGTTCCGGGCGCGGCGGATACGTCAACGACAATGCAGCCTGCCGAACCCGTTCCGGCTCGGGAAGAAAGTCGTCAATAATGATATGCGTCATGTGCATGCGCGAACGGCCCTCACAGCAATCATATCCGTGATGCCAAATCCTGCGCCACCGGTCTACTCCTCGCCACGCACCCAACACATAGCTGGCCTCGCCACCCATCTGGCAGGCCGTTACCCCCTGCAAGCCGGGTTCCAGACACTTCGCTGCGTGACGCCCATCACACAAGACACGCTTTGATTGATCCCCTCAACATAACCAAGTTCGTTGATTTTTCTGGAAATTTTCAACACCACCTCACAATATTCGGTTGTAATAGGCAACGCGATTCAGAATTCATTAGCCCTCATACTATATGAGACTACCTTACATTGAGCCGAAGCAGCACAATGAGAGCACAAAGAAGCTTAACCGCCCGGAGGAAACGCGCATGACTGCCCGTTTGTCTGATCGGCGGCACAAGAGCCATATTGTCGTACTTCGCTCTTGCGTCCGCACCCTTGCCCGCTTCCGCGGCACCTCCGGTGCGAGCGCGGTGGAATTCGCCATCCTCTCACCACTGGCCATCCTGATCCTGTTCGGGATCATCGCCTACGGGCTGGTGTTTTCGACCCATCTGAGCCTGCAGCACCTGATCGCCGAGACCGGGCGCGCGACGATACCCGGCCTTGCCAGCCAGGAACGCCAACAGCTCGCGCGCAGCCATTTTGACGCCAAGCTCGACGCCTACCCGCTACTCAACCCCGCCGACGCGGAACTTCGCATCAACGATGACGGCCAGTTCACCGAAGTCCTGATCACCTATTCGGTCGAGTCGCACCCCGCCTACGTTTTCGAGGGCCTGCTGCCGCTGCCGGCAAGCCCATACATCTATCGTCAGGTCATTCGGAACGGGGGCAGTTGAGATGCGCCACTTCTTCCACGACGAGCGCGGCTCCATCGTTCCGATGTACGCCCTGACGCTGGGCGTGATCGCGATCCTGATGGCCTCCATTCTTGACCACGGCCTGCGCTATCTCGAAGACCGCAAAATGCAGGCACTGGCCGACCTCATTGCCCTCATGGCCGTACGTGACCAGGACTACTCGACCGAATTCGCCCGACAGGTCATCGCCGACCAAGGCCTGAATGCCGCGCGCTACCAGCCCATCCTCACGACCGGCCGCTACACGCCGGACCCGGACCTCGCCCCGCAGGACCGATTCCATCCCGCCACGTCTCGCATCAATGCCGTGCGTGTTGACTTGCATGCCCGGCTCATCAACGAAGACGGTGAGACACGGATTTCACGTCTGTTGGCCGAGGCCGCCGCGGCGCGTCGTGATACCGCATCCTTCGCCATCGGTTCCCGGCTCGCCCGCGTCGAAGGCGGCGTTACCGGTGATCTGCTCGCGGCACTGATCGGCTATGACGGGCGGATCGACGCGATGGATTATGAAGCACTGGCCGATGTCCGCATCGACAGCCTGTCATTCCTCAACCTGGTCGCCGCCGAAACCCGCTTGCAGGCCCTGACCTACGAACAATTGCTGGCGACAGACATTCCACCCGGCGCCGTCCTGAGTGCAGTCCGCCAATTGAGCGGCGACGACGGGCCGTCCATTCTCGACCGGCTCGCGGGACGCGCCTTGCAAAACCTGCCGCCCATCCGCCTCGGGGATTTGTTCTCCGCCGAGGCCATCACCCGCATGCCCTATCTGGACGGTCCTCTGGGCACTGAAATGTCGGCCTTGGACCTGATCGAGGCCACCGCCTACGCCGCCAATTCAGAGCATCAGCTCGCCCTGGATCTTGATGCCGGCCTGGCCGCGCTCTCGCTCGCGATCGGAGAACGACCGCAGTCGCCGCCAATGGGAGCGGCGAGCTATCCAGGCGCCGTTGCCGAAACCCGTCAACTCCATCTTCTGACGCAAACCCGGCTCGGCCTGGCCGACGTCGATGTCCGGCTCGAGGCGGCCCAAGCCAACGCCGAACTCACCCGTCTTTCCTGTCGCTCGAATGGTCGCATTGATGCCCGTTTCGACGTTGAAACCCGCCCGGCCCGGCTGGTCGTCGAGAGCCGCACGTCAAGACGACCATTGCTGAGTGTCGATCTGGGATCAGGACGTCGTCAGCATGTGCGCATGAACCAGACCCATATTGCCAACGGGACACCCGCTACCGCCAGTTCAGGGGTCGGCGTCAACGCCTCGGCCCTCGGCCTGTCCTTGCGGAGCGATGGCCTGCTTGGCGGACTGGTCGAACAGTTTACCAGCTTGACCGAAGAATTGGGCCTGCACCTGGCCGAAGCCGACCTTTTCCTGCGCGGTGCCAGCTGCGGTCACCCCTTCCTGATCGAATAGGACGGCCCGATGAGGCGGGCAGCCTGGTCAGGGCACCACCCGCAAGCAGCATCGGGCGGCGCGGGTTCCCCAGTGGATTTCAGGACGATATGGCGCTGTAATAGACTCGGCCATCCCCCGTTCAGGGGAGCGGGTCGGCCGTCGCTGCGGGTTATGATCAAGCGATCAGACAGGCAGCGAGGACAGGGTGGCCAGCGATCGCGCGACGGGGACAGATGCAAAGCCAAATGCCATGAAAACCGGGCCTGTCCTGACCGCGCCGGCCATGCGCCTCATGCTGATCGCCATCATCAGCCTGACGGCCCTGGCTGCGGTGTTGTGGCTGGCCATCCGACCGGTCGCGCCCGGCAGCGATATCCGGCCACTCGTTGCTCAGCCCGCCAAGCTCTGGCCGCAACTGATTGTCGGCTTCGGCGCCGCCATTCTGTCAGGATGGGTCTGGGCCTTGCGACCGCGGGACCTGGCGACGCGCCTGTTCGCACTGTCGGGCCTCGCCACACTGACCTTCACATTTGCCGCAGCCGCGCTCGACGTGCACGCCAGCGGTCTCGCTGATGCCAGCTTCCGCATGGTGTTGATGCTCAATGCGAGCGGCGCATCGGCTTTCGGCATCATCTTCATCGCCCTCTTCCTGGTCTATCCCGGTCATCTCAAACACGGGCGCATCCTGGCGGCGATCATCGGCGTCATCTTCGGCCTTTGGACCCTGCTTGCCCTGTCCGGACATCTCGCCGGCCACCTGGCGAGCGTCCATCTCATCACGACCCTGGAAATGGTCGGGATCATGCTCGCTGTCGCGGCGCAATACATTGCCGCGCGGCATGCCCCGACGGCCCGAGCCATCACGGTCTGGTTCGGTCTTGCCGTCCTGTTCGGCGCAGGTGGCTTTATCGTTCTCAATGCGGTGCCCAATACATTCGGATACCCGCCCCTCCTGACAGCCGAGTACGCTTTTTGCTTTTTCGGCCTGATCTATATCGGGGTGGCGGCGGGCCTGCGCCGCTACCGCTTGTTTGAACTGGGTGAATGGGCGTTTCGCATCCTGTTTTACGCCGCCGGCACAGCTGTTCTGGTGGCTTTGGACGCGGCGCTCATTTTCCTGTTTCCGATCGGGCCGGGATCGGCCTTCGGCCTGTCCTTGCTGTTTATCGCCTTCGCCTATCTGCCGCTCCGTGATGGCCTGGCCCGGCGCTTCATGCCGCGCAGCCGGTTGCGCGAAGACGAGTTGTTCGGCGCCGTCGTGGCCGTGGCGCTGGAAGCATCGCGCCGTCGCCGGGCGGAACGCTGGGCCCAGCTCGTCACCGAAACCTTCAACCCGCTGGAAACAACCCTCGACCCGGCGCCGGTGGATGCGCCCGAGATCGCCGAAGAGGGATTGACCCTCCGACTGCCGGCCATGACCGGGATCCCGCCACTCATCCTGCGCTATCCATGGGCAGGGCGCGGCCTGTTCGGGCCAGCGCAGCGCGACCTCGCCCGTCGCCTGATCGACCTGATGGCGCACGCCGAGGCGAGCCGTGACGCCTATGATCGCGGCGTCGCCGAGGAGCGTGGCCGCATCGCTCGCGACATGCACGACAATATCGGTGCCCAATTGCTCGGCGCCCTGCACTCGGCTGATCGAGAGCGCAAGGACCTGATGATCCGCGAGACGCTGACCGACCTGCGCGACATCATCAACAATGCGTCCACGCCCGGTCTTGATCTGGATGAAACACTGGCCGATCTGCGAGTCGAAACCGCTGACCGGCTCGGCGCTGTCGGCATCGCGCTCGATTGGGAGATGGATATCGGCGCGACGCCCAGCCTGTCGACCGGGGGCACGCACGCCCTGCGCTCGGTTATCCGGGAAGCCGTCAGCAACACGATCAAGCATTCCGGCGCCAAGACGATGCGGGTCCGCGCCACCCGCGAGGGCGATGTCGCCCGCGTTGTGATGGCCGATGACGGGCGCGGCCTGCCATCGGTCCGGACCGGTCGCGGCCACGGTCTGGCCAATATGCAAAGCCGCTCACAGAGCCTGAAGGGCGAACTGACCCTGGATGGCGGCACCGGCGGCACGCAGATTTGCCTGTGCTTCCCGCTCGCGCCCGTGACGTCAAACCCGCCGACTCCATCCTGCGAGGAGGCCCACGGATGACCCGTATTCTGATTGTTGAAGATGTCGCCGAAACGCGCCGCTGGCTTGGCGACATTGCCCGGGCCGCATTCACCGACTGCCGGATTGAGGAGGCTGACAGCATGCGCTCCGGCCTCGCCGCCGCCGCCCGCCAGGACTGCGACATCGCCCTGATCGACCTGGGCCTGCCCGACGGGTCCGGCCTTGAAGTCCTGCGCAGCCTGCGTCTGGTCTGCCCGGACGCCATCCCGATCGTGACTACCATAATGGGTGACGACGCACATATTGTCGCTGCCCTGTCAGCGGGCGCACAAGGCTACCTCCTCAAGGAACACACCGCCGAAATACTGACCCGGCAGCTGGTGCAGCTGGCCGACGGCACCCCGGCCCTGTCGCCGTCAATCGCCCGCCGCATCATGGAACATTTCCGCTTCACCGGCCCGGCCGCCGACCCGGAAGAAGACCTCACCACACGCGAAAAGGAAGTGCTTGGCCTGATCGGTCGTGGCCTGCGCAATATCGACGTCGCCACAGCGCTCGAGCTGGCCGAGAGCACGGTCGCCAGCCATATCAAGTCAATCTACCGAAAGCTGGGCATCTCCTCACGCGCAGAGGCCAGCTGGCATGCGACGCGGATGGGATTGACGACCGGGGACAGGTAATCGCTCATCCGCCATGGAGACAAATGCGACAGGCGCCCAAAACCAAAAAACCCCGCGCCAACAGCGCGGGGTTTTCAATGGGTGCGGGGGTAGGATTTGAACCTACGACCTTCAGGTTATGAGCCTGACGAGCTACCGGACTGCTCCACCCCGCATCAGGGTCTTCCGGGTCAGCGCCTCTGGTGGGCGGTGTGTGCCGGGAGCGCGTGTGTAAGCTGACATCCGTGTACGGTCAACAGCATAGCTGCGCTTGGCCAGCTTTCAAAAGCAGGGTTTAAACTGGCCCCCATGACCCAAGCCTCGACACCCCCCAGCCAGATCGCCCGGTCCGCTCTGCAAGACTGGCATGCCGGCCGTCATAACGACGCCATTTCCGCCGCCGAACGGGCCACTTGCGACGGCGATGAAGCCGCCATGGGCCTGCTGGTCCAGTTCAGCGGCCTGCCCGAAGCGGGCCCCGATTCAGCCCGTCGGGTCCGGATCGCCCTCGACACCGCACCGGATAGCGTGATGCGCAACCGGCACCGCGCCTATTTCCGCGCCGCCGGGATCGGTCATGATGTCGCGGACTGGGCGGGCGCCCTCGAGACGCGGCAAGCCGAGGCCGAGGCCGGCGACTGGGTGGCCCGGACGGAGCTCGGCCTGCTGGCGATCATGGCGGGCGAAACAGAGACCGGCCGGGCCTGGCTGGACCAGGCCGGCCGCGCCGGGTCCGGTCTCGCCATCGCAGCCTTGATGCGCGAAGCCCTGGAAGCCGGCGAGCGCTTTGCCTGCCTCGATGATCTCGGCCCCAATCTCGCGCGCTCAGGCCACCCGATGGCCGGCGGGCTGATGCATCACTGCGCCAAGCTCGACGCGGCGCCAGCCAGCGCCGGCTTTGCAGTACCGCAAGACACAGACATCGCCCTCACCCGTATCGCCGAAGCCCTCGCCTCGGCGCCACCGGCGACGGACCGTCTCAACACCAGTCCCCGCATCGAGCGCTGGGTCGGTGCAATCGCGCCGAGCGCCTGCGATTACCTTACGGTCGGCGCGGCGCCGCTGCTCAAGCCGGCCCAGATCATCAATCCCAAGAGTGGCGAGCTGGAAAACGATCCCTATCGCAGCTCATTGACCGCGCCGATGCCGGAACAGGCGATGGATCTCGTCTCTTGGGCGATCAAGTCACGCATGGCCTGCCTTGCCGGCCAGCCGGCCCGGCATGGCGAAGCGCTGGCGGTGATCGTCTACCGGCCGGGCGAGGAGTACCGGGCCCATTTCGACTTCATCGCCGACTCCGGCGGTCATGCCGCCACGGACATCAAGGCGCGCGGCCAGCGGGTCTCGACCTCGCTGGTACGCCTGAATGAGGAGTTCACCGGCGGGGACACGGTCTTCCCGCGGCTTGATGTGCGCTGGACCGGCCGGCGCGGCGATGCCCTGAGCTTTGACAATGTCGCCGCCGACGGCAGCTGCGAGAAAACCAGTCTGCACGCCGGCGAACCCGTCACTGAAGGGGTCAAGGTGATCGCCAGCCTGTGGTTGCGCGAGCGGATCTGATCGGGCGGCGCAGGCCCGGCGGATGCGTCAGTGCCGCACCAATTGCAGCGACCGTGCGACATCCTCACTGACATGATCAAGGCTGAGCTGGCATACCGTCTTGCACGCGGTCGCGGTACACAGCGCCCCCGGGGCCGCGGCATCGCGCCCGTCCCATTCCAGCAGCGAAACGGTCAATTCCCGCCCGTAAATTGCTTGTGTGCGCTGAGACCGGGTGTGACAGGACGAACAGGAAAGAGCGGGCTGCCGATCGGTCCTTTTCGTGTCACTTGCCAGCTGGCGGCGGGCCATACCGGTTGGGTTCACCGCTGCCATTTGCCCCCAGAAGGCCAATCAGCGGCAAGACCGACAGCAGATAGATCAATATGAGGCCCATCAATGCGTAGAAACCGTCTGGTGCCGCACCATTGGCCGGGAGCTGTGCGAATTGGCGGGGCATCAGGCTGCCAACCAGCGTCAGCAAGACAGCCGGTGGCACAGCCCAGGCAAGGCTGCGCCCACTATCATGCAGGCGCCGCGTGATTGACGCGCCCATGAGCGCAATCTGGCCAAGGATGACCAGCAGGACGAGCGCCGTGGACACGATCCAGGCTTGCCCGCCGAACAGGCCGGTGACGATTCCTGCGACCTCGAGGATGACCGGTGCGATCGCCAGGATCATCGCAAATCCCAACACCTGGACACCCACCATTCCCCACGGCAGGAAAACAGCGAGCGAATCCCGGCCCTCAAACCGTGTCAGGTTTTTGAGGTGATAGGACACAGGTTGAAAAATCGACATTCATTCCCCCCAATTTTGGAGACAAGATTATACAGCGATTTCCCGCACGCCAATTGATCACTGGCGTGGTTGGGGATGGGCGCGTTCCGCGCGGGTCTGTTCCTGTATGGCTTGTCAGCCAGGACGCCTTATCGGTCAATTCGCGATCGTAAGCAGACCCGCCATCCCCAGGCCCAGTAAGATCAGCAAGGCCCCGATCAAATTGACAACATAGCTTCCGAAAATTCGGAGATAGCTGCCATCTATGGACAGAAGCATTCGCGTGCTCCTGCCAACTGAGTACCCTTTACCCGACATCTCGAAGTCAAAATAAATCAATTTTGTAATCCACACGATCAAACCCAAAAGGCTGAGCATGGCGACCAATTGGCGCTCGGGATCCAGCAAAGGCATCACCGAGTTGTCAGGATCGATGGCATCATCAAAAACCATCCAGGCAAAACCCATAAGGCTAAACCCGATGGCGATCGACATGCCACTCAGACTGCGTTCGCCATTCGCATTCTTCACGAACGCGCCCGGCAGAAAAATCAACAACATGACCGTCAGGGCCAAGCGCTCCTGCTCTGTCACCTCAAAGCCAAGCGGAACAACTACTGCGTCAATTGGGGTAAATCCCCACCGGCAGATCTGGCCCCAAGCGTCCACGGCTTGGTTCAGAACCGAACCGCTTACGACCCATTCCGACGTGCTCAGAAATGCGAGCAGATTGATCGTCAACAGGATGATCCCGAACAATCTGCTCCAATAAAACCCCCACATGACATCCTCTCATTACCGGTCTGACCCGTCATCCTGCAGCGCTTTCGCACCGGTGAAACACCGACCGATGGAAGGCGCGCCCTGCCTTGTCCATCTCCGCAATGAGCATCGAGCCGGACAGGGCACGGACTGGCAAGCCCATTTCGATCGGCCTGCCGCTCGCACGGTTGTGTTTTCCGGTTGGTCATAAATCCAGGCGGTCTGACACTTTGCCGGCGTGGGCCGGTGAGAGTTTCAGGCTTGGGTTCGGGCACAAAAAAACCGCCGCGTGAGCGACGGTTTGATTGTTTTGATATTTGTGGAGGATATTGGATCTATCGTGCAGACCGGGCAGCGACCTACTCTCCCACGCCTTAAGACGCAGTACCATCGGCGCTAGGGGTCTTAACGGCCGTGTTCGGGATGGGA